>NZ_CP132311.1:0-300000 GCF_030733845.1 Shinella zoogloeoides
GTCGCCAATGCCGTTGCATCGATCGCTGCCGCCGCCCAGCCGCGCGTCCAGCATTCCGGCCCGCTCTTCGGCTCGCCGCTCGACCAGCGCTATACGTTCGATGCCTTCGTCGAGGGCACCTCGAACCGCGTTGCCCTTGCCGCGGCCCGAACCATCGCGGAAGCCGGCGCCGGTGCCGTGCGGTTCAACCCGCTCTTCATCCATTCGAGCGTCGGCCTCGGCAAGACGCATCTTCTCCAGGCGATCGCGCTCGGCGCGCTTTCCAGCGCCCGTAATCCGCGCGTCGTCTACCTGACGGCGGAATACTTCATGTGGCGTTTCGCAACCGCGATCCGCGACAACGATGCGCTCTCCCTCAAGGAGACGCTGCGCAATATCGACCTGCTCATCATCGACGACATGCAGTTCCTGCAGGGTAACTCGATCCAGAACGAGTTCTGCCATCTGCTCAACATGCTGCTCGATTCCGCCAAGCAGGTCGTCGTCGCAGCCGACCGCGCGCCGTGGGAGCTGGAATCGCTCGATCCGCGCGTGCGCTCCCGCCTCCAGGGCGGCGTCGCCATCGAAATGGAAGCGCCGGACTATGAAATGCGTCTCGAAATCCTCAAGCGCCGCCTTGCGGCCGCGCAGCAGGAGGATCAGTCGCTCGACATTCCCGACGACATCCTGAGCCATGTGGCGCGCAACATCACGGCCAGCGGCCGCGAGCTGGAAGGTGCCTTCAACCAGCTCCTCTTCCGCCGCTCCTTCGAGCCGAACCTGTCGATCGAGCGCGTCGACGAACTGCTCGGCCATCTGGTCGCCGCCGGCGAGCCGCGCCGGGTGCGCATCGAGGACATCCAGCGCGTGGTGGCCAAGCACTACAACGTCTCGCGCCAGGAACTGGTCTCGAACCGCCGCACGCGCGTCATCGTCAAGCCGCGCCAGATCGCCATGTATCTGTCGAAGACGCTGACGCCGCGCTCCTTCCCGGAAATCGGCCGCCGCTTCGGCGGGCGCGACCATACGACCGTGCTGCACGCCGTGCGCAAGATCGAGGAGCTGATCTCGGGCGACACCAAGCTCAGCCACGAGATCGAGCTCTTGAAGCGCCTGATCAACGAATAGGCTTTTCGCGCCTTGTCATGTCACCGGAACGCCGTGCCATTCTTTGGCGCGGCGTTCCGCTTTCAATCGGGGCCGCGCATGGACCTTCTCGTCACCTATCTGGAACTGCTGGCGCCGCCGGCGGAGCATGCGGCGCTGGCAATGCCGCCCGGCGAACTGCAGGTCGAGGCCGAACGCCTTTCGGTCGAGGATTATCTTGCGCTCTACCGCGCCATCGGCGGCCCGTTCGACTGGGACCAGCGCCTGCGCATGCCGCGGGCAGCGCTGGCCGATGCGCTCATGGCCGAGGCAACGCGCACCTTCGTGCTGCGCGAGGCGGGGCGGCCGGTCGGGCTTTGCGAGTTCGACGGCTTTCGGGGCGAGGAGGTCGAGCTCGTGCATTTCGGCCTTGTTCCGGACGTCTATGGCCGCCGGCTCGGTCCCTTCCTGCTGGACTGGTGCCTGCGCACGGCCTGGGGGCCGGCGACGCGCCGCATCTGGCTCCACACGGACACGAACGACCACCCGAAGGCCATGGCGACCTACGGCCGCGCCGGATTCAAGGCTTACATGCAGAAGATGGAAAGCTTTCCGGACTGAGCCGGCCGTTCGGATGCCGGATGTTCAGCAGGCGAGGTCCGCGACGACGGCGTCGAGGATCAGCATGCCGGCCGGGGTGCAGCGCAGCCGGGAATTGCCGAGCCGTTCGATGAAACCGTGCTCGATGAGGAACTGTTCGCGATCCGGGTCGAGGTCGCGGCCAGACAGGGTCTGCCAGCGGGCGAGATCGACGCCCTCTTTCAGGCGCAGGCCCATCAGCAGCAGTTCGTCCGACTGTGCTTCGAGTTCCAGCAGCTCCTGGTCGATCATGCCGTGGCCTTCGGTTTCCACGAGGCTCAGCCAGCTCTCCGGTTTGCGCTCCGTGGCGGTCGCGATCTTCGCGCCGCCCGTCGTCAGCCGCCCGTGCGCGCCGGGTCCGATGCCGACATAGTCGCCATAGCGCCAGTAGGTGAGGTTGTGGCGGCTCTCCGAGCCGGGCCTTGCATGGTTGGAGACCTCGTAGGCCGGCATGCCCTCGCGCTCGGTAATCTCCTGCGTCGCCTCGTAGAGCACGGCGGAATGTTCTCCATCCGGCACCACCAGCTTGCCGGCCTTGTGCAGGCCGTAGAAGGGCGTGCCCTCCTCGATGGTGAGCTGGTAGAGCGAGAGATGATCGACGGCATAGGAGACGGCTTCCTTCAGCTCGCGGTCCCATGCCTCGACCGTCTGGTTCGGGCGGGCATAGATGAGGTCGAAGGACATGCGCGGGAAGATGTCGCGTGCAAGGCGGATCGCCTTCAGTGCGTCGGCGACATCATGCAGCCGGCCGAGGAATTTCAGGTCGCGGTCGTTCAGCGCCTGCACGCCGAGCGAGACGCGGTTGACGCCGGCGGCGCGGTAGCCGCGGAAGCGCTCGGCCTCGACGCTGGAGGGGTTCGCCTCCATGGTGATCTCGATGCCGTCGGGCACATGCCAGTGGCGGGCGATGCCGCCCAGGATCGCGTCCACCGTCTCCGGCGCCATCAGCGAGGGCGTGCCGCCGCCCATGAAGATGCTGGTGACGGTGCGCGAGCCGGTGAGCCGGCGCATCGTCGCCATTTCCTTCAGGAATGCCTGGACGAAGCGCGGCTGGTCGACCGGCTGGTGGCGCACATGGCTGTTGAAGTCGCAATAGGGGCATTTGGCGGCACAGAACGGCCAGTGCACATAGATGCCGAAGCCGGGATCGGCGAGATCCGACGCGAAATTCGGCCGCATGTCGAAGGGCACCGCCGTCATCGCGCCTCAGGCCTTCAGGCAGGTTTCGACGAAGAGCTTGAAGGCGCGGGCGCGGTGTGACAGCGCGGCCGCATCGCCCGGCTTCCAGCCGTGCTTCTCCTCGGCGCTCATCTCGCCGAAGGTCGTCTCATAGCCTTCCGGCTGGAAGACGGGATCGTAGCCGAAACCCTGCGTTCCGCGCGGCGGCCAGACGACATGGCCTTCCACCTCGCCGCGGAAGAGTTCCGTATGGCCGTCCGGCCAGGCAAGGCACAGCACGGAGACGAAGCGCGCGGTGCGGTCCTTCGTCTCGCTCGCGCCCTTGTCAGTGAGCGCCTTCTCCACCTTCTCCATGGCCATGGCGAAGTCGCGCGTGCCGTCTTCCTTCTCCGCCCAGTTCGCGGTGTAGACGCCAGGCGCGCCATCGAGCGCATCGATGACGAGGCCGGAATCGTCGGACAGGGCCGGCAGGCCCGACGCCTTGGCCGAGGCGAGCGCCTTGATCGTCGCATTCTCCTCGAAGGTCGTGCCCGTCTCGTCCGGTTCCTCGAATTTCAGCTCCGCCGCCGATTTCGCGGAAAAGCCGAAGGGACCGATCAGGTCCTCGATCTCGCGGATCTTTCCGGCATTGTGGCTGGCGACGACGATCGTCTTGGTGTCGAGCTTGCGCATGATGGTCCTTAACCGATGTTCCAGAGGCCCGGCTCGGCACATTCCAGGCTGTTGCCGGCGGGGTCGCGGAAATAGATGGAACGGGCGCCGTTCGGCCAGCGGAAGTCCGCTTCGATGGCGATGCCGGCTTCTTCCAGCTTTTTCACCCAGAAATCAAGCTCCGGCCCGGGAACGCGGAAACAGGCATGGCCCGGGCCGTACGTTCCGTGCACCGGCACGGGAAAGGCGTGCGGCGGGGGTGGCACGGCGGTCTCCTTCGCATTGAAGATCAGGAGGACGCCGGGGCCGCAGCGGAAGAAGACATGGCGGTTGGCCTGCCGCGTGATCTTCTCCAGCCCCAGGATGCCGCCGTAGAAGGCTTCCGCCGCGTCGAGGTCGTCCGCATAGAGCGCGGTTTCGAGAATGCCTTCGATCGCGGCGGTCATGGGAAAGCCTTGTCTCAGGCGATGGCCTGCTTCTGCAGGGCGACGAGGTCGGCGATGCCGGCGCGGGCGAGCGCCATCAGGTTGGAGAATTCCTCCTCCGTGAACGGCTTGCCTTCCGCGGTGCCCTGGATTTCGACGATGCCGCCCGAGCCGGTCATGACGAAGTTGGCGTCCGTCTCGGCGGCGGAGTCTTCCAGATAGTCTAGGTCGATGACCGACTGGGCGGCGAAGATTCCGCAGGAGATCGCGGCGACGTGATCCTTCAGGACCCTCTCCACTTTGATCATGTTGCGCGCTTCCATCCACTTCAGGCAATCGTGCAGCGCGACGAAGGCGCCGGTGATCGAGGCCGTGCGGGTGCCGCCATCGGCCTGGATGACGTCGCAGTCGATGGTGATCTGGCGTTCGCCGAGCGCTTCGAGATCGACGATGGCGCGGAGCGACCGGCCGATGAGGCGCTGGATTTCCTGCGTGCGTCCGCCTTGCTTGCCGGCGGCGGCTTCGCGCTTCATGCGGTCGCCGGTGGCGCGCGGCAGCATGCCGTATTCGGCCGTCACCCAGCCCTTGCCGCTGTTGCGCAGCCACGGCGGGGTCTTTTCTTCAAGGCTCGCCGTCACCAGCACATGCGTGTCGCCGAACTTGACGAGACAGGAGCCTTCGGCATGTTTGGAAACGTTGCGCTCGAAGGAAACCTTGCGCATCTGATCGGTTTTTCTGCCGGACGGCCGCATTGCGAACTCCTGTCTCATGATATCTTGCAAGGTGCTTTAGACCAGTTCGCCGGGCGATGGAATGGTCGAGGGCCGGCGGCGGGGAAAATCCGTTTTGCGCTGGCCGTCCAAATCACTATATTCCCGGGGAATAACAAGGGTTGCGGTTGAAAGATGGTTTTGAGATCTCCGGGTCCTGACAGTCAGGCGGCGCTCGACGAGCGTTCGGGCGAAATCTTCCGCCGCATCGTGGAAAGCTATCTGGAAAGCGGCGAGCCGCTCGGCTCGCGCAACCTGTCGCGCATCCTGCCCATGTCGCTCTCGCCCGCCTCCGTGCGCAATGTGATGAGCGATCTGGAGGAACTCGGCCTCATCTACTCGCCCCATATCAGCGCCGGGCGCCTGCCGACGCAGCTCGGCCTGCGCTTCTTCGTCGATGCCTTCATGCAGGTGGGCAATATTTCGGCGGAGGACCGCGCCTCGATCGAGCGGCATGTGCGCCCGCATGGCGAGAAGTATTCGGCCGTCGAGACCATGATGAACGAGGCGAGCCAGGCACTGTCAGGCATGTCGCGCGGCGCCGGCCTCGTCATCACCACCAAGAACGACGCGGTGCTGAAGCATGTCGAATTCATCCGCCTGGAGCCGACCAAGGCGCTCGTCGTGCTCGTCGGCGATCACGACCAGGTGGAAAACCGCATCATCGAACTGCCGGCGGGCGTGACCGGCTCACAGCTCACGGAAGCGGCCAATTTCCTCAATGCGCACCTTGCCGGCAACACGCTGGTCGAGGCCCGCGCGCAGCTTGAGCGCCTGCGTGGCGAAATCAGCGGCGAGCTCGATAAACTGTCGCAGGATCTCGTCGAACGCGGGCTTGCCGTCTGGTCCGGCGGCTTCGAGGAGGCTAAGCCGACGCGGCTCATCGTGCGCGGCCGGGCGAACCTGCTCGAAGGCCTCGCCGGCGCGGAGGACATCGACCGCCTGCGCATGCTCTTCGACGATCTGGAGCGCAAGGACAGCCTGATCGAGCTCCTGAACCTCGCCGAGACGGGGCCGGGCGTACGCATCTTCATAGGCTCGGAAAATAAGCTCTTCTCGCTCTCCGGTTCCTCGCTCATCGTCGCGCCCTATCGGGACAGCGACGAGAAGATCGTCGGTGCCGTCGGCGTCATCGGGCCGACGCGGCTCAACTATTCCCGTATCGTGCCCATGGTGGATTATACGGCCCAGCTCATGTCGCGGCTTTCGCGCTGAAGCGTATCGCGCAACGTGCGTAGCGGTTTGCGAGAACGGCATGCGGCGACAGAACCGGCCTTTCGGGGCATCAGCCCTTGATTTTTCAGGCTCAAAGCTCGATATCGGGCGCAACCCCCTTAAATATGCAATTCGGAGTACGTCATGACCGACGAGAGCAAGAAACACGGACCTGACGAGGCGGTGGAAAACAAGGTCGCCGCAGAAGCCTACGCTGCGGAAGAAGCTGCCGCCGAGGCGGAAGCGCCGGCCGAGCCCGATCCGATCGAGGTGCTCAAGGCCGACAACGCCGACCTCAGGGACAAGTATCTGCGCCTAGCCGCCGAGATGGACAACCTGCGTCGCCGCACCGAGCGCGACGTGAAGGACGCCAAGTCCTATTCCGTCGCCGGCTTTGCGCGCGACATGCTGGCCGTGTCCGACAATCTGCGCCGCGCGCTCGATGCCATCCCGGCCGACGCGCTCGAAAGCGGGGATGCCGGCCTCAAGGCGCTCGCCGAAGGCGTCGAGATGACCGAGCGCTCCATGCTCGCCGCGCTGGAGCGTCACGGCGTGCGCAAGCTCGATCCGATGGGCGAGAAATTCGATCCGAACTTCCATCAGGCCATGTTCGAAGTGCCGAACCCGGAGGTCGCCAACAACACGGTGGTCCAGGTCGTGCAGGCCGGCTTCGTCATCGGCGAGCGTGTGCTGCGCCCGGCCATGGTGGGCGTATCCAAGGGCGGCCCGAAGGCCCCCGCCGGCGAGGCGAGCGCCGCACAGGCCTGATAGGCCCTTTCGACGATCAGGACGCCCGCAGCAGCAATGGTGCGGGCGTTTTTCTTGGCCGGGCGATGACGACCGGCAGGCATTCTCCATCCCGAAAGGAAGGCCGTGTCGGAAACCGTGTGGATCATCGCGCTCGGCGCGATCGTCGCGGGCTTCGTGCAGGGCCTGTCCGGCTTCGCCTTCGGCCTCGTTGCCATGTCTTTCTGGGCTTGGACGATCGAGCCGCAACTGGCAGCCGTGCTCGTCGTATTCGGGGCGCTGACGGGGCAGGTGGTCGGCGCACTGTCCGTCCGGCGCGGCTTCAGCCTGCCGGTTCTCCTGCCCTTTCTCGTCGGCGGCCTTGCCGGCATCCCGATCGGGACGGCGATCCTGCCGATGCTCGATGCGCGGCTTTTCAAGACCGTGCTTGGCCTCGTGCTGGTCGTCTGGTGTCCGATCATGCTGTTTTCGCGTGCGCTGCCGCCGGTCCGCTTCGGCGGTCGGCTGGCGGACGGCGCGGCCGGCCTGGTCGGCGGCGTCATGGCCGGCCTCGGCGGCTTTTCCGGCCCGGTGCCGACGCTCTGGTGCACGCTGCGGCAGATTGACAAGGACACCCAGCGCACGGTCATCCAGAATTTCAATCTGGCGACGCTCGCCGTCACCATGGCGACCTATTTCGCCACCGGCATGGTCAAGGTCGAGATGGTGCCGATGTTCGCCGTCGTCGCCCCGGCCATGCTTTTGCCGACCCTGCTTGGCAGCCGGCTCTATATCGGCATCAGCGAAGCGACCTTCCGCCGCATCGTGCTCGGGCTTCTGACGGCCTCGGGCGCGGCGATGCTCGCCGCCACGCTGCCGCCTCTCTTCGCATCTGCATGAGCCGAACGAAAACCGCCGCAGGACGTTGGTCCGCGGCGGTTTCGGTAGGCGATCGATAGTGGTGCCTACGCGGCCTCAGGCCGCGTTGGACGCCTGTTCCTCGCTGAGGCAGGCGTAGACCGCGCTCTCGCTGTCGGACGCGCGCAGCTTGGCGACCATGGCAGGATCGCGCAGCACGCGGGCGATGCGGGAGAGCGCCTTCAGATGGTCCGCCCCGGCGCCTTCCGGCGCCAGAAGCAGGAAGACGAGGTCGACCGGCTGGTCGTCCAGCGCCTCGAAGTCAACGGGAGTCTCGAGCCTCGCGAAGAGGCCGGTGATCTGCGTGAGTTCCTTCAGCTTGCCGTGCGGGATGGCGATGCCATTGCCCACGCCGGTCGAACCGAGCCGCTCACGCTGAAGGATGACGTCGAAGATCTCACGTTCCGGAATTCCGGTGATCTTTGCCGCTTTCGTTGCCAGCTCCTGAAGCAGTTGCTTCTTGGAATTGGCCCTCATCGCCGGAATAATCGCACTTTGCTGCAGCAAACCTGCCAATGCCATGCTCTTGTCCTCGTGCGCTGCGTGAAGGGTTTGAAGAAACGTGGTGCCGCTTTCCGGCACCACGATCCCGTCACTCAGCCTTTGATATTGGCTGCGTCGATCCAGCCAATATTGCCGTCGTTGCGTCGGTAGACGATATTGAGCTGCTCCGATCCGGCGCTGCGGAAGAGAAGAACCGGGTCGTCCGTCATGTCGAGCGCCATGACGGCGCTTGCGACGGACATGGTCCGCAGTTTCTTCGTGCTTTCCGCAACGATGGTCGGTGCGTAGTCCTCGGGAAGCTCATCGTCTTCGTCGGGGACCGAATCCATCACCGTGTAGGCCACTTCTGCAAAGGCGTCGTGACCATTGCCGTTGTGGTGTGCCTTGAGTTTGCGCTTGTAGCGGCGCAGGCGCTTCTCGATCCGTTCGGAGGCCGATTGGAAGGCCGCCAGCGGATCGTTTGCTTCGCCATTTGCCTGCAAGGCCATGCCCGTATCCAGGTGGATCTTGCAGTCTGCGCTGTACCGCGATCCCGCCTTTTCCACGGTGACCTGGCTCGAATATCCTCCGTCAAAATATTTGGTTACGGCTTCTCCCATCTGCTCTTCAATGCGCTGACGGAAAGTTTCGCCGATTTCCATATGTTTACCGGATACACGCACACTCATGGAGGTTTCCTCTCGTTCGTGATTTGCGTGCAACAGTCTATGCCAACCTCATCCACGTTCCAAGCGTTTCAAGCATGCGATGGATTTTGCGTCGCATGCGGCAAAAAAAGCGGGGATATGTCTGGGATGCCGGTCTGCCTTCTCTTCAGAATTGGGGCGCGCATTAGCCCGTCCCGATGGTGAAGTCAATCGGTGGGTTCAGCCATCGTTAACTTCTTGAGGGGTGAAACGCTGATTTCCACGGCTTGGTTTCAGGAGAGGGCAGCCTTGGCGAGCGCCCGTTTTTCGCGCCGCCGCTGCACGGACGAGGGGATGTTCATCGCCTCGCGATACTTGGCCACCGTCCGGCGGGCAAGATCGACGCCGCCCTTGCGCAGCACGTCGACGATATCGTCGTCGGAGAGCACCGCATCGGGCGCCTCCTGCGCGATCATGGTACGGATGCGGTGTCGCACGCTCTCGGCTGAGTGGGAATCGCCGCCCTCCGCCGAGCCGATCGACACGGTGAAGAAATATTTGAGTTCGAAGAGGCCGCGCGGCGTCAGCATGTACTTGTTTGAGGTAACGCGGCTTACCGTCGATTCGTGCATCTTGATCGCCTCGGCGACTGTCTTGAGGTTCAGCGGGCGCAGGTGATCGACCCCATGCATCAGGAAGGCGTCCTGCTGGCGCACGATCTCGCTCGCCACCTTCATGATGGTGCGGGCGCGCTGGTCGAGGCTGCGCGTCAGCCAGTTCGCCGTCTGGAGGCATTCGTTGAGGAAGCCGTAGTCGGCGCTGTCGCGGCTCGTGCGGCTGGAGACGGCGGCATAGTAGTCGCGGTTGACGAGGACGCGCGGCAAGGTGTCGGCGTTCAGCTCCACATGCCAGCTTCCGTCCGGCGCGGCGCGCACGATGATATCGGGCACCACGGCTTCCGAGGCGCTCGTCTCGTAGCGCGTGCCGGGCTTGGGGTCGAGCTTGCGGATTTCCGCCAGCATGTCGAGAAGGTCTTCCTCGCCCACGCCGCACAGCTTCTTCAGCGTCGCGAAGTCGCGCCGGGCGAGCAGTTCGAGATTGTCGATGAGCGTCGCCATGGCCGGATCGAGCCGGTCGAGCGCCTTGAGCTGGATGGCGAGGCATTCGCCGAGCGAGCGGGCGAAGACGCCGGGCGGATCCAGTTCCTGGAGGCGCGAGAGCACGCGCTCGATCTCCGTGACGGACTTGCCGAGGCGCAGCGCCGTCTCGGCGGTGCTGCCCTGCAGGTAGCCGGCCTCATCGAGCTGATCGACGAGATGCTGGGCGATCAGCCGGTCGACCGGATCGGCAAGAACGAAGGGGATCTGCTCGTTCAGAACGTCGCGCAGCGTCTTGCGGCCCGCCACGAAGCTGTCGAGGTCATAGCCCTCGCCGTCCTCGCCGCCGCCCGGCATGGATTTCCATTGGCCGAGGAGTTCCGGTGCATCCGCCGCCTGCGGGCCGGCATCGTCGGGAAAGACGTTGTCGAGGCCGCCGTCGAAGGTATCCGACGTGCTACCCGCCGTGTCGGCGGTGGCGGAATCGTAGAGATCGGGCTGGAAGCTCTCGTCGCTGCCGGAATTTTCGGCATGGCCGCGCTCGTCGCCGCCCGAAAAGGGCTCGTCCGTGCCGCGGATATCCTCGCGCACGCCATCATCGTTGGCAGCGATTTCGAGGAGCGGGTTCTTCTCCAGTTCCTGCTCGATGAACTGCGTGAGCTCGACATGCGTCATCTGCAGCAGCTGGATGGACTGCATCAGCTGCGGGGTCATGACCAGCGACTGGCTCTGGCGCAGGAAAAGGCTGGCTGCGAGTGCCATGCGGAACGCTCTACTCCCGGGAAAAGCCGCTCCCGGCCATCGTGGCGCGGCGGCGAAATCCAACTGGCCCAAAAATTGCTTTTTTGAGAAGTTTGGTCAAGTCGCAGCCGCGAACTTGGTGAAGATGACGGTGCGGCGCCTCAGAGGCTGAAATTGTCGCCGAGATAGAGGCGGCGCACATCCGCATTGCTGACGATGTCGTTCGCTCGGCCGTGGGTCAGCACTTCGCCGGCATGGATGATGTAGGCCCGGTCGATGAGGCCAAGCGTCTCGCGCACATTGTGGTCGGTGATGAGCACGCCGATGCCGCGCGAGGTGAGGTGGCGCACAAGCGCCTGGATGTCGGCGACCGAGATGGGATCGACGCCGGCAAAGGGCTCGTCGAGCAGCATGAAGGTCGGGTCGGTGGCAAGCGCCCGGGCGATTTCGAGGCGGCGTCGTTCGCCGCCCGAGAGTGCCACGGCCGGAGACTTGCGGAGGTGGGCGATCGAGAATTCGGCGAGCAGGCTGTCGAGCTTTTCCTCGCGCCGCCCCTTGTTCTTGTCGTGCACTTCCAGCACCGCGCGGATGTTCTCTTCCACCGTCAGGCCGCGGAAGATCGAGGCTTCCTGCGGCAGGTAGCCGACGCCGAGACGGGCGCGGCGGTACATCGGCATGGTGGTGACGTCGTGGCCGTTGATCTCGATCGAGCCCTCGTCGACGGGCACCAGGCCGGTGATCATGTAGAAACAGGTCGTCTTGCCCGCGCCGTTGGGGCCTAGCAGGCCGACTGCCTCGCCGCGGCGCACCACGAGCGAGACGCCGTTGACGACGCGGCGGTCGCGATAGGTCTTCGTCAGCCCGCGGGCAATGAGCGTGCCTTCGTAGCGCGAAAGATCGGTGCTACGTGGCGGCTCGTGCGCGGCCTTTTTCGGGCGGCGCGTCAGTCGGGTGATGAGGGAGGAAGACACCAGGGAGCGCTATATCAATTCGTTTGTTTGCGGGATTTCGGATCGAGCTGAATCATCACGCGGCCGCCGCAGGCGTCGAGCTTGGCTTCGCCGGTGCGCATGGTCACATGAAGCTGGCAGCCGACGAAGACGTTCTCGCCCTCGGAGAGCACGACCTTCTTGCCCTTCAGAAGCAGCGTCTCGTTGACCATATTGAACGTGCCGGTATCGGCGGTCGCCTCCTGGGTCTGCGATTTCAGGTAGACCTTGTCGAAGACGTCGATCTTCTCGATATCGGCATCGCCGCTGGCGACCGAGCCGCCGCCGGATTTGTAATAGACGACCATGCGGCCGGCCTGCAGCGTCGTCGTGCCCTGCACGACCTTCACGTTGCCGGTGAACTCGGCCTTGTTCTGCTGGTCCTGGATCTCCAGCTTGTCGCTCTGGATCTGGATCGGCTGGTCGTTCGACAGCTCCATGCCCTTCATGCGGCTCGACGTCTGCTGGGCGCCGGCGGAACCCGCGGCAAGCGCGAGGCCCGCGGCAAGAACGAAGAGGCTGGCGGCCCGGACGGGGGCGGAGAGACTGGCGAACATGGCGCTCTTACTTTTCTCGGTTGCGGATGGCGGCAGGATCGACATCGACGACGACCTTGCCTTCGAAGACGACGATCCGGCCTTTATCCGTCATTCGCATCGACTGCGCAACAATGGATGCGGCGCTCGAGCGGATTGAAACGGGCTCGTCCGTCGACATGGTTCCATCGTTGATATCGAGGTGGGCCGAGCGGAAGGCGGCTTCGAGGCCGGTGTTGAGATTAATGGTGAAGGGCGCGAGCATGTCGAGCAGGTTGCGACCGCGATCGTAGACGCCCGTCTTGGCGACGACTTCCGCAACGGTCTTCTCGTTGACCGGCATCTTCGCCATGATGTTCTCGAGCGTGATGACGTCGGGATGCTTCATGTCCTGCAAGGCCCGTTCGGCCTTCATGGAATAGCTGATGCCGTCCTTGTTGCGGCCGGCGATGGCCGGATAGCGCATCACGAGCTTGCCGTCCTCGATGGTGGCGCTCTCGACCTGAAGCTCAGATGGAATGTAGGTGCGCACGATGGAGACGACCGCGAAGATCGCGCCGATGACGAGGGCCGCGACCGGCAGGGCGATCTTCAGGAAACGCACGCGCGCGGAATGGCGCGTCGCGAGGCGGTAAGCCGCGGCGGAAACGCCCATGCCCGGTGCACCCGTCGGTGCTTCTGTCACGCTGTCCAGCATACTGCCTGCTTGAAGTTTCGGCTCTGGCCTTGCCGCGTACATGACGGGGCATTTCCATAACGGGCCCCATATGGCGATTATTCCTGAACAAACAATGGATGTTCAAGAAAGTTCAGCGACGATTTGCCATTTGTACAGGGAATGCCATATCGATAGGGCCTTCTGCAAGCCACCTGAAACAGGTGACCGCCATCATCGAGGACAGGGAATGGACCACTCCGCCATCGCCGATCGCCGGCAACTGCGCCGCAAGCTCACCTTCTGGCGTGTCGCGGCCGTCCTGATCGCGCTCCTCGCCGTCCTCGCCGCGGTGACCTGGCAATGGCCCAGCAAGCCGGTCGATCACATCGCGCGGGTGAAGATCTCCGGCATCATCCAGGACGATACGGAACTATTGGAGCGCCTCGATCGCATCGCCCGCAACGACCAGGTGAAGGCGCTTGTCGTGACGATCGCCTCGCCCGGCGGCACCACCTATGGCGGCGAGGTCCTCTTCAAGGCGCTGCGCAAGGTGGCGGAGAAGAAGCCCGTCATCTCGGACGTGCGCACGCTCGCCGCCTCCGCCGGCTACATGGTCGCCACGGCCGGCGACACGATCATCGCGGGCGAAAGCTCGATCACCGGCTCGATCGGCGTCATCTTCCAGTATCCGCAGATGAAGGACCTGATGGACAAGATCGGCGTCTCGCTGGAGGAGATCAAGTCCGCGCCTCTGAAGGCCGAGCCGTCGCCCTTCCACCCGGCGAGCGAAGAGGCCAAGACCATGATCCGCTCCATGGTGATGGACAGCTACGACTGGTTCGTCGATCTCGTCGCCGAGCGCCGTAAATTGCCGCGCGCCGAGGTGCTGCGCCTTGCCGACGGCAGCATCTTCACCGGCCGCCAGGCGCTTTCCGCCAAGCTGGTCGACAAGCTCGGCGGGCCGGAGGCGATCCGCGCCTATCTCGACGAGCGCAAGGTGGCGGCCGACCTGCCCTTCGTCGACTACGAAGCGCCGAAGCGGTCCTTCTTCCCGTGGGGCGGAGGCAGCATGCAGGAATTTGCCCGCTCCGTCCTCGGCCTGCCGCTCGACCTTCAACCGACAATCGAAAAACTGGCCGGCCAAAAGTTGTTTCTTGACGGTCTGGTCTCGGTTTGGCAGGTTGATCACGATTGAAAAACAAGAATTTTTGAGGGGGATACAGTGATCAAGTCGGAACTGGTTCAGATTGTCGCCGCGCGCAATCCCCACCTTTACCACCGCGACGTCGAGAACATCGTCAACGCGGTGCTCGACGAGATCACCGATGCGCTGGCCGCCGGAAACCGGGTCGAGCTGCGCGGCTTCGGCGCCTTCTCCGTCAAGAACCGCCCGTCCCGCTCGGGTCGCAACCCGCGCACCGGCGACGCGGTCTTCGTCGAGGAGAAGTGGGTGCCGTTCTTCAAGACAGGCAAGGAACTGCGCGAACGCCTCAATCCCGGTCAGGCTGATCAGGACGATTGAAGCGCGAGCGCTGGTGAGGTGACATGATCAAGAGAGTAGTCAACGTCCTCGTGCTCATCCCGGTCGGCATCGTGCTGATCGTGCTGTCGGTGGCGAACCGCCAGCCGGTGACGCTTGCGCTCAATCCGTTCCGGCCGGAGGACAGCGTTCTCTCCACGACGGCCCCCTTCTTCGTCTATCTCTTCCTCGCGACGATCTTCGGCCTCGTCCTCGGCTCGCTCGCCACCTGGTTCGCCCAGGGCAAATACCGCAAGCGCGCCCGCGTCGAGGCGAACGAAGCCGTCAAGTGGCACGGCGAAGCGGAAAAGCATCGCACCCGCGCCGAGGCGATCGCCTCGCAGGCCGTCGTGCCGGTTTCCGGGAAGTAGTCTAGGCTACGCCGCCGTTCAGCCTTGCGCCGAGATCGGAAAAGAACTGCGCGGCCAGCTTCTTCGACGAGGAATCGATAAGGCGCGAGCCGAGTTGGGCGAGCTTGCCGCCGATCTGTGCCTTCACGTCATAGGCAAGGATCGTGTCGTCGCCGTCCTCGGTGAGCCTGACGTCGGCGCCGCCCTTGGCGAAACCCGCAATGCCGCCCTTGCCCTCGCCGGAGATCGTGTAGCTTTCCGGCGGGCTGAGGTTGGAAAGCGTCACTTCGCCGCTGAACGTCGCCGAGACCGGGCCGATCTTGATCTTCACCGTCGCTTCCAGCTCGGTCGGGGACTTCATGGTCAGCGACTGACAGCCTGGAATGCAGGCCTTGAGGACTTCCGGATCGTTGAGCGCCGCCCAGACGGCGTCGCGTGGAGCGGCAATGCGTTCTTCGCCGGACATGTCCATGATCGATCCTCCCTCACCGGTTCCAAGTTATCGCAATCGGAAAGCGCTTTGCCAAGTGGGGGAGGGATGGTATGGGGACCGCTCGTTTTCCGGCGCTGCCGGTGAGTATTCAACCGACGACGGATCATCGATCGTGAAGGACAGACACCGCCGGCCGAAGAGTGGCGCCCCGGCGCCCGCCAGAGCGAAAACGCCGATCAAGGCGCAAGCGCAACGGCCCCAGGCCGTAAAAGCGCCTGCCCCCGGCAAGGAGCCGCGCCCGGCCCCCGAGGCACCTGCCCGCCCGCTGATGCGCCGCGAGGGCGCGAAGCCCGCCGAGCGCGTGCCCGTCATCCTCGAAACCGCCGGTTCCGACCAGTATCGCCTGATCGACAGCGGCGCGGGGGAAAAGCTCGAACAATACGGCCCTTACCGCATCGTGCGGCCGGAAGCGCAGGCGCTCTGGCAGCGCAGCCTTCCCGGCATGTGGGACAAGGCCGACGCAATCTTCACCGGCGATACGGAAGAGGACGGCATGGGGCGCTGGAAGTTCCCCAAGGCGGCGCTCGGAGAGACCTGGCCGATGCAGCTTCTCGGCGTCGATTTCCACGGCCGCTTCACCGCCTTCCGCCATGTCGGCGTCTTCCCGGAACAGCTCGCCCACTGGAGCTGGATGAAGGAGCGCGTCGAGACCGCCGGCCGGCCGCTTAAAGTGCTGAACCTCTTCGGCTATACCGGCGTCGCCTCGCTCGTCGCGGCAAGCGCCGGCGCGGAGGTCACCCATGTCGACGCCTCGAAGAAGGCGATCGGTTGGGGGCGTGAGAACCAGGCGCTCGGCCGCATGGAGAAACTGCCGATCCGCTGGATCTGCGAGGACGCCATGAAGTTCATCCAGCGCGAGGAACGCCGCGGCAGCAAATACGACATCATCCTCACCGACCCGCCGAAATTCGGCCGCGGCCCGAATGGTGAGGTCTGGCACCTCTTCGACCACCTGCCGCTGATGCTCGATGTCTGCCGGGAAATCCTGTCGCCGAAGGCCATCGGCCTCGTTCTGACGGCCTATTCGATCCGCGCGAGCTTCTATTCCATCCACGAGCTGATGCGCGAGACCATGCGCGGCCTCGGCGGCACGGTGGAATCGGGCGAGCTCGTCATCCGCGAGAGCGGCCCGGGCGGCGGGGATGCCGGCCGCGCGCTCTCCACCTCCCTCTTCAGCCGATGGATTAGCGCATGAGCCACGAACAGCACGGAACGCGCCGGGTCGGGCAGGTGAAGGAGGTCACGAGCCTCTCCAACCCGATCATCAAGAATATCAAGGCGCTTTCGAACAAGAAGGACCGCGACGAGACGAAGAGTTTCATGGCGGAAGGCCTGAAGCTCGTCATCGACGCGCTGGAGCTCGGCTTCGAGATCAAGACGCTGGTCTACGCCAAGAACGTCAAGGACAAGCCGCAGGTCGTGCAGGTCGCCACCAAGACCGTCGCACGCGGCGGGCTGGTGCTCGAGGTCAGCGAGAAAGTGCTCTCCTCGATCACCCGGCGCGACAATCCACAGATGGTTGTCGGCATCTTCACCCAGCGCTGGACGAGCCTCAGGGACATCAGACCGAAGGCCGGCGAGACCTATGTGGCGCTCGACCGGGTGCGCGATCCCGGCAATCTCGGCACGATCATCCGCACCGCCGATGCGGCGGGCGCCAGCGGCGTCATCCTCGTCGGCGAGAGCACCGATCCGTTCTCGATGGAAACGGTGCGCGCCACCATGGGCTCGGTTTTCGCCGTGCCGCTGGTCAAGGCGAGCGTCGCCGATTTCCTCGCCTGGAAGAAGGGCGCCGGCGTTTCGGTCGTCGCGACCCACCTGGCCGGGGCCGTGGACTACCGCACCATAGATTATCGCAAGAAGCCGGTCGTGCTGCTGATGGGCAACGAGCAATCCGGCCTGCCGGAGGAGCTTGCCCGCGAGGCGGATGCGCTCGCCCGCATTCCGCAGGCCGGCCGCGCGGATTCGCTGAACCTCGCCATCGCCACCGGCATCATGCTGTTCGAGGCGCGCCGCCATCTCCTCACGCTGGAAGAGCGCGCATGACCGAACGCATTCCCCTGATGTCCCGGCCGGTGCCGGTGATCGTCGTCATCCTCCTGGCGCTGCTACTGGACCAGGCGGTGAAGTTCGCCGTCGAGATGTGGCTGCCCTTCCAGGAGGCGGTGCATGTCGTGCCGATGCTGGCGCTCTACCGCACCTACAATTACGGCGTCGCCTTCTCCATGCTGTCGGGCATGGAGGGCTGGTTCATCGTTACGCTGCGGCTCTTCGTCGTCGGCTTCGTCATCTGGCTCTGGCGCCAGACGCCGAAGGAGCGCGGCCTTGCCCATGCCGGCTATGCCTTCATCATCGCCGGCGCCTTCGGCAACCTCATCGACCGGGCGCTTTTCGGCTACGTGATCGACTACATCCTGTTCTACACGGAGATGTGGTCCTTCGCGGTCTTCAATCTCGCCGACAGTTTCATCACCATCGGCGCCGGCCTCGTCATCCTCGACGAGCTCCTACTGCTGCGCCGCCGGGATCGCTAAAATTTTAGCGACTTGCTGAAGTCGATCTGAACGGTCCGTGTGCTATGCGGATCGTCATGAGCGAACCCGTCAAGCTACAGAACCGGCTCGAGGCCGAATTTGCCGATGAGCCGCGCCGTTCCGCCCGCACCCGTTCCAGCGAGGAACCGGCGCGTGATTCCCGCGATATCGACGCCGACAGGGCCGCGCCGGCGCAGGAAAGCCACGCGACGATCCGCAGTGCCATCGCCGGCGTCGGCCTGCTTATGGCGGCGCTGGTGCTCGCGACGGGCATGGCTGCCGGGTTCTACATCGCCGCTGCCGGCCTCGGCCTTGCGGGTATTACGGGCGCCGCCTTCCTGTTCTGGTCGCGCCGTCCGGCAACCGCCGTGGAAGCCAGGGACGACCGCACCTGGGAGCGCAGCGAGACGTCGGAAATCCTCTCGGCCATCCATGACGTGCTCGGCGACATCGTCGTCATGCGCGCGCTCGACGGCAGGATCCTCAACGCCAATGCCGTGCTCGGCGACCTGACGGGCGTCGCCGACGTCGAGGGCAAGACCTGCGAAGCGATCGGCCTCACGTTCCGCTCGCAGGGAAATGCCCATCGCTACGATGTGGACGTCGCCGGCCCGTCGGGCACGCGCATCTATTCCTGGCACGATGTCACCGTGCGCGATCCGGCGTCGGGCGAGCTCGTCGTGCATTCGATAGCCCGCGACGTGACGGAAGAGCGCCGCGCCGAGGGCGAGCGGGAGCGCGCGCGCCAGCGGGCGGAGGAGGCGAGCGCGGCCAAGTCGCGCCTTCTCGCCACGGTTAGCCACGAGATCCGCACGCCGCTGTCGGGCATTCTCGGCATGTCGCATCTCATCGGCCAGACGCGGCTGACAGCCGAGCAGAAGAATTACCTCGCCGGCATCCGCCAGTCGGGCCATGCGCTCGTCCAGCTCGTCGACGACCTTCTCGATTTCTCGACCATCGAGGCCGGCCGCTTCCAGCTTCGCCCCTCGGAGGACCCGGTGCGCCCGATGCTGGAAAGCGTCGTCGAAATGCTTTCGCCCCGCGCCCATGAAAAGGGCATCGAGATCGGTTCCTTCGTCTCGCCCGACGTGCCCGGCCTTCTCCTCTACGACGCCCCGCGCCTGCGCCAGGTGCTCTACAATGTCGTCGGCAACGCCGTGAAGTTCACCCATACCGGTGGCGTCTCGCTGGAAACCACGCTGGACCGCGGCGCCGTCGTCGTTCGCGTCACCGATACAGGCCCCGGCATGAATGCCGAGGAGCAGGCGCGCATCTTCGAGGAGTTCGAGCAGACCGGCAGCGCCGCCCAGCGCAGCGGCGGCACGGGCCTCGGTCTTGCCATCTCGGCCCGTATCCTGCGCGAAGCCGGCGGTGCCCTGACGCTGGAAAGCACACCCGGCAAGGGCAGCACCTTCACCATCCGCATGCCGATCGAGGCCCGCAAGGCGGCGGGGAACGGTCGCTCGCGCAAGGATATCCTGACCGGCAGCCTCGTCTTTCTTCTTGCGCCGGCCGGCCCCGCCTCGAAGGCGCTGGTGCGCACCATCGATGCGCTCGGCGGCGCCTGCCATCTGGCAACCTCCGTCGAAGAGGCGCTTGACCTTGCCCAGCTCCTTGCCGGGCGCAGAGCGGCCCTTACCGACATCATCGTCGACAACCGCCTTGCCGGCGTCTTCCGCCGGGAACTTGCCGACATCGCCTATCTGCGCGACAGCGGCGCGCGCCGTATCTATCTCGTCAATCCGGAGGAGCGCGGCGCCCGGGCGATCGGCAATGGCGAAGGCTACGATTCCTGGCTCATCCGCCCGCTGCGCGAGCGTTCGCTGGTGGAGGTCCTGCGCGGACGCATGAAGGGCATCGAGGTGCGCGATGCCATCAACGACAATCGCCCGATCCTGAAGGACCTGCCGCCGGCGGCCGAGGAGCCTGTTCCGGCACCCGCGGCGGGTGCCAGCATCCTGCTGGCCGAGGACGACCCGGTGAACGCCATGCTGGTGCGCGCCGTGCTGGAGCGGGCGGGCCATGTGGTGCGCCATGTGCCGGATTATCCGGCGCTCGTCTCCGCCCTTGCCGGCGCCACGGATGCCGGACCCTTCGCGGCCGATCTCATCGTCACCGATCTCGGCATGCCCGGCGGTGACGGCAGGGAGATGATCGCCCGCATCGTGCGGCGCGATTACGGCAATGCCCGCCTGCCGGTCGTTGTGCTGACGGCCGATAGCCGCGCGGGCCTGAAGGACGAGCTTCTGGCCATCGGCGCGGATGCCGTGCTGGCAAAGCCCGCCGATCCCGTTCAGCTGATTGCCGAGATAGCCCGGCTCGCGCGCCGCGTCACGGCGTGATGCGGGCCCGTAGCGGCTTTTTGCTATCCAAGCCGGATTTGCGTCATTATCCTGTTGCAGAATCGTGGTTAAACCCACGCAGTTTCTTAACGGGTAGACTGCCATGACGCTCGACCTCGCCCAGACCATCGCCCCGGTGGAGATCGCCCAGAAGCCGGCCCCGATCGCCGGCCGTTCGGGAACGGACGTGCTTGGCCGCATCGGCAATCTGGAGACGCGCATCGCCCGCTCGGTCTCCGAGATCGACGCCGCGCAGGCCGTGCGCTATCGCGTTTTCGCCGAAGAGATGCATGCGAAGCTGTCCGCCGACGCGGTGCGCCGCAAGCGCGACATCGACGCCTGGGACATGGTCTGCGATCACCTGCTGGTGCTCGACACCTCGATCGAGGGCGATGCGGAAGAGCAGATCGTCGGCACCTATCGCCTGCTGCGGCAGGATGTGGCCGCTGTTTCCGGCGGCTTCTATTCCCAGTCGGAATTCGACGTCGATGCGCTCATCGCCCGCCATCCGGACAAGCGCTTCATGGAGCTCGGCCGTTCCTGCGTGCTGCCGGCCTATCGGACGAAGCGCACGGTGGAGCTGCTCTGGCAGGGCAACTGGGCCTATTCGCTGAAGCACGGCATCGACGTGATGTTCGGCTGCGCCTCTTTCCACGGCATCGTGCCGGAAGAGCATGCGCTGGCGCTTTCCTTCCTGCACCACAATGTGCAGGCGAAGGACGAATGGAGCGTTTCGGCCCGGCCGGAACTCTTCCGCACCATGGACCTGATGCCTTCGGAAGGCATCGATGCGCGCCGGGCGCTTTCCGCCATGCCGCCGCTCATCAAGGGCTACCTGCGCCTCGGCGCGACGGTCGGCGACGGCGCGGTGGTCGATCACGGCTTCAACACGACGGACGTGCTGATCGTGCTGCCGATCGGCAAGATCTCCGGCCGCTACCTCAACTATTACGGCGCGGATGCCGGGCGTTTCGCCAGCTAACTTCTTTTCCATGAAGGTCAGCATAGTCTGATTTCGCCGCTCGTTCCCGACCTCCGGGGCGGGCGGTTTTTTATCGGGCAAGGTCCAAAAGATCAGGGGCGCTTGCGCGGCTGCGCAAACGCCCCTGGTAGGCCTTGTCGGCGCCGGCTGTCAGACGCCGGAATTGTAGGCCGCGAGCGTCGCCATGTTGACGATGTCGCTGTCCTTCGCGCCCATCGACACGATCTGCACCGACTTGTCGAGGCCGACGAGCAGCGGGCCGATGACCATGGCGCCGCCCAGTTCCTGGAGCATCTTGGTCGCGATCGATGCCGAGTGGAATGCCGGCATGACGAGCACGTTGCCGGGGCCGGAAAGGCGGCAGAACGGATACTGCTCCATGATGCGCGGATTGAGCGCCACGTCGGCCGCCATCTCGCCGTCATATTCGAAATCGACGCGGCGGCGGTCGAGAATGTTGACCGCTTCCTGCACCCGTTCCGAGCGTTCGCTCGAACGATGGCCGAAGGTCGAATAGGCGAGCATGGCGACGCGCGGCTCGTAGCCGAGGCGGCGGGCAAGGCCGGCCGCTTCTTCCGCGATATCAGCCAGTTCCTCGGCGTTGGGCATGTCGTGCACGGCCGTATCGGCGACCAGCACGGCGCGGCCCCGGCAAAGCGCCAGCGAGGCGCCGATGACCCGGTGGCCCGGCTTGGCGTCGATGCAGCGGCGCACGTCTTCAAGCGCGGTCGAATAGTTGCGGGTGAGGCCCGTCACCATGCCGTCCGCATCGCCGAGCGCCACCATGCAGGCCGCGAAGTGGTTGCGGTCGTTGTGGATCAGGCGCTGGGCGTCGCGGTAGAGGAAGCCCTTTCGCTGCAGCCGCGCGTAGAGATAGTCGATATAGACGTTGTTGCGCGTCGAGATGCGGGCATTGACCAGCTCGATGCCGGGCCGGTCGAGGTCGATGCCGGCCCTTTCGGCCGTCTCGCGCATCTGCTCCTCGCGGCCGAGCAGCAGGGCGGTGCCGAGCTCCTGGTTGGCGTAGGAGACGGCGGCGCGCATCATCTGCTCTTCCTCGCCCTCGGCGAAGACGACACGCTTCGGCTGGCGGCGCACCCGGGCATAGATCTGCTGGAGCGTCGAGGCGATCGGGTCGCGCCGGGCGCGCAGGTCGCGGGCATAGGCGTCGAGATCGGGGATTTCCTTGCGCGCGACGCCCGTTTCCATGGCCGCCTTGGCGACGGCGACGGGGATCGCCGAAATGAGGCGCGGATCGAACGGCACGGGGATGATGTATTGCGCCCCGAAGCGCGGGCGCACGCCCTGGTAGGCCGCGGCGACGTCGTCAGGCACGTCCTCCTTGGCGAGATGGGCAAGCGCCTCGGCGGCGGCGATCTTCATCGCGTCGTTGATGGTGGACGCGCGCACATCGAGCGCGCCGCGGAAGATGTAGGGGAAGCCGAGCACGTTGTTGACCTGGTTCGGATAGTCAGAACGGCCGGTCGCGACGATCGCGTCGTCACGGATGCGGGCGACTTCCTCCGGCGTGATTTCCGGGTCCGGGTTGGCCATGGCGAAGATGATCGGCCGCGGCGCCATGGAGCGGATCATCTCTTCCGAGAAGGCGCCCTTGGCGGAAAGGCCGAACACCACGTCGGCACCATTGAGTGCTTCGGCCAGCGTGCGGCGGTCGGTCTTCACCGCATGCGCCGACTTCCACTGGTTCATGCCGTCTTCGCGGCCCTGGTAGATGACGCCCTTGGTATCGCACAGGATGACGTTCTCAGGCGCAAAGCCCATCGCCTTGATGAGTTCGATGCAGGCGATGGCGGCGGCGCCCGCGCCGTTGCAGACGAGCTTGGTCGTCTTGAAGTCGCGGCCGGTCAGCGCGAGCGCGTTGATCAGGCCGGCGGCGGCGATGATGGCGGTGCCGTGCTGGTCGTCGTGAAAGACAGGTATGTCCATCAATTCGCGCAGGCGCTGCTCGATGATGAAGCAGTCCGGCGCCTTGATGTCCTCGAGGTTGATGCCGCCGAAGGACGGGCCGAGATAGCGCACGCAGTTGATGAATTCGTCGACATTTTCCGTATCGACTTCAAGGTCGATGGAATCGACGTCGGCAAAGCGCTTGAAGAGAACGGACTTGCCTTCCATGACCGGCTTCGACGCCAGCGCGCCGAGATTGCCGAGGCCGAGGATGGCGGTGCCGTTCGAAATGACGGCGACCATGTTGCCGCGCGTCGTGTAGTCGTAGGCGGTCGCGGGATCCTCGGCGATGGCCTTCACCGGCACGGCGACACCCGGCGAATAGGCGAGCGAGAGGTCGCGCTGCGTCGCCATCGGCTTGGTCGGCGTGATTTCCAGCTTCCCGGGACGCCCGGACGAATGGAAATCAAGCGCTTCCTTGTCCGTGACGGCTGCCCTCTGGCGATCTGTTTTGTCGGTTCCCGGCATGTTCCCCCCTTCACACTCTTGTGGGCGATAGACCCATAGCTGCTGACAGCAGTTGTTTTCTATATCGCCGCATGGCTAGGGTGACACCTCTTTTTTAGGAAGAACAGACTCTCCGTGAACGATCATATAGCGCGCCAGAACGATATCCTGTCGGCGGCGGAACTCGCCAGCGACGAAAGCCGCGCATCGGCGACGCCGATGATGGAACAGTATATCGAGATCAAGGCGGCCAATCCCGACAGCATGCTGTTCTACCGCATGGGCGATTTCTACGAGCTGTTCTTCCAGGACGCCGTGGATGCCTCCCGTGCGCTCGGCATCACGCTGACGAAGCGCGGCCAGCACATGGGGCTCGATATCCCGATGTGCGGCGTTCCGGTCCACGCCGCTGACGATTATCTCCAGCGGCTGATCGCGGTGGGCTTTCGCGTCGCCGTCTGCGAGCAGGTCGAGGATCCCGCCGAAGCCAAGAAGCGTGGCTCGAAATCGGTGGTGCGCCGCGATGTCGTGCGCCTCGTCACGCCCGGCACGCTCACGGAAGAAAAGTTGCTCTCGCCGTCCGACGCCAACTACCTGATGGCCATCGCGCGCATCCGCGGCGGGGCGGAGCCCGCCATGGCGCTCGCCTGGATCGACATCTCGACCGGCATCTTCCGCCTGTCGGAGACGGGGCAGGGCCAGCTTCTCGCCGATATCCTGCGCATCGATCCGCGCGAGCTGATCGTGCCGGACACGCTGTTCTACGATCCCGAGTTCCGCCCGGTGCTGGACGTCATCGGCCGCGTGGCGGTGCCGCAGCCGGCGGTGCTGTTCGACAGCGCGACGGCCGAAGGCCGCATCGCGCGCTATTTCGCCGTCTCCACGCTCGATGGCTTCGGCACCTTCTCGCGCGCCGAGCTGGCGGCGGCCTCCGCCGCCGTCGCCTATGTGGAAAAGACGCAGATCGCCGAACGCCCGCCGCTCGGCCGGCCGGAGCGTGAAAGCTCGGCCTCGACGCTTTTCATCGATCCGGCGACCCGCGCCAATCTCGAACTGGTGCGCACCCAGTCGGGCGAGCGCGGCGGTACGCTGCTGAAAGCCGTCGACCGCACCGTGACGAGCGGTGGCGCGCGGCTTCTTGCCGAGCGGCTGATGTCACCGCTCACCGATCCCGTCGCGATAAGCGCGCGGCTCGATTCGATTTCGACGCTCGCCGACCGCCCCTCCTTCTGCGAGGACCTGTGCCGGACGCTGAAGCAGCTTCCCGACATGCCGCGAGCGCTTTCACGTATCGCGCTCGGCCGCGGCGGCCCGCGTGATCTCGGCGCCATCCTGCAAGGGCTCTCGACCTCCGCCGAAATCGCCCGGCTGATGGCGGCAGAAGAACTCGACGGCGAGCTTGCCGCTGCCCGCGACGCCATCGCCGCCCTGCCGATCGACCTGACGCACCGCCTTGCCGTTATGCTGGCCGACGAGTTGCCGCTCCTCAAGCGTGACGGCGGCTTCATTCGCGAGGGCGCGGACGGCGAGCTCGACGAGATGCGGGCGCTGCGCGACCAGTCGCGCCGCGTCATCGCCGGCCTCCAGTTGCAATATGCCGAAGAGACGGGCGTCAAGTCACTGAAGATCAAGCACAACAACGTGCTCGGCTACTTCATCGAGGTCTCCGCCGGCAACGCTTCCGCACTGACGGACGGCGATGAGGCCAAGGCACGCTTCATCCACCGCCAGACCATGGCCGGCGCCATGCGCTTCACGACGACGGTGCTCTCCGAGCTGGAGACCAAGATCGCCAACGCCGCCGACCGGGCGCTCGCCATCGAGCTTGTCGCCTTCGACGGGCTCGTGGAAGCGGTGGTGTCTGAGGCAGAGGCCATCAAGGCGGCGGCGCGGGCGCTCGCCGTGGTCGATGTCTCCGTCGGGCTTTCGGCGCTTGCCGAAGAACAGGCCTATTGCCGGCCCGTCGTCGACAATTCCACGATGTTCGCCATCGTCGGCGGCCGGCATCCGGTGGTGGAACAGGCGCTGCGCCGCCAGCAGGCCGCCGCCTTCGTCGCCAATTCCTGCGATCTGTCACCGGCGGACGGCAAGGGCCATGGCGCGATCTGGCTGCTCACCGGCCCGAACATGGGCGGTAAGTCGACATTCCTCCGCCAGAACGCCCTTATCGCGATCCTCGCGCAGATGGGCTCCTACGTGCCGGCCGAAAGCGCCCATATCGGCATCGTCGACCGGCTGTTCTCGCGCGTCGGGGCGTCGGACGATCTCGCCCGCGGCCGCTCGACCTTCATGGTCGAGATGGTCGAGACGGCGGCCATCCTCAACCAGGCGACCGACCGCTCGCTGGTCATCCTCGACGAGATCGGCCGCGGCACGGCGACCTTTGACGGCCTTTCGATCGCCTGGGCGGCTGTCGAGCACCTGCACGAGGCGAACCGCTGCCGCGGCCTGTTCGCCACGCATTTCCACGAGCTGACCGTGCTTTCGGAAAAGCTCGCCCGCCTTTCCAATGCCACGATGCGCGTCAAGGAATGGGATGGTGACGTGATCTTCCTGCACGAGGTCGGGCCGGGCGCGGCGGATCGTTCCTATGGCATCCAGGTGGCGCGCCTTGCCGGCCTGCCGCCCTCGGTGGTGGCGCGGGCGAAGGACGTGCTCGCCAAGCTGGAGGACGCGGACCGCAAGAATCCGGCGAGCCAGCTCATCGACGATCTCCCGCTCTTCCAGGTCGCCGTGCGCCGCGAGGAGGTGCAGCGCAACGCCGCGCCGTCGAAGGTGGAGGATCTGGTCAAGGGCCTCAACCCTGACGACATGACGCCGCGCGAGGCGCTGGATGCGCTCTATGCGCTGAAGAAAGAACTTGGCAACCGCTAGCGCCTAGGATCATTGTCCTCGCGTGCTGAAAGGGTCTATAGGCATGCGAACCGAACGGGCGATGGACGACAAGCGGGACGCAAGCCGGAATCCGATGGAAAAGAAGCTTCTGGCGCCGGCCGATTCCGGCCTTCTCGACGTGCCGGCGCTACGCGCCCGGTGCGAATTCATCGCCAGCACCAATGCCGACTACCGCGACCGCATGCGCCGCGAGCTGCTCGCCGAATTCAAGAAGGTCAACGCCGCCGGCCGCGCCCGCGCGCGCGAACTGCTGTTTGAGGACGGCAGCGGCCTGCAATGCGCCGCGCGCATTTCCTGGCTGCAGGATCAGTTGATCGCCGTCCTGCACGATTTTGCCCTCAACCATGTTTTCAGCGCCGGCCAGGCGCCGCCCGCCGCGCGCATCACGGTCACCGCCGTCGGCGGCTACGGCCGCGGCACGCTGGCGCCGGGCTCGGACATCGACCTGCTCTTCCTGCTGCCGCAAAAGCCCGCGGCCTGGAGCGAGCCGGCCATCGAGTTCATGCTCTACATCCTGTGGGATCTCGGCTTCAAGGTCGGCCATGCCACGCGCAACCTGGAGGAATGCATCCAGCTCTCCAAGGGTGACATGACGATCCGCACCGCGATCCTCGAAGCCCGCTACATCTGCGGTTCGGTGGCGCTGTTCGAGGAGATGGCGGTGCGCTTCGACCGCGAGATCGTGCGCGGCACCGGGCCGGAATTCATCGCTGCCAAGCTCGCCGAGCGCGACGAGCGCCACCGCAAGGCTGGCGACACGCGCTATCTCGTCGAGCCGAACGTCAAGGAAGGCAAGGGCGGGCTTCGCGACCTGCACACGCTGTTCTGGATCGCCAAGTATTTCTACCACATCAAGGACCCGGCCGAGCTGGTGAAGCTCGGCGTGCTGTCGCGGCAGGAATACAAGCTCTTCCGCAAGGCGGACGATTTCCTCTGGGCCGTGCGCTGCCACATGCATTTCCTGACCGGCAAGGCGGAGGAACGGCTGTCCTTCGATATCCAGCGCGAGATCGCCGAATGCCTCGGCTACCAGCCGCATCCCGGCCTTTCCGCCGTCGAACGCTTCATGAAGCACTATTTCCTCGTCGCGAAGGACGTGGGGGACCTCACGCGCATCTTCTGCGCGACGCTGGAGGACCAGCAGGCCAAGGAGGCGCCCGGCCTTTCCGCCGTGATCAGCCGCTTTACCCGCCGCACGCGCAAGATCGCCGGCACGCTGGATTTCCTTGAGGACCGCGGCCGCATCACGATCGCCGACCCCGACGTCTTCAAGCGCGATCCGGTCAACCTCATCCGCCTCTTCCACATCGCCGATATCAATGGGCTGGAATTCCATCCGGATGCGCTGAAGCAGGTCACGCGCTCGTTGAAGTTGGTCAATGCGGCGCTTCGCGAGAACGAGGAGGCGAACCGTCTCTTTCTCTCCATCCTCACCTCGCCGCGCGACCCGGCGCTCATCCTGCGCCGCATGAACGAATCGGGCGTGCTCGGCCGCTTCATCCCGGATTTCGGCAAGATCGTCGCGATGATGCAGTTCAACATGTATCATCACTATACCGTGGACGAGCACCTGATCCGCTCGGTCGGCGTGCTCGCCAGCATCGACCAGGGCCGCGAGAAGGATGCCCATCCGCTCAGCTACCAAGTAATGCCGAGCATCGAGGACCGCATCCCGCTCTATGTCGCGGTGCTCCTGCATGACATCGCCAAGGGCCGGCCGGAGGACCATTCTGAGGCGGGTGCCAGGGTCGCGCGCAAACTCTGCCCGCGCTTCGGCCTCACGCCGAAGCAGACGGAACTGGTGGTCTGGCTGATCGAGGAACATCTCACCATGTCCATGGTCGCGCAGACCCGCGACCTCAACGACCGCAAGACCATCGTCGACTTCGCCGAGAAGGTGCAGTCGATGGAGCGGCTGAAGATGCTGCTGGTGCTGACCGTCTGCGATATCCGCGCCGTCGGTCCGGGCGTATGGAACGGCTGGAAAGGCCAGCTCCTGCGCACGCTCTACTACGAAACGGAACTGTTGATTTCCGGCGGCTTCTCCGAACTGTCGCGCAAGGAGCGCGCCCAGGCCGCGCGCGAAATCCTGTCCGAGGCGCTGCCGGCCGACTGGAGCCAGAAGGACCGCAAGACCTATACGCGCCTGCACTACGATCCCTATCTCCTGACGGTGTCGCTGGAGGATCAGGTGCGCCACGCCGCCTTCATCCGCGAGACGGACAAGGCCAGGCAGACGCTCGCCACCATGGTGCGCACGCATTCCTTCCACGCCATCACCGAGATCACGGTCCTCTCGCCCGACCATCCGCGCCTCCTGACGGTGATCGCCGGGGCCTGCGCGGCGGCGGGGGCCAACATCGTCGACGCGCAGATCTTCACGACGTCGGACGGGCGCGCGCTTGACACGATCCTCGTCAACCGCGAGTTCCCCAACGACGCGGACGAGACGCGCCGAGCCGGCACGATCGGCCGGATGATCGAGGACGTGCTGTCCGGCCGCAAGCGCCTGCCCGAGGTGATCGCGACGCGCACCAAGAGCCGCCGCCGCGCCCGCACCTTCACCGTTTCGCCGGCCGTCACCATTTCGAACACGCTGTCGAACAAGTTCACGGTTATCGAGATCGAGTGCCTCGACCGCCCCGGCCTGTTGTCGGAAGTCACGGCCGTCCTGTCCGACCTCTCGCTCGACATCGCCTCGGCGCATATCACCACCTTCGGCGAGAAGGTCATCGACACCTTCTACGTTACCGACCTCGTCGGGCAGAAGGTCACCAACGACAACCGGCAGGCCAATATCGTCGCGCGGCTGAAGGCCGTCATGGCCGACGAGGCGGATGAACTGCGCGACCGCATGCCGCCCGGCATGATTGCGCCGGCCGCTGCCACGCCGAAAAGGATCAGGGCAGAACAATGAGTCTCGTCAGGAAATTCGCGACCGTCGGCGGCACGACGCTGGGCAGCCGCGTGCTCGGTTTTGCGCGCGAAACGCTGATGGCGGCCGCGCTCGGCACGGGGCCGATGGCGGACGCGTTCTACGCCGCCTTCCGCTTCCCGAACCTCTTCCGCCGCCTTTTCGCCGAAGGCGCCTTCAATGCCGCCTTCGTGCCGCTCTTCGCCAAGGAGATCGAGGCGGGCGGCATCGACGGCGCCAAGCGCTTCTCCGAAGAAGTGTTCGGCGTCCTCTTCACTGTGCTCCTGATGCTGACCATCGCGATGGAGCTGCTGATGCCGCTCATCGTCGCCTGGGTCATCGCGCCGGGCTTCGTGGACGATCCGGAAAAGTTCGACGTGACGGTAAAGCTCGCCGTCGTCATGTTCCCCTATCTCATGTGCATGTCGCTGACGGCCATGCTGTCTGGCATGCTGAACTCGCTGCACCACTATTTCGCCGCCGCCGTTGCTCCGGTCTTTCTGAACGTCGTGCTGATCGGCGCACTCGGCTACGCGCTCTGGCAGGGCGCCTCGCCGCTGGAGACGGCCTGGTATCTCTCCTGGGGCGTGCTCGCCGCTGGCCTTCTCCAGATGGCCGTGCTCTATGCCGGCGTGCGCCATGCCGGCATGAAGATCGGCTTCCGCCGTCCGCGCATGACGCCGAACGTCAAGCGGCTGCTCTGGCTCGCCTTCCCCGCGGCAATTACCGGCGGCATCACCCAGATCAACCAGCTCATCGGCCAGATGATCGCGTCCACCAAGGACGGCGCGATTTCCGCCCTGCAATATGCCGACCGCGTCTACCAGTTGCCACTCGGCGTCGTCGGCATCGCCGTCGGCGTGGTGCTGCTGCCGGAGCTGGCGCGGGCGCTGAAGGGCGGCCACGAGCGCGAGGCGGGCAATCTGCAGAACCGCTCGATGGAATTCGTGCTCTTCCTGACGCTGCCCGCCGCCGCTGCCCTCTGGGTGATCTCCGACGAGATCGTGCGCGTGCTCTATGAGCGCGGCGCCTTCAGCCCCGAGACGACGGCCGTCGTTGCCGGCACGCTCGCCATCTACGGCCTCGGCCTGCCGGGCTTCGTGCTGATCAAGGCGCTCAATCCCGGTTTCTTCGCGCGCGAGGACACCAGGACGCCGATGCGCATCACCCTGTTCTCCGTCGTTATCAACTGCGTGCTCGCGGTCTCGCTCTTCCCGCTGTTCTACGAGCGCGGCATCGCCACCGCCGAGGCCGTTTCCGGCTGGGTGACGGCGCTGCTGCTCTTCGTCACCCTGGTACGCCGAGGGCATTGGCCGCTGGAAAAGGCACTGCTCTGGCGTGTCGCACGGCTCCTGGCCGCGGCCGTCGTCATGGCGGTCGCGCTCGAATATGCCTCCGGCTATTTCGCCGATCGCCTCTCCTCGGCCGCGCCGCTCTATGAGCAGATCCTGGCGCTCGGCCTCCTCGTCGTCTTCGCCATGCTCGTCTATTTCTCCGTCGCCTTCCTCATCGGCGGGGCGGACCTCGGCATGATCCGCCGCAACATGAAGCGCAAGCCGAAGTCCGCGCCCGCCGAAGACCCGAGCGAATAGGCGCGCCGCGCATCAGCGTGCGGCGAGCCTTGCCCGCTTGGTGAGCCGCGCCAGCCCGCCGCAATAGTGCCAGCGCCGCTTCGGCCCGACATCGACATGGACGATGCCGTTGCAATAGGTGCCGATGCCGCCGATCGCCGGCGCGGATCGGGCCGCGGCGACGATCCGCTTTACGGAAATGCCGGGAACGCGGATATCGGCGGCAAGGCATTTGCGATGATAGGAGCCGCGACGGCCGTTCGAACGATGGCCGGAGGTGACGAGCGGCCGGCGTCCGACCTGGCGCGCTATATGCTGGAGCACCGCCCTCAGCTTGCCGGGAAAACATCGGTGTCGCACGCGGGACGTCTGGATGGTGTAGATTTTAGCCACGCTCCCCTTGTCATGCCTGGAGATGTGTTTGTGGCTGCGGCCTGCCATGGTCTCGGTCGCGAAAAGCGATGTCAGCGCGACGACGCAGGCAAGCAGAATCGAACCGTTCTTTTGCACGGTGCACTCCCCGTTTTGCGCCCCTTCGTCACAAAACGGCCGACCGGGATCGGCCTTCCCTCAAATTCCCCGCGGGCAAGGAACGACCGGATAATGTCTTTTATAAGGATTTTCTTATGGATGCCGCGGCCGGCCGCGGCCCCTTGATCGCCGCCCCTGCGCCGTGCATAAGCGCGGCGTATTTTTCTTACGCAGTTCAGGGCGGAAAACCGCTTCGTCTTTCGGCCGAATTGCGCGTGCAACAGGGACCAGGCCCTCCACCCGCCTGAAGGAAACACCGTCATGAGCGCATTCAAGCCTCTCGTCTTCTCCGGCGTCCAGCCGACCGGCAATCTCCACCTCGGCAATTATCTCGGCGCAATCCGCAAGTTCGTCGCGCTGCAGGAAGACAACGACTGCATCTACTGCGTCGTCGACCTGCATGCGCTCACCGCGCAGCTTGTGCACGAGGACATGCGCAGCCAGATCCGCTCGATCGCCGCCGCCTTCATCGCCTCCGGCATCGACCCGAAGAAGCACATCGTCTTCAACCAGTCGGCCGTGCCGCAGCATTCGGAACTGGCCTGGATCTTCAACTGCGTGGCGCGCATCGGCTGGATGGAGCGCATGACCCAGTTCAAGGACAAGACCGGCGGCAAGAATGCCGAGCAGGTCTCGCTCGGCCTGCTTGCCTATCCGAGCCTGATGGCGGCCGACATCCTCGTCTACCGCGCGACCCACGTTCCGGTCGGAGACGACCAGAAGCAGCATCTCGAGCTGACCCGCGACATCGCGCAGAAGTTCAACATCGATTTCGGCAACCACATCCGCAAGGCCGGCACGGGCGTCGACGTCGTCGTCGGCGAGGAGCCGGTGCATGCCTATTTCCCGATGGTCGAGCCGCTGATCGGCGGGCCGGCGCCGCGCGTCATGAGCCTGCGCGACGGCACGAAGAAGATGTCGAAGTCGGATGCCTCCGATCTATCGCGCATCAATCTGCTCGACGACGCCGACACGATCTCCAAGAAGATCCGCAAGGCCAAGACCGACCCGGACGCCTTGCCGAGCGAGGCCGAGGGCCTGAAGGGCCGCCCGGAAGCGGAGAACCTCGTCGGCATCTATGCCGCGCTCTCCGACAGGAGCAAGGCGGACGTGCTGTCCGAGTTCGGCGGCCAGCAGTTCTCGGCCTTCAAGCCGGCTCTCGTGGACCTTGCCGTCAACGTGCTTTCGCCGATCACCGACGAGATGCGCCGCCTGATGGACGATACGAGCCACATCGACGCGATCCTTCGGGACGGCGGCGAAAGGGCGCGGGCGCGGGCCGAAAAAACCATGAAGGAAGTTCGCGACATCATCGGTTTTGTGCAGTAAGGTCGGCTCGAAACGTCCTTGAGATAAGGGGGCCGTATGGTTTCTCGACGACTTTCCCGCCTTGAAGGCCACCGCCGAAAATTTCTGGCGGTCATCGACGACACGCCGGAATGCCAGCGCGCCGTCCATTATGCGGGAATGCGCGCGAAGAACTCCAACGGCGCCGTCGTGCTGCTCTATGTGATCGCCAACGGTGACTTCCAGCAATGGCTGGGGGTCGAGGAGATCATGCGGGCGGAGGCGCGCGAGGAAGCGGAAGCCGTGCTCGCCAAGGCGGCGCAGGCCCTGCGCGAATCGATCGGCATCGAGCCGGAACCGGTGATCCGCGAGGGCATCGCGAGCGAACAGATCAACAGCCTGATCGAGGAGGACCGCGACATCGCGATCCTCGTTCTGGCGGCGGGCTCCGCCAAGGAAGGGCCGGGGCCTCTGGTCTCCTCCCTCGCCAGCCGCGGGCAGGCCTTCCCGATTCCGGTCACGGTGATCCCGGATTCGCTGAGCGACGAGGAACTGGACGCGCTGAGCTGATCTGAAGGCTTGAAGAACGGGCGGCGAACGCCTATCTTCTTTTGAATTATTCTAAATGTTTGGGCCGACCGAAGCGCCTGGCCGCACGGAGAGAAAGATGTTCATCCAGACCGAAGCGACGCCGAACCCGGCGACCCTCAAGTTCCTGCCGGGCAAGGTGGTGCTGGAGACGGGCACCGCCGAGTTCCGCGACGAGACGGAAGCGCGCGCAGCCTCGCCGCTCGCCGCCCGCCTGTTCGCCGTTCCCGGCGTCAGCGGCGTGTTCCTCGGCTACGATTTCATCACCGTCACCAAGGACGGCGCCGACTGGCAGCACATGAAGCCGGCCATCCTCGGCAACATCATGGAGCATTTCATGTCCGGCCAGCCGGTCCTGGCCAGCGGCGCCTTCGCCGGCGGCGAGGACGAGGACGGCGAGTTCTTCGACGAGGGCGACGAAACCATCGTCGCCACCATCAAGGAACTGCTCGACACGCGCGTGCGCCCGGCCGTGGCGCAGGACGGCGGCGACATCACCTTCAAGGGGTTCCGCGACGGCGTGGTCTACCTCAACATGAAGGGCGCCTGCTCGGGCTGCCCCTCCTCCACGGCGACGCTGAAGCACGGCGTGCAGAACCTTCTTCGCCATTTCGTACCGGAAGTGCAGGAAGTTGAAGCCGTCGCCTGATACCCGCCGCATGAAAGGCCGGTGCCCGGAATGATCGTCCTTGCGATCGATACCGCGGGCACGGGTTGTTACGCGGCGCTCTATGACACCGATCAGGATACCGTGCTCGGCGCTGCCGGCGCCGATATCGGCCGCGGCCATGCCGAGCGGCTGATGGAATTCGTCGACGCGGCGCTCGATGCCGCCGGCATGACCTTGCACGACATCGGCCGCATCGCGGTCACGATCGGCCCCGGTTCCTTCACCGGCATCCGTGTCGGCGTCGCCGCCGCGCGGGGCCTGGCTCTGGCGCTCGGTGTTCCCGCCGTCGGCGTCTCGACCCTTTCGGCGCTTGCCGCAGACCGGCAGACCGGCACGTCCCTCCTCGTTGCGATGGATGCCAAGCGCGACGAGGTCTACTGGCAGTCCTTTGCGGCCGACGGCGCGGAAGCCTCGCCGCCCGCGATCGCCACCGTTGCCGCGGCGCGCGAACTGGCGGCACGCCATGACGGTATTGTTGCCGGTTCGGCAGCCCACATGCTGCGCGAAGAATTGCCGCAGGAGGCTGACGGGGTCTCCATCTCGACCGTCGCGCGCCTCGGCGCCCGCCTCGATCCGGCAAGCCATCTGCCGAAGCCGCTTTATCTGCGCGGCCCCGATGCCAAGCCGCAGGCGGGTTTCGCGATCCGGAGGGCATGACATGTCCCTGACCGATTATTTCGTCCGCAAGCCGGCCTTCGAGATATTCCCGCTCGAAGCCGACGATGCCGGTATCGCGGCGGCGCTCCATCGCATGCGCTTTCCCCAGCCGTGGAACGACGGGGAATTCCATTCGTTGCTGTCGCAGGATACGGTCTTCGGGTTCCTGGCGCTGAAGGAAGGTGTGCTCGGCCGCACGGCCGGCGGCTTCGTGCTGGCCCGCGCGGCGGCCGGCGAAGCCGAGATCCTGACGATCGGCGTCGACCAGCGCTTCGGGCGCGCCGGCCTCGGCTGGCGCCTGATGCAGGCAGCCCTGCGCGAGGCGCGGATGCGCGGGGCCGAGGATGTCTTTCTGGAAGTCGACGAGGACAATGCCGCGGCCTGCGGGCTCTATGTCAAGCTTGGCTTCGCCAAGGTCGGCGAGCGCAAGGCCTATTATGCGGCGGCGGATGGCAGGCGGTCCACAGCGCTTGTCATGCGCCGCGATCTTCGCTAGTCCCCTGTCGGGGGGCAGAACGAACGAGGGAAGGCCGCATGACGGAAGTGGAGAAATCGCTGGAAGAGCTTTGTGTCGAGCGCGGCATGCGCATGACCGATCAGCGCCGCGTCATCGCGCGCGTGCTGGAGTCGTCCGCCGATCATCCTGACGTGGAAGAGCTTTACCGCCGCTCGTCTGCCGTCGATTCGCGCATTTCCATCTCCACCGTCTACCGCACGGTAAAGCTCTTCGAGGATGCCGGCATCATCGAGCGGCATGACTTCCGGGACGGCCGCTCGCGCTACGAGACCGTGCCGGACGAGCACCACGATCACCTGATCGACCTGAAGACCGGCACCGTCATCGAATTCCATTCGCCGGAGATCGAGGCCCTTCAGGAGCGCATCGCGCGCGAGCACGGCTTCCGCCTCGTCGACCACCGCCTGGAACTCTACGGCATTCCGCTCAAGGAGGGCGAGTGAGGCGAACCGCCGCCCACCTCCTGACTTTCTGCCGGTGACCCTTTGATCACCTGGCTTCGTATCGCCCTCGGCCTGACCGTTCTCGTCGCGGTGACGCTCGTCCTCCTGCCGGTCCAGCTCGTCGGCCTCCGTTTCAACCTGAAGATCCGCCGACGCGTGCCCCGCCTCTGGCACCGCGTCGCCTGCCGCGTGCTGGGCCTGAAGGTGCGCGTGCATGGCACGCTGGAACCGAAGCGGCCCTTGCTGATCGCCGCCAACCATGCGTCCTGGAAGGACATCATGGTGCTCGGTTCGGTCGCCGACGTCGTCTATATCGCCAAGGCCGAGGTGCGTGGCTGGCCGGTCTTCGGCATCCTCGCCCGTCTTCAGGCGACGATCTTCGTCGAGCGCGAGCAGCGCCAGAAGACCGGCGACCAGGTGGACGAGATTGCCCGGCGCATGGCGGATGGCGAGATCGTCGTGCTTTTCCCGGAAGGCACGACCTCGGACGGCAACCGCCTGCTGGAGATAAAGACCTCCCTGTTCGGTGCCGCCGCCTCCGCCGTTCCGCACGCGCCTGACGGCGTCGTGCATATCCAGCCGGTCTCGATCGCCTATACCGGCGTGCACGGCATGGCGATGGGACGCTACCACCGGCCGCTCGCCGCCTGGCCGGGCGATATCGAGCTCCTGCCGCATCTGCTGGGCGTGGCAAGGGAAGGGGCGGTCGACGTGGATGTCGATTTCGGCGAACGGGTGGACTACACGCGGGCGAGCAATCGCAAGCAGGTGAGCCGCGAGGTCGAGGCGCGCATCCGCACCATGCTGGGCGCGCGCCTGCGCGGCCGTCGCTCGGGCATGTGACGGGGCTTCATTTTCCGGGGCTTTTCCACTATGGAAACGGCCATGAGCGAACAATCAGTCATCACGCCCGCAGCAGACGCCAAGCCGAACACCCGCAAGGTCTTCGTCAAGACCTATGGCTGTCAGATGAACGTCTATGACAGCGACCGCATGACGGACGCCCTGTCGAAGGACGGCTACCAGGCGACGGATGTGCTGGAAGAGGCCGATCTCGTTCTTCTCAATACCTGTCATATCCGCGAGAAGGCGGCGGAGAAGGTCTATTCCGAACTCGGGCGTCTGCGCGAGATGAAGAAGGCCCGCGCCAAGGACGGCCGCGAGATGGTGATCGGCGTCACCGGCTGCGTCGCGCAGGCCGAAGGCAAGGAAATCCTGCGCCGCGCCCCTGCGGTCGATCTCGTCGTCGGCCCGCAGACCTATCACCGCCTGCCGGAGGCCCTTCGCCGTGCCAAGGGTGGCGAGCGTGTCGTCGAGACCGATTACGCCATCGAGGACAAGTTCGAACACCTGCCGGCGCCGGAAAAGGCCAGGACCCGCGCGCGGGGCGTCACCGCCTTCCTCACCGTGCAGGAAGGCTGCGACAAGTTCTGTACCTTCTGCGTGGTGCCCTATACGCGCGGTTCCGAAGTGTCCCGCCCGGTCGCTCAGATCGTCGCCGAGGCAGAACGCCTCGTGGACGGTGGGGTGCGCGAGATCACGCTGCTCGGCCAGAACGTCAATGCCTGGCATGGCCTTGGCCCTGATGGCGGCGAATGGGGTCTCGGCGACCTGCTCTACAGGCTCGCCGAGATCGAGGGCCTCGCGCGCCTGCGCTATACGACCAGCCATCCGCGCGACATGGACGACCGGCTGATCGAGGCGCATCGCGACCTGCCCAAGCTGATGCCCTACCTGCATTTGCCGGTGCAGGCCGGCTCCGACCGCATCCTGAAATCCATGAACCGCCGGCACACGGCCGCCGAATACATCGCCCTCATCGAGCGCATCCGCGCCGTCCAGCCGGAGCTTGCCATCTCGGGCGATTTCATCGTCGGCTTCCCCGGCGAGACTGACGAGGACTTCGAGGAGACGATGCGCCTCATCGAGGCGGTCGGTTATGCACAGGCATTTTCGTTCAAGTATTCCATCCGCCCCGGCACGCCCGGCGCGGAGATGGACGGTCATGTCGATGAGGCCGTGAAGTCCGAACGCCTTGAAAGATTGCAGGCTTTGCTCTTCCGCCAGCAGCGAGAATTCGCCGCCGGCTGCATCGGCAAGGAGATCGACTTGCTTCTGGAGAAGCCCGGACGCATGCCCGGCCAGCTCGTCGGCCGCTCGCCCTGGCTGCAGCCTGTGAATGTTGATGCAAAAGGTTCTGGAATCGGTGACATTATCCGGGTACGAATCACCGATGCCGGGCCCAACAGCCTTTTCGCCGAAGCGATCGGGTGACGGGCGGACCCAAGGAGCTTGACCGCTTGAACGGACACGAAGTGATGACGCCATCGCCGCGCCAGTCGAAAAACGAGACCGACGCAAATCAATTCGTGCTCACTTTCGAGAACAATCGATATGCAAGCGAGCTCTTCGGTCAGTTCGACCAGAACCTGAAGCTGATCGAACAGCGCCTCAACATCGATGCCCGCGCCCGCGGCAACTCCGTCTCGATCTCCGGCGATGTGGTGGCGACCGGCCAGGCGCGCCGCGCGCTCGATTATCTCTACGATCGCCTCCAGAAGGGCGGATCGGTCGAGCTTTCCGATGTCGACGGAGCGATCCGCATGGCGATCGCCGCAGACGACCAGCTTTCGCTGCCGACGATGGAGCGTAAGGCCAAGCTCACCATGTCGCAGATTTCCACCCGCAAGAAGACCATCGCCGCCCGCACGCCGACACAGGATACCTATATCCGCGCGCTGGAGCGCTCCGAACTCGTCTTCGGCGTCGGCCCGGCCGGCACCGGCAAAACCTACCTCGCCGTCGCCTACGCCGCCCAGCTTCTGGAGCGCGGCGCGGTCGATCGCATCATCCTGTCGCGCCCCGCCGTCGAAGCCGGCGAGCGTCTCGGCTTCCTGCCGGGCGACATGAAGGAAAAGGTCGATCCCTATCTGCGCCCGCTCTACGATGCGCTCTACGACATGATGCCGGGCGACAAGGTCGAGCGCGCCATCACGGCCGGCGTCATCGAGATCGCGCCGCTCGCCTTCATGCGTGGCCGCACGCTCGCCAATGCTGCGGTCATCCTCGACGAGGCGCAGAACACGACCTCGATGCAGATGAAGATGTTCCTGACGCGCCTTGGCGAAAACGGCCGAATGATTGTCACCGGCGACCCGAGCCAGGTGGATCTGCCGCGCGGCGTCAAGTCCGGCCTCGTCGAAGCCTTGCAGATCCTTAAGGGCGTGGAAGGCGTTTCGGTCGTCCGTTTCAAGGACGTGGACGTCGTGCGTCACCCGATGGTCGCCCGCATCGTCCGGGCCTACGAGGCGCAGACCGCCGTGCAGGACGAAAGCGAGCAGGTGGACCGGTAACGGTCCCGGCATTTCATGAGCGAACTCGACATCCAGATCTCCATCGAAGAGGGCGCATGGCCCTCCGAAGAGCGCCTGCTCGAGATGAGCGGACATGTGCTCGGCACGGCCGCGAATTTCCTTCGGGAAAAAGAAAAGCAGCCCTTTCCGAAAACCGGCGCGCCGGAAGTTTCCCTCGTCTTCACCAGCGACGGGCAGATCCGCGGCATTAACGCCGAGTGGCGCAGCCAGGACAAGCCGACCAACGTGCTGTCCTTCCCGGCCTTCCCGCTGACGCCCGGAAAAATGCCCGGCCCGATGCTCGGCGACATCATCTTCGCGCAGGAAACCCTGACCCGCGAGGCCGACGATCTCGGCAAGTCTTTTGACGATCACCTGACGCATCTGATGGTGCATGGATTTCTGCATCTCTTCGGCTATGATCACATGGACGACGAAGAAGCGGAAAAAATGGAAGGGCTGGAGACTCGCATTCTTGCCGAGCTTGGCCTATCTGACCCTTACGGGGATGGCCCCGAATAACAGTTTGGACCAATGAGCGACTTCAAGAACCAGTCGGTAGCGACGGAAAAGAGCGAGGCTGACGCCTCAAGTCAGGACGAGGCGGGCAGTAGTAGCAGCGCGCCGAAGCAGGAAAGCAGTGGCCGGTCATCCTTTTGGTCACGCGCGACACGGCTTTGGCGCATGACGGGCGCATCCACGCTGCGCAAGGACCTCGCCGATGCCCTGATGACGGAGGATACCGGCGGCGAGCCGGCCTTCCTGCCCGAAGAGCGGGCGATGCTGCACAACATTCTCCGCTTCCGCGAGGTGCGCGTCGAGGACGTCATGGTGCCGCGTGCCGATATCGAGGCCGTCGACCTGGACATCACGATCGCCGAACTGATGGTGATCTTCGAGGATTCCGGCCGCTCGCGCATGCCGGTCTACAATGAAAGCCTCGACGATCCGCGCGGCATGGTCCACATCCGCGACCTTCTCGCCTACGTCACCAAGCAGGCCCGCAACAAGCGCCGCACCGGCGCGAAGGCCGCGCCTGCCAACGGCGAAAAGCCGACCCGTACGCCGAAGGCCGAATTCGACCTCGGCCGCGTCGATCTTTCGAAGACCGTCGCCGAGGCGGGCATTATCCGCCAGGTCCTCTTCGTGCCGCCCTCCATGCTCGCTGCCGACCTGATGGCGCGCATGCAGGCAGACCGCACGCAGATGGCGCTCGTCATCGACGAATATGGCGGCACGGACGGCCTTGCCTCGCTGGAGGACATCGTCGAGATGGTCGTCGGCGATATCGAGGACGAGCACGACGACGACGAGGTCATGATCCAGCGCGTCAACGACGACGTCTTCATCGCCGATGCGCGCGTCGAGCTGGAAGAACTTGCAGAGGCGATCGGCCCGGATTTCGATATACGCGAGCAGCTCGAGGATGCCGATACGCTCGGTGGCCTGATCTTCGCCTCGCTCGGCCGCATCCCTGTGCGCGGCGAGGTGGTGCAGGCGGTGCCCGGCTTCGAATTCCACGTGCTCGATGCCGACCCGCGCCGCGTCAAGCGCGTGCGCGTCACTCGCAAGCGCGTCGGCTCCGTCCGCCGCCGGGATCGCCGGCCCGAAGGCGAGGGGACCGGCCTTGCCGATCGCCCGAAGCTGCCCGAACAGCAGAACGATGGGGCGGGCGCCGAATAGGCGGCCATCCCTCCACCCTTCCGTGATAGGGGACAAACCGCCGGTTTTTTGAAAGACTGGCGCGGCTGATTCGGGGACAATCAAAACTAGGGGACGGCATGGAGCGGCTTGCGGGCACGGTCATGCTCCTGTCTGGAACGAGACGGGCGCTGGTGGCATTTCTTGCGGGCCTGATCGGGGTGCTGGCGCTGCCGCCCTTCGGTTTCTTCGCGGCGCTATTCGTTTCCTTCACTCTCCTCGTCTGGCTCCTCGACGGGGCCAGCGCCGCCCCGGAGGCGGGTTTCCTGCGGCGCCTCGCGCCGGCCTTCCGCATCGGCTGGTTCTTCGGTTTCGGCTATTTCGTCGGCGGACTCTGGTGGCTCGGCAATGCGCTTCTCGTCGAGGCCGACGCTTTCGCCTGGGCGCTGCCGCTCGCCGTGTTCGGCCTGCCCGCCTTCCTTGCCCTCTTTTATGGCTTGGCCACGGCGCTCGCCAAGCTGCTCTGGTCGGATGGCGTGGGCCGGATCGCCGCCCTCGCTCTCGCCTTCGGGGCCGGTGAGTGGCTGCGCGGCACGCTCTTCACCGGCTTTCCCTGGAACGCCGTCGGCTACGGCGCCATGCCGGTGCCGCTTCTCATGCAATCCTCCGGCATCGTCGGCATCGCCGGCATGAACGCGCTCGCGGTCTTCGTCTTCGCCGCGCCGGCATTGCTTGGAACACGGCGAGGTCGCGGTCCGGGCCTGACGCTGGCGGCGGTTCTCTTCGCCGCGCATGTCGGTTACGGCTACTACGCGCTCAACATCGCGCCGACGCCTGATAACGACACGACCGTCGTCCGCCTCGTCCAGCCGGTGATCGACCAGGCGATGAAGCTCGATGATTCCGCGCGCGCCGAGATTTTCGAAAGACACCTTTCGCTGAGCGTGGCGGCACCCGAGGCGGGCGGCAAGCGGCCGGACATCGTGGTCTGGCCGGAAACCTCCATCCCCTTCATCCTGACCGACAATCCGGATGCGCTCGTGCGCATCGCCGACGTGCTGGAGGACGACCAGGTGCTGATCGCCGGCGCGGTGCGCACGGAAAGCGCCGGTTCCGGCAAGGCGCCGCGCTACTACAATTCGATCTACGCGATCGACGGCAAGGGTCAGATCATCGCCGCCGCCGATAAGGTGCATCTCGTGCCGTTCGGCGAATACATGCCCTTCGCCGACCTGTTCGAAAGCCTCGGCGTCGATCCGGTCGCGATGCCGGGCGGGTTTTCGGCGGCGCGCGAGCATCAGCCTCTGAATGCCGCCGGAAAGGGCTTCTATCCACTGGTCTGCTACGAGGCGATCTTCCCGTCGGAGATCAACGCCGCGGCTGAGGGGGCGGCTGCCCTCCTCAATGTCACCAACGACGCCTGGTTCGGCAAAACACCCGGCCCCTACCAGCATTTCCTCCAGGCGCGCCTGCGCGCCGTCGAGCGCGGCACGCCACTGATTCGCGCGGCCAACAACGGTATTTCCGCCATCGTCGATGCGCGGGGCAGGGTGGTTTCGGGCCTGGCTTACGATATTGCGGGCTTCGTGGATGCAACTCTTCCGGGAAGGCGTGCGCCCGAGGAGTGGGTGAAGTGGCAGGAATGGGCCTTTCCGATCATTCTCGGCGTGCTCCTTGCGGTCGCGGGCATTTCGCGCATTGGTTTTAGAAACAGGGTGAATTGACCCAAAACCCCTAAAATAGCATAGTGCACGCCGCCGGCCGTTCTCCTGTATTGTGAAGACCTTCAGAGTTTGCGCATACAACGTGACGTTAAGTTTTTATTAAGGGTGCCGGTGGGTGGGGCCATTCCGCGTTAGGACGAAAGTGATGATGGAAAACAAGAAGAAGCCGAATCCGATCGATATACATGTCGGCAGCCGGATCCGGCTTCGCAGGACCATGCTCGGCATGAGCCAGGAAAAGCTGGGCGAAAGCCTCGGCATTACCTTCCAGCAGATCCAGAAATACGAGAAGGGCACGAACCGCGTCGGCGCCAGCCGCCTGCAGAACATTTCGAGCATTCTCAACGTACCCGTCTCCTTCTTCTTCGAGGATGCGCCGGGTGAACAGGCGGACGCCCAGGCCGGTCTTGCCGAGGCATCGAGCTCCAATTACGTCGTCGATTTCCTTTCCTCCTCCGAAGGCCTGCAGCTCAACCGCGCCTTCGTGAAGATCGGCGATCCCAAGGTACGCCGCAAGCTCGTCGACCTGGTGAAGGCGCTGGCCGCCGAAGCCGAGACCGAGTGATCGGTCTTCCCCGGTACGGACATAAAGCGGCCCTTCGGGGCCGTTTTTTATGGAATTTGTAACTTCAGTGCGACAGTCGTGGTAAATTGCCGGCACACAAGAGACATAAAGATATTCTTATGTCCTTGTGTGCTTGTCATCGTATTGCGAGTTGAATAACAACGGCGTGTCCATTTTCTTTGAGGGGAATTCCCGCATGCGCAATAGCTACCTCTTCACCAGCGAATCCGTTGCCGAAGGCCATCCGGACAAGGTTTGCGACCGTGTTTCCGACGAAATCGTCGATCTTGTCTACCGCGAAGCCGTAAAGTCGAAGGTCGACCCGTGGTCGGTCCGCATCGCTTGCGAGACGCTGGCGACGACGAACCGAGTCGTGATTGCCGGTGAAGTGCGCCTGCCGCCGACCCTGTTGAAAAAGGACAAGGACGGCAACGACGTCATCAACCCTTCCAAGTTCAAGGCTGCCGCCCGCAAGGCGATCCGCGACATCGGTTACGAGCAGGACGGCTTCCACTGGAAGACGGCGAAGATCGATGTGCTGCTGCACTCCCAGTCCGCCGATATCGCCCAGGGCGTCGACAATGCCGCCGACAAGCAGGGCGACGAAGGCGCCGGCGACCAGGGCATCATGTTCGGTTATGCGTGCCGCGAGACGTCCGAGCTCATGCCGGCCCCGCTCTATTATTCGCACCGCATCCTTCAGCTTCTCGCCGATGCCCGCAAGAAGGGCGAGGGCGAGGCTGCCAAGCTCGGTCCCGATGCCAAGAGCCAGGTGACCGTGCGCTATGTCGACGGCAAGCCCGCCGACGTCGCCTCGATCGTGCTCTCCACGCAGCATCTGGATGCGAGCTGGGACTCCAAGAAGGTGCGCCAGGTCGTCGAGCCCTATATCCGCGAGGCGCTGGGTGATCTCAAGATCGCCGACGATTGCTCGTGGTACATCAATCCGACCGGAAAATTCGTCATCGGCGGTCCGGACGGCGACGCCGGCCTTACCGGCCGCAAGATCATCGTCGACACCTATGGCGGCGCGGCCCCGCACGGCGGTGGCGCCTTCTCCGGCAAGGACACGACCAAGGTGGACCGCTCTGCCGCCTATGCCGCCCGCTACCTCGCCAAGAACGTCGTCGCGGCCGGCCTTGCCGATCGCTGCACGATCCAGCTTTCCTACGCCATCGGCGTCGCCCAGCCGCTGTCGGTCTATGTCGACCTGCACGGCACGGGCAAGGTGAGCGAAGACCAGGTCGAGGCCGCGCTGCGCAAGGTCATGGACCTGTCGCCGTCGGGCATCCGCCGCCATCTCGACCTCAACAAGCCGATCTATGCCAAGACGGCCGCCTATGGCCACTTCGGCCGCAAGTCCGGCCGCGACGGTTCCTTCTCCTGGGAGCGCCTCGACCTCGTCAAGGCTCTCAAGGACGCATTGAAGAACTGAGGCTGACATGACCGATGCAGAGCGCCGCAGCCGCGCGAGCGAAGCCTTCTTCGGCCGCCGCAAGGGCAAACCGTTGCGGGAGCGGCAGGCGCAGCATCTTGAAACGGTGCTGCCGGCGCTGAAGGTCGATCTGTCGACCCCGGCTCCGGCGGACATCGCCTCCCTCTATGGCTTCCCGCCCGCCCGCATCCGGCTCGAAATCGGCTTTGGCGGCGGGGAGCACCTCATCCATCGCGCGACGGAAACGCCGGACACCGGCTTCATCGGCGTCGAGCCCTTCGTCAATTCCATGGCGAAGCTCATCGGCAGCGTCGAGGAGAAGGGCGCGAAGAATATCCGGCTTTACGATGACGATGCGACGGAGCTGCTGGACTGGCTTCCGGCGGCTTCGATCGATCAGATCGACCTGCTCTATCCGGATCCGTGGCCGAAGAAGAAGCACTGGAAGAGGCGGTTCGTCTCCAGGGTCAACCTGGACCGTTTTGCCCGGGTGCTGAAGCCGGGCGGGCTCTTCTGCTTCGCGTCCGATATCGACACCTATGTCAACTGGACGCTTATGCACTGCGGGGCTCATCCCGCTTTCGTGTGGACCGCGGAAAACGCGGTCGATTGGCTGACGCCGTTTGCCGGCTGGCCGGGCACGCGCTACGAGGCAAAGGCCAAGCGCGAGGGCCGCAAGTCGGCCTATCTCACCTTCCGCCGGCTCTGACGGAAAGCGGCATCTTGGGCATCAGTGCAGGCTGACCGTGCGCAGTTCGTCTTCGGCGGCTTTATAGAAGGTGCTGGAACGATTGTCGGTCAGGAGGATCGGCGTGCCGTCGGCACCGAACAGGGCCCACAGATCAAGGCTCGGGTCGATCTCGGGGGCTTCCGGGAAGACGCGCGAGACTTCGTCTGCCTTCATCTTGCGGATATAGCCGACTTCGCCTGCGCCCAGATGCGCAAGGTCTGCCTTCGAAACGGTGGTGGTTGCGGTTTTCAGTCCCATCTTTGCCTCCATGGCAATGCCGGCAGGGCCGGCCACCGGACGCCCATGGCCACCATGGCCCATCGGTACGTCAGGCGATCAGGTTACGCTCGAGACGGTCCGGCAGGTGTTCCCGCAGGAACGGCTCATGACCTAGTCTGATACGGAAATATTAATTTTCTTTACCATTCGCTGCGGCTCGGGCCGCACGAGATCGACCGCGAGAAGGCCGTTCTTGAGTTCGGCGCCCTGGACGCGCATGCCGTCGGCAAGCACGAAGGTGCGCTGGAACTGGCGGGCAGCGATGCCCCGGTAAAGATAGTCCCGCTCGCCGCTATCGACCTGGCGGCCGCGAATGACGAGCTGGTTCTCCTCCGTCGTCACGTCCAACTCCTCGTCGGAAAAGCCGGCGACGGCGAGCGTGATGCGCAGGCGCTCGGGCGCGCCGTTCGGCCTCAGCCGCTCGATGTTGTACGGAGGATAGCCATCGTTGCCCTTGGCGATACGCTCGAGGGTCTTTTCCATGGCGTCGAAACCGAGCAGCAGCGGGCTCGTGAAAGGGGTCATGCGTGTCATCGTCTAGTCCTTGGCTTTCAAGCGACTTTGGCGGGACCCGACCTCGGCATCCCGATGGCTGCAATATGGTGATTGCCGATCCAAGGCGCAAGACGCTTGCGAAAGGCGATCCGGCAAATATAGTCGCCGCTTCGCCCGCGAAGCGGGATTGAGGACGAAGAGATTCAGAGGAACACGAACGGCATGTCTGAGCCACGGAAAATCATCATCGACACGGATCCCGGCCAGGACGATGCCGCCGCGATCATGCTGGCGCTCGGCAGCCCCGAACTCGACATTCTCGGTATCACGACGGTCGCCGGCAACGTGCCGCTTTCGCGCACCTCCACCAATGCCCGCATCATCCTGGAGTTCTGCTCCCGGCCGGATGTGAAGGTGTTTGCCGGCGCCGACAGGCCCATCGCCCGCCCGCTGGTGACCGCCGAGCATGTGCATGGCAAGACGGGCCTCGACGGGCCGGAACTGCACGAGCCAGAAATGCCGCTGCAGGCGCAGCACGCTGTCGATTTCATCATCGAGACGCTGAAGCGCGAGCCTTCCGGTACGGTGACGCTCTGCACGCTCGGACCGCTGACGAACATCGCGCTTGCGCTTGAGAAGGCGCCCGAGATCGCCGGCCGCGTGCGCGAACTGGTCATGATGGGCGGCGGCTTCTTCGAGGGCGGCAACATCACACCGGCCGCCGAGTTCAACATCTATGTAGATCCCGAGGCGGCCGCCGCCGTCTTCCGGTCGGGCATCCCGATCGTCATGATGCCGCTCGACGTCACCCATAAGGTGCTGACGCTGAAGAGCCGTGTTGCGAAGCTGCGCGCGATCGGCAGCCGCCCGGCCATCGCCCTTGTCGAGATGCTGGAATTCTTCGAGCGCTTCGACCTGGAAAAATACGGTTCCGATGGCGGCCCGCTGCACGATCCGACGGTCATTGCCTATCTCCTGAAACCGGAGCTTTTCTCCGGCCGCGACTGCAACGTCGAGGTCGAGACCGCCTCGCCGCTCACCGTCGGCATGACGGTCGTCGACTGGTGGCAGGTCACCGGCCGCAAGCACAATGCGCGCGTCATGAAGGATATCGATGCGGACGGTTTCTTCGCGCTGCTTGCCGAACGCGTCGGCCGCCTGTGATGCGCGGGCACCGCAACGCCGCACCGGGTGCAGAGGGCCGTTTCCACAAGGAGATGGTGGGCCTCTACGACCGCTTTGCCGAACTCGGCTTCCGCCCCGTTTTGCTGCGGCGCTTCGTGCTTCTCAACGGCGGCGTCGCCGCGGCCCGCGAGCTCGTCTTCAAGCAGGGAACGACCGGCCTTGAACGGCTGCTCGATGCCGGCAAGGCGGAGCTCTCCATGGAAGCGCTGATGTTGCGCCCCGAATATCAGGGCCTCTTTTCGGAACTGGAGCTGAAGGAAGCGTCGCAACGGCTGGCGAGCGCCACCCGGTCGCGCTCCCGCGGGCGGCTGCAGGCGCAGCCGACGGAGCCGAAATAACTCTGAGAAAACAGAAAGGCCGGCAGTGACGCCGGCCTTTCTGCTTGTCTCGCGCGATGCTCAGAACTCTTCCCAGTCGTCCTGCGCGAGCGCCGTATTGCCGGCGACCTGCGGCATGGCGCGGGCCGTCGTGCGCGGCGCCTGATAGGCGGCGCGTTGCGGCTGGGCCTGCTGGCGGGCCGTGTGCTGCACCGGCTGGGCGGCCATTGCGGCCGCGCCGGCGCGGAAGCGGGCGACGAGCGACTTCAGCGTCTGGGCCTCGTCGTTCAGCGCCATCGAGGCGGCGGTGGTTTCCTCCACCATCGCGGCGTTCTGCTGCGTCACCTGGTCCATCTGGTTGACGGCCGAGTTGATCTCCTTGAGGCCGACGGCCTGTTCGGAGGCCGAGCCGGAAATCTGGCGGATCAGGCCGTTGATCTGGATGACCTGGTCGGCGATGTTTTCCAGCGCGCTGCCGGCCTTGCCGACGAGATCCACGCCTTCGCGCACCTGCACCTCGGACGTGTTGATCAGCGCCTTGATTTCCTTGGCGGCCTTGGCCGAGCGCTGGGCAAGCTCTCGCACTTCCTGGGCGACGACTGCGAAACCCTTGCCGGCTTCGCCGGCGCGGGCGGCTTCGACACCGGCGTTAAGAGCGAGCAGGTTGGTCTGGAAGGCGATTTCGTCGATGACGCCGATGATGTTGGAGATTTCGCCCGAAGAATGCTCGATGCCGCGCATCGCGTCGATTGCCTTCTGCACCACTTCGCCGGACTTGCTGGCGTCGTTGCTGGCGGTTTCCACCGACTTGGCGGCGACGCGGGCGTTCTCGGCGCTCGAATTGACCTGCGAGGTGAGCTGGTCGAGCGCGGCTGCGGTTTCTTCCAGGCTTGCGGCCTGCTGCTCGGTACGGTGCGACAGGTCGGCCGCGCCCCTGGAGATCTCGCCGGTGCCGCCGCCGATATTGCCGACCGAGGCGTTGACCGTCTGGATCGTCTCTTCGAGGCTGGCGATCGCCGAGTTGAAGTCGGTCTTGAGCTTGCCGTATTCGCCTGGGAAATCGCCGGAGAGACGGAAGGTCAGGTTGCCCGAGGAAAGCTGCGCAAGGCCGTCGCCGAGCCGGGCGACGATATCGCGCTGGAGCGCGCTCGATTCGGCCCGTTCGGCTTCGGAGCGGCCGCGCTCGGCTTCCGTCATCTGGCGCTGGCTGTCGGCTTCGGCTTCTAGGCGCTTGGTATCGGCGAGCCGGTGACGGAAGCCTTCCAGGGCTTTCGCGACCGAACCGGTCTCGTCAGAGCGGTCCTGGCCGGCGATCGGCTGGGTGTAGACGCCGTTGCCGAGCGTGGCGACATCGTTGACGAGACCGGCAAGCGGCTTCTGCACGAAGAAGCGGACGGCAAAGTAGAGGCCTGCCAGCACGGTGGCGAGCACGATCAGGCCGCCTGCGATCATCATATAGGTCTGGTCCTGGACGGGCGCATTGATCGCCGCGCGCGGCACGTCGACGAGGACGGCCCAGGTCGTGTTGATATCCGGCAGCGCGAACGGGTAGACGACGCGGTCGAAGGCGGCGAACTCATCGAAGGACAGGTTCTTGATATGGCCGACCTTGCCGGTGGCAAGCGCTTCCTTCACCACTTCGACGCCCGTCGAATCGTATTCCTTCATAAGCAGGTCGACGTTCGGCCCGACGATCCACTTGCCGGTCTGCGAGAGCAGCATGACACGGCCTTCGCCGAACGGCCGAAGCTGGCTCAGCTTGTCATAGAGCGTCTTCAGGGAGACGTCGGCGCCGGTGACGCCGATCATCTTGCCGTTCACGTTGACCGGATAGGCGATGGAGGCCATCGTCAGGTTCTCGCCGGTGGAAGTTTCCTGATAGGGCGAGCTCATGGCACCCTTGCCGCTCTTGGCGGCCAGCGCATACCACTCGGCCTTGTAGTCGGATTCGAAGGTCGACAGCGTGATCGTGCCGTCCTTGCGCTTCGTCCAGTAGGGGTTGAACGAGCCGTCCTTGAACGTGCCGGTTTCCAGTTGCTCGGCCATGCCGCGCGACTGGCCGTCGAAGGCGTTGGGCTCTTCCGCAAACCAGCTACCCAGCGCGAAGCTGTTCTTTTCCGTGTTCGCCTTCAGGATACTGACGACGGCCTTGCGGTCCATGAAGCCGGCCGCATGGCCCTGCTCGATGACGCCGCCCATGGCGCGCGCCGCGCCGGCCAGCGCGCCGATATCGGCGGCGATGTCGGCGGCGATCGCCTTGGCCTCGGTGTCGGCCTGCGTATAGACGAGATCGGACACGCGGCTCTGCGTCTGGTCGATCAGAACGGTATTGGAGGCGAGCATCACCAGGGCGATCGTGCCGCCGGTAACCGCGATGAGCTTCGTCGCGAGCGACTTGGCCTGGAACTTGAACATGAAATCCTCACGATGAGAGACGCCCGCGGCGGATGGCCGCGAAGGGGCACATTCGTTTGCGGGGGTCTCCATCATGGAGGTCGGGGCGCGCGACCAGCGCCAGAGACGGACCGCGCCTGTTCAAGGTGCGGTGTCTGAGGACTTCAGTAACCGATAAAACATTAATAAATAGCCAAGTTTCGTTGCCGCTTCTTGGCGCAACCGGCTGATTTTCAGGCGTCGCGAACCATGCGACGCCCGATGCACCTTCCAGCCCGAGCCGTTCAGACTTCCGCGTCGACGGCGGCGGCAAACGGGATGGAGGGCTGCGCGCCCGGCTTGAGGCAGGCGAGCGAGCCGGCGACGGCCGCGCGGCGCAGGGCGTCCTTGAAGCCGAGGCCGGCATCAAGCGAGGCGGCGAGATAGCCGCAGAACGTGTCGCCCGCGCCGACCGTATCGACCGGCTCGATGACGAGGCCGGCGGCGCGGAAGATCTCGTTCTTGCGGATGGCGATCACGCCGTCGGCGCCGAGCGTCACGATGATCGTCTGGCCGCTTGCGGCGTGGAGCGCGCGCATGGTGGTTTCGCGCGCCTCGTCGGAAAGCTCGCCCTTGCCGACGAAGAGGTCGAACTCCGTCTCGTTGGCGACGAGCACGTCCGCCATGGCGCCGAGCCGCCGGGCGTCGGCGCTGAAGGGGGCGATGTTGACAATCGAGGTGACGCCCTTCTGCTTGGCCGCGACAAGCGCCGCCTCGATGGCGGCGTTGGGGATCTCGAACTGCAGCATCAGGTAGTCGCCGCGCGACATGCCGCCGACCGTGCGCCTGGCATCTTCCTCCGCGACGGTGCCGTTGGCGCCCGGCACCACGACGATGACGTTCTCGCCCTCGTCGTCGACGAGGATATGCGCCGTGCCCGTCGCCTCGGCGGCGGAGCGCACGCCGTTGAGGTCTACCGCGGCATCGGCGAGCAGCGCCAGCGCCTGGCTTCCCAGCCGGTCGTCGCCGACGGCGCCGGCCATGCGCACGATGGAGCCGGCGCGGCGGGCGGCAAGCGCCTGGTTGGCGCCCTTGCCGCCGGCGGCGGTGGTGAAGCTGCTGCCCATCACCGTCTCGCCCGGCTTCGGCAGGCGTTCCGGCGTTGCGATGAGGTCCATGTTGATGGAACCGAAGACGGTGATCATGAGAGCTGCCCCTTGTCGTTTCCGCCGGACACTGCCCGAGGCGGTCAGTCCTCGTCAACTACCCTCAGCCGCAATGCTCCCGTTCTGCTCTCGACGGTCTTCTCCACCGGCTGGGAAAGCTCGGAAACGCTTTCGAATTCAAGCTCTCCGATGCGCGCGCCCCGGCGCGCCAGCTTTTCCGTCGAGGTGAGGATGAGGTCCACATCCTTCTGCGCCGAGGTAAAATGGCCGTGCAGCTTGCGCACCCGGTCGTCGAGCCGCGTCAAATCGTCCATCAGCCGTGCGACCTCGCCCTGGATGACATGCGCCTGCTCGCGCATGCGCTGGTCCTTGAGGAGCGCCTGGAGCACCTGCACGGAGAGCATGAGCAGCGAGGGCGAGACGATGACGATGCGCGCCCGATGCGCGCGCTGCACGACGCCCTCGAAATTCTCGTGGATGCTGGCGAAGATCGATTCCGAGGGCACGAAGAGGAAGGCCGTGTCCTGCGTTTCTCCCGCCAGCAGGTATTTTTCGGAAATATCCCGGATATGGGTCTCCATGTCGCGGCGGAACTGCTGGGCGGCGATTTTTACCGCCTCCGGCGGGCGCCCGTCCGACATGGCGTTCCATGCCTCCAGCGGGAACTTGGCGTCGACGACGAGCGGCGGCTGACCATTCGGCATGCGGATCGTGCAATCGGGGCGCACGCCGTTGGAAAGCTGCGCCTGGAACTGGTAAGCGCCGTGCGGCAGTGCATCGGCGATGATCGTCTCCATGCGCGATTGGCCAAAGGCGCCGCGCGTCTGCTTGTTGGAGAGGATCGCCTGCAAGCCGACCACGTCCTTGGCCAGCGACTGGATGTTGGTCTGCGCCGTGTCGATGACGGCAAGCCGTTCCTGCAAGCGCCTGAGATTCTCGTGGGTCGCGCGCGTCTGCTCGGAGATCGACTGGCCGAGGCGCTGCGTCAGGCCGTCGAGCCGCGCATTGATCGCCTGGTTCGTCTCGGATTGTTTTGCGCCGAAGACCTCCGCCATCGCCCCGACGCGTCCCTGCATCTCGGTCTGCGCCCTCAGTAGCTCGGCAAAGCGCAACTCCGCGATCGCCGCGGCTTCACGCTGGCGGGCATGGCTGCGGCGGGCAGAGACGAAGCCGAAGACGGCGAGAAGCGTGACGACAAAGAGGAGCAGCGCCGGGCCGGGGCCGCCGAGCCGGGCGAGGAAGGTCAGGAGCAGGGTATCGAAAGTGGGGTCGATCATGCCGCGACCATAACACGGATTGCGACGGAAACCAGATCATAACGTGAACAAATGAAGTGAAGGGCTGGTGAAGCCGATTGAAAGCCCAAAAAAACCACGCTAAGGGAGGCGCATGACCATCAAGCCGCTGATTATCCTTCCCGATCCGATCCTCCGCGAGGTCTCGAAGCCCATCGAGACCATCGACAGCGAGGTGAAGAAGCTCGCCGATGACATGCTGGAGACCATGTACGATGCGCCGGGCATCGGCCTTGCCGCCATCCAGATCGGCGTTGCGCGCCGTATGCTGGTGCTGGACGTGTCGAAGGACGGCGAGGACAAGGCGCCGCTCGTCTTCATCAACCCGGAGGTCGTCAGCACGTCGGATGCCCGCTCGGTGTACGAGGAAGGCTGCCTGTCGATCCCGGATTATTATGCCGAGGTCGAGCGCCCGGCAGCGATCACCGTCAAGCATCTCGACCGTGACGGCAAGGAACGGCTGACGGAGGCCGACGGCCTGCTGGCGACCTGCCTCCAGCACGAGATCGACCACCTCAACGGTGTGCTGTTCATCGACCATATTTCCAAGCTGAAGCGCGAAATGGTGATCCGCAAGTTCACCAAGGCGGCCAAGCTGCGCGGCAGCAAGGCGCTCTGAGGCGGCAACCGCCGTCTCCCATCCCTACGGAGGCTGACCGATGGCCCTTCGCATCATCTTCATGGGCACGCCGGATTTCTCCGTTCCGACGCTGGAAGCGCTTGCCAGCGCTGGCCACGAGATCGTCGCCGTCTATTCCCAGCCGCCGCGCCCGGCCGGCCGCCGCGGCCTCGAACTGGTCAAGTCGCCGGTTCAGCAAGCCGCGGAGAAGCGTGGCATCCCCGTCCGCACGCCGGTCAATTTCCGCGAGGAAGCCGATCGCGCGGCGTTCCGTGCGCTGAATGCGGACGTCGCCGTCGTCGTCGCCTATGGCCTGCTGCTTCCCGAAGCGATCCTCACCGGCACGCGGCTCGGCTGCTACAACGGCCATGCCTCGCTGCTGCCGCGCTGGCGCGGCGCGGCGCCCATCCAGCGCGCGATCATGGCCGGCGACACCGAGACCGGCATGATGGTCATGAAGATGGACAAGGGTCTCGATACCGGACTGGTCGCGCTCACCCGCCGCGTGGCGATAAGCGACACGATGACCGCCGGTGAACTGCACGATGTGCTGATGCAGGCCGGCGGCGGGCTGATGGCCGAGGCCATGGCAAAGCTCGAGGCCGGCGATCTTCCGCTGACGCCGCAGGCCGAGGGGGGCGTGCTCTACGCCGCCAAGATCGACAAGGCCGAAACACGCATCGACTTCTCCCGCCCTGCCGGCGACGTGCACAACCATATTCGTGGCCTCTCGCCGTTCCCCGGCGCCTGGTTCGAGCTTTCCGTCGCCGGCAAGCCCGAACGCGTCAAGGTGCTGGCCAGCGAACGCTCCAGCGAGACCACCGCAAAACCCGCCGGAACGGTGCTCGACGGCCGGCTGACCGTCGCCTGCGGCGATGGTGCGGCGGTGCGGCTCGTGCGCCTGCAGAAGGCCGGCGGCAAGCCGCTCGATGCGGCGGACTTCCTGCGCGGCACGCCGGTTCCTGCCGGCGAGGTCCTCGCCTGATGCCGCGCTACCGCCTGCGCATCGAATATGACGGCACGCCCTATGTCGGCTGGCAGCGGCAGGACAACGGCCATTCCGTGCAGGGCGCCATCGAGGCGGTGATCCTTTCCCTGACCGGCGAGACCGTGTCGATCCGCGGCGCGGGGCGGACGGATTCCGGCGTGCACGCCATGGGGCAGGTCGCCCATGCGGACCTGTCGCGCATCTGGGCGGGGCACACGCTCCGCAACGCGCTCAACGCCCATCTCGGCATGGCCGGCGAGCGCGTGGCGATCCTCGACGCGGCTGAAGTGCCCGACGATTTCGACGCCCGCTTTTCGGCGGTGAAGCGGCACTACCTCTATCGCATCATCTCGCGCCGCGCGCCGCTGGCGCTGGAAGCGAACCGCGCCTGGTTCGTCGCCAAGGAGCTGGACCACGCGGCCATGCACGCGGCTGGCCAGATGCTGGTCGGCCGGCACGACTTCACGACGTTCCGCGCCGCCCAGTGCCAGGCCAACAGCCCGGTGCGCACCATCGACCGGCTGGAGGTCACGCGCAGCGGGGAGCTTATCGAGATGCGTGTCTCCGCGCAGAGCTTCCTGCACAACCAGATCCGCTCCTTCGCGGGCACGCTGAAGCTGGCGGGCGAGGGCAAGTGGACGGTGGACGACGTGCGGGCCGCGCTCGAAGCGCGCGACCGCAAGGCCTGCGGTCCGGTGGCGCCGCCGGACGGGCTCTATTTCATGGCCGTGGATTACTGAGCGTTTCCGGCAATCAGCCGGGCAGCGTGCCGAGGAGGCGCTGCAATTCCTGCCCGACGATCATCGGCGGCAGCACGAAGACCGCCGTCATGGCCGCCGCCAGCAGCGTCTGCTTGCCGACGCACATCCAGACGAGGCGGAACTGCAGCACGACGCTCGCGCCGAAGACCGCGTAGAGCAGCAGGCCGGCAAAGGGCGCGCTCGTCGGCAGCACCAGCGTCAGCGCGAAGGGAATGGCCGCCGCATAGGCGAAGGGCACGGCGATCCAGTTGCTGGCCGTCACCACGGTCGCAAGATACTTGCCATAGCCGAGCGGGCGCGCCAGCGCGGCGAGCAGCACGAGCGGCAGCAGCCAGCCGGCGATGTCGACGACCAGCAGCTTGATGAAGAAGACGAGGCCGGTCGGCGTTTCCGCCGGCATGCTGGCGAGATAGTAGAGCCGCCAGGACGCCCAGATGACGGCAAAGGCCGGCAGGCACCAGACGAAGGCCCAGAAGGAGCGGGTGAGCCCGCGCAGCGTCAGGTCCAGCCAGCCGAACCCCTCCTGCTTCTGTTTCAAGAGCAGGTAGATGCCGGTGAGGTAGTAGAGGACCTCGTCAAGCCCCGGCATCGCCGAACCAGCGTTCGATGAAGGTCCCGTAGATCACGGTGAGCGTCTCGAGGTCGGCGACGGCGACCCGCTCGTCCACCATGTGCATGGTCTGGCCGACGAGGCCGAATTCCACCACCGGGCAATAGTCCTTGATATAGCGCGCATCGGACGTGCCGCCGGTCGTCGACAGTTTCGGCGCCCGGCCGATGGCGGCCTCGATGGCGCTCGACAGCGAGGCGATCAGCTGGTTGTTGCGCGTCAGGAAGACATGGCTCGGCCGCTCGGCCCAGGTAAGATCGTAGCGGACGGGTTCGCGTCCCGGCCGCAGCGTCCCGTCGCTCGCAGCCGCATCGAGCCGGCGCACGATCTCCGCCATCACGGTTTCCGCCGTCCAGGTGTCGTTGAAGCGGATGTTGAAGCGGGCGGTCGCCCGCGCCGGCACGACATTGGTCGCGGGATTGCCGACGTCGATCGTCGTCACTTCGAGGTTCGATGGCTGGAAGCTTTCCGTACCGGCGTCGAAGGGCGGGTGCATCAGCGCGTCGGTGAGGGCGATGACGCCGCGCACCGCATTGTCGGCAAGGTGCGGATAGGCGGCATGGCCCTGCACGCCGTGCACGGTGAGCGTGCCGGACACGGAGCCGCGCCGGCCGATCTTGATCATGTCGCCGAGCTGATCCGGATTGGTCGGCTCGCCGACGAGGCAGGCATCCCAGCGCTCGCCCTTCTCGGCGGCCCATTGCAGCAGCTTGACCGTGCCGTTGACGGCCGGGCCTTCCTCGTCGCCGGTGATGAGGAAGGAGAGGGAGCCCTTCGGCGGGCCGTTCTTCGCGATCTGGCGGGCGACGGCGGCGACGAAGCAGGCGATGCCGCCCTTCATGTCCACCGCGCCGCGGCCGAACATCTCGCCGTTCGCGATCTCGGCGCCGAAGGGCGCATGGGTCCAAGCCGCCTCGTCGCCGACGGGCACGACATCCGTATGGCCGGCGAACATCAGGTGCGGACCCTCGCTGCCGATGCGGGCATAGAGGTTCTCGATGTCGGGCATGCCAGGCTCGCGCGCCACCATGCGCTCCACCGTGAAGCCCAGCGGCGCCAGCATGGCGGCAAGCGCCGTCAGCGCGCCGCCTTCGGCCGGCGTCACGGAGGGGCAGCGGATGAGCGTCCTGAGATTTTCGATCGGATCGGAAGAGGTCATGGGCATGCGGTCACGACACGAGAGGAAAGGGAGAATCGAGATGTATCCGATCGCTCGGGACCTGTCACGCGCGGCCAAAGCGCGCCGTTGTCAGTCTTTGGGACGATTGGGATAGCGCCCGTAATCGTTCGCGCCGTTCGTGCCCGGCCAGACCATGAAGGCGAAAAGCGCGAAGAAGGAGATGGCGGGGATGAAGAGGCAGATGATCAGCGGCACCGGCAGGTTCATGTCGTGCAGCCGCTTCACCGTCAGCATGATGGAGGAGATCGTCGAGACGATGCCCACGCCGACGAAGACGAAGGACCAGAAGAGGAAGGAAGGATCTTCCTTCGGCACGATGACGATGCGGGTGAGCGAGGCCGAAAGCAGCATGAGCCAGAAACCCCAGCCGAGCGCGAAGGGCGCACGGCTCACGCGGCCGGACCAGCCGAAGAAGAGCCATGCGAGGCTCGGCCTCTGCTCCTCGACGGCTGCCATGGCTCAGTCCCGCAGGAGTTCGTTGATGCCGGTCTTCGAGCGGGTCTGTGCATCGACGCGCTTGACGATGACGGCGCAGTAGAGCCCCGGGGCCGGCAGGCCGTTGGGCATGGTCTTGTCGGAGGGCATAGAGCCGGCGACGACGACGGAATAGGGCGGCACTTCGCCATAGGTCACTTCGCCGGTCGCGCGGTCGACGATCTTGGTCGACTTGCCGATGAAGACGCCCATGCCGAGCACGGAGCCCTCGCGCACGATGCAGCCCTCGACGACTTCCGAACGGGCGCCGATGAAGCAATTGTCCTCGATGATGGTCGGGCCGGCCTGCATCGGCTCCAGCACGCCGCCGATGCCGACGCCGCCCGACAGATGCACATGCTTGCCGATCTGCGCGCAGGAGCCGACCGTCGCCCAGGTGTCGACCATCGTGCCCTCGCCGACATAGGCGCCGAGATTGACGAAGGAAGGCATCAGGATGGCGTTCGGCGCGATATAGGCCGAGCGGCGCACCACGCAGTTCGGCACGGCGCGGAAGCCGGCCTTCTCGAATTCGTTAACGCTCCAGCCGTCGAACTTGGAGGGCACCTTGTCCCACCAGGAGGACGCACCGGGGCCGCCCTTGACGATTTCCATCGGGTTGAGGCGGAAAGACAGAAGGACGGCCTTCTTGAGCCACTGGTTGACCGTCCAGTTGCCATCCTCGCCGCGCTCGGCGACGCGGACCTTGCCGCTATCGAGCAGGTTCAGCGCGGTCTCGACCGCATCGCGCACTTCGCCGCGCGTGGAGGTGTTGACGCCATCGCGTTCCTCGAAGGCGCGCTCGATGGTTGCGGACAATGCGGACAGGTTGGACGTGTTCATCGGAATTCCTTAAACTTCGACGCTTATTTTCGATTGTCGGGATGCCGGAAGGTCGATTTCATCAATCAGCAAAATGCTCTAGAGCAAGTGCCGGAAAAGATGAAGCCCCTTTCCGGCAGATACTGTCGCACGGGCGAAATGGTAATCCCGTGAGACGCGAAAGCAGGAAAGTGACATGGCGAGATTGAAGAAGAAGAGCTTGCGCCGCAAGGACGGCGTCTGGGATCCGCTGGCAGACAGCGCGCAGGACAAGCACCGCGCCGCGGTGGTGCCGCAGACGCCGCAATCGGCTAGCCCCGCCTATAGGCTTGCCTATGTCGACGACGATTTCCTCTGCCGCGAGGAACTGCGCCCCGTACGCCTCCAGCTCGAATTGCTGAAGGTCGAGATGATGCTCGCCGAGCGCGGCATCAAGTCGACCGTGGTCATGTTCGGCGGGGCGCGCATTCCCGCGCCCGGCGCGGACGCATGGGCCGCGCGCAACGAGACGCAGCGTGCCAATCTGGAGGCCGCTTCGATCTACTACGAGGAAGCGCGCAAGTTCGCCCGCATGTGCTCGGAAAAGTCGGCCGAACTCGGCCACAAGGAATATGTCGTCGTCACCGGCGGCGGCCCGGGCGTCATGGAAGCGGGCAATCGCGGGGCGGCCGATGTCGGCGCGCCGTCGATCGGCCTCAACATCGTGCTGCCGCACGAGCAGGCGCCGAACCCCTATGTGACGCCGGAGCTAAGCTTCAACTTCCATTATTTCGCGATCCGCAAGATGCACTTCCTGCTGCGCGCCAAGGCCGTCACGGTCTTCCCGGGCGGTTTCGGCACGCTGGACGAGCTGTTCGAGACGGTGACGCTGATGCAGACCGGGCGCATGGCCCTGGTGCCGCTCATCCTGTTCGGCAAGAAATTCTGGCACAAGATCATCGACTTCGACGCGCTCGCCGCCTTCGGCACGATCGCGCCGGGCGATGTCGATCTGATGCAATTCGTCGAAACGGCCGACGAGGCCTGGGACATCATCGTCAAATTCTACGAGAATCTGGAAGCGGAGCAGGCGGTGGCGGCGCACGGCTGACGGGACCTGCCAACCCTTTCCTCCGTCATGCCGGACTTGCTCCGGCATCCAGCCGCTCACGTCCGTGAGCGCAAAAGACAACCCTGCCAGATGCGGAGAGTTCTTTCACCGCGCGGACGCGCGGTGGCTGGACCCCGGATCGGGTCCGGGGTGACGGCGGGGAGGAGAGCTTGCGTCACACAAAAGACGCCCCGGAAAACCGGGGCGTTCAGTCGGACGTGCTGCGAGGAGATGTTATTTCTTGTGACGCTTGCCGATTTCGTCGGCGGTGATAAAGCCGTCGCCGTTGCGGTCGCGCTTCTTGAACATGTCGGCCGCGGCGGTTTCCATCTCCGCCTTGGTCAGCGTGCCGTTCTTGTCGGCATCGGCCCGCTCGAACATGCGGCTGCCCATGCGGTCCATCCGCGCATTGCGCAGTGCCGCGCGGGCGGCGTCCCGTGCTTCGCCTTCGCTCGCCTTCACCGCACGGAAGGCCTTGCGGGCATCGCGGAAGGCTTCACGCTTCGCATCGACCTCCGCTTTGGTCACCTCGCCGTTCTTGTCCGCATCGACGCGCTGGAAGGTCTGCGTGGCGCGCGCCAGCATCTCGGCCTGCGAGATCTTGCCGTCCTTGTCGGTGTCGAGGCGCTTCAGCATGCGCTCGGCGCGCTCTTCGCCGCCCTTCCCGTGATGGCCCTTGCCCTTGCCGGGACGGGCATCGGCCGTGTCGAGGGCGCCGTCCTTGTTGCTGTCGCGGCGCTGGAAGATTGTTTCGGCCGAGGCGAGCACTTCGGCCTCATCGAGCGTGCCGTTCTTGTCGGTGTCGGCCCGGTCGAACATCTTGCCGGCGCCGGGCAGCCAGAAGGGGCCGGCAGCGCGCAGCGCCTCGCGGGCCTTGTCCTTGTCGGCGTCCGCCGCCTCGCGAACCGCCTTGCGGGCGTCCTTCAGGGCAGCCTGGCGCGCCTTCACTTCGTCCTTCGTCACCGCGCCATTGCCGTCAGCGTCGAAGGTCTTGAAGGTGGCGGAGACGTTCGTCTTGAACTCGTCGAGCGAGACCTTGCCGTTCTTGTCGGCGTCGAGGCGCTCGATTATCGCGGCGTGGCGCTGGTGGTGCTTGCCTTCGCCCTTGGCGGCGAATGCGGGCGAGGCCGCACCCGAGAGAAGAAGGCCGGCGGCAACGGCGCCGAGAAGAAGTTCCTTTTTAGCCATGGTCGTTCCTTTCATCCATCATCGTCCCTTGAAGGGCAGGATAGGGGGAACGCCGGCTTGCACCAGTTACAAATTGGTAATTCAACCTTTTGACGGAAAAGGGCTTTTTCCGTGTCCTGATTGTGTCGCTGTTGCCTAGAGGAGCGCGTTCAGGAAGGCCGTGAGGTTCGACGTCATGTAGTCGATGTGCTTGTCCTCGTCGGTGCGCTTTTCCCAGGCATCGACGAATTCGTGGTTCTCGTCCAGCGGGGTCAGGAGCACCGTCTTCATGCCGAGCGCCTTCGGCACGACGAGGTTGCGCGGCAGGTCCTCGAACATCACGGCATGGTTCGTGTCGACCCGGTGCAGCGCCATGAACTTGTCATAGGTCGCGCCGGCGGGCTTCGGCACATACTCGGCTGCCACGATGTCGAAGACGTCGTCGAAATGGTCGAAGATGCCGAGCGCCTTCGCCGCCATCTCGGCATGCTTGACGCTGCCATTGGTGAAGATGAACTTGCGGCCCGGCAGCGCCTGGATCGCCTCGCCGAGCGAAAGGTCGGGCGACAGCACGTTGTAGTCGATGGCATGCGCCTTCTCCAGGAAGTCCGCCGGGTCGATCTTGTGGTGGATCATCAGGCCGTTCAGCGTGGTGCCGTGGTCGAAATAGTATTGCTTCTGCAAGGCCCGCGCCTCCTCGCGCGAAAGGCCAAGCAGGGCGGAGACATAAGCCGTCATGTTCTTGTCGATCTGGGCGAAGAGATCGATGTGATGCGGATACAGCGTGTTGTCGAGGTCGAAGACCCAGTCACGCACATGGGAAAAGTCGGCTTTGTTCGGAAGATCGCTCATGGGCCGTCTTATGACACGAGCGATTGCCGAGGGAAACGGAATTTTCCGCGTGGGGCTGGCCGGGCGATGGATTTGGCGCCGGCCGCATGCTAGCGGGCTTCGCATGGAAACCTGGGTCCTCATCACCATCACCGCGGCCTTCCTGCAGAACGTCCGCTCCGCCATGCAGAAACACCTGAAGGGCCGCATGGGCACGACGGGCGCCACCTTCGTGCGCTTCGGCTTCGGCATGCCCTTCGCGCTGATCTACATGGCGCTCCTCGTCTTCGTGTTTGCCCGGCCGATGCCGGCGCCGAACGGCACGTTCTTCTTCTGGGCGGTCGTCGGCGGCGTCGCGCAGATCGCGGCGACCTTCCTGCTCGTCCACCTCTTCTCTTTCCGTAATTTCGCGGTCGGCACGGCCTATTCGCGCACCGAGCCGGCGCAGGCCGCGCTGTTCGGCCTCGTCTTCCTCGGCGAGCGGGCCTCCGCCGGCACGCTGGTCGCCATCGCCATCTCGGTCGTCGGCGTTATGGTGATCTCCGTCGCCCGCAGCGTCGTCTCTGTGCGCTCGCTCTTCACCTCGGTTCTGACGCGCACGGCCGGCATCGGCCTCCTCTCCGGCACCTTCTTCGGCGTTTCCGCCGTTGCCTATCGCTCCGCCTCGCTGGCGCTCGCGCCCAGCCTGCCGGCGCCTGACTATGCGATGCAGGCGAGCTACACGCTGGTCTTCGTCATCATCCTGCAGACCGTGCTGATGTTCGGCTGGATCCTTGCGCGCGAACGGGCCGAGCTGCCGCGCATCGTGGCGGCCTGGCGGCCGGCGCTGCTGGTCGGTTTCGTCGGGGCGACGGCCTCCTTCGGATGGTTCATGGCGATGACCTTGCAGCAGGCGGCCGTCGTCAAGGCGCTGGCGCAGGTGGAGATGCTGTTCACCTTCGCCTCCACGGTCTTCATCTTCAAGGAGCGCATCAACCGGCTGGAAATCCTCGGCTGCGCGCTCATTGTCGTGGGGGTTCTCGCGCTGCTCTTCTACGGCTGAGCGCCTTTACCATCGCGGCCCGCCACGCTAGTTTGCGGGCCTTCCAAGCACTGCACAAGGGAAACGGGGCCAATGGACGGATTCATGCGAGGCGCGGGGGAATTCCTGCTGCTGCTCGGCGCGATCTATGCGGTCACCGTGGCGATCTACTTCATCCTCGGCTTCGGCATCACCTGGCTGAACGACCGCAATCCCGAGCGACGCATCCAGAAGAACCGGCGCGGCGAGAAGCGCAAGAGGGCGGAAATCCGCCTCAGCATGGCCTCGATCCTGGTCACCTGCCTGTCGGTCTCGATCGGCCTGTTCGCGCAGTACAAGGGCTGGGCCTGGACGCCCTGGTCGTTTTCCTGGTGGACGGCGGTGCCGCTCTTCCTGCTCGCCATGGTGCTGTTCGACGCCTGGTTCTATTTCGCGCACCGCCTGCTGCACACCAAGCCGTTCTACCGCTTCCATCTGGAGCATCACCGCAGCGTCGCGCCGACGGTCTGGAGCAACGATTCCATCGGCCTCGTGGACACCGCACTGTCCCAGGGCTTCTATGCGGTGATCGTCTTCATCGTGCCGTTTCCGCCGGTCATCCTGCTGGCGAACCGGCTTTTCGACCAGATCAACGGCACGTTCGGCCATGCGGGCTTCGAATACTTCGCCTCGAAGACCGCGCGCCACCCTTCACCCATGCTGTGCACGACCTATCACGACCAGCACCACGCGGAGTTCAAGTACAACTTCGCCAACTATTTCTCGTTCTGGGATCGCGTCATGGGCACGATCTCGCCGGTCTACGACAAGCGCGTCGAGACCTTCGAGAAGGAAGCGCCCCCCTTGAAGCTGACACTTGCGAAGGAAATGGCGTCGCAGGGGCGCGACGCCTCCGTCTGAGGTTAAAGATCAGGGAACGATGAGCGTGCCCGCGCCGTGCTCGGTGAAGATTTCGAGCAGCACGGAATGGGCGGTCTTGCCGTTGAGGATGACGACGCCCTGGACGCCTGCCTTGATGGCGTCGATGCAGGTTTCGACCTTCGGGATCATGCCGCCGGAAATCGTGCCGTCCTTGATGAGCGCGCGCGCCTCGGCGACGGAAAGCTCCTTGATGAGCTGGCCGTTTTTGTCGAGCACGCCCGGAACGTCCGTCAGGAAGAGCAGGCGCGTCGCGTTCAGCGCCCCGGCGATGGCGCCGGCGAAGGTATCGGCATTGATGTTGTAGGTATGGCCGTCGCGGCCGGGCGCGACCGGCGCGATGACCGGGATCATCTCCGATTTTGCCAGGAGGTCGATGAGCGTGCGGTCGACCTCGACCACCTCGCCGACGAAGCCGAGATCGAGGATGCGCTCGATATTGCTGTCGGGGTCGACGACGGTCTTCTTGGCCTTCTCGGCGAAGACCATGTTGCCGTCCTTACCGCACAGGCCGATCGCCCATTCGCCCGTCTGGTTGATGAGGGCGACGATTTCCTTGTTGATCGAACCGGCGAGCACCATCTCGACGATCTCGACCGTCTTCTGGTCGGTGACGCGAAGGCCGCCCTCGAACTTCGATTCAATGCCCATCTTGCTCAGCATCGCGCCGATCTGCGGGCCGCCGCCGTGCACGACGATCGGGTTGACGCCCGACTGCTTGAGGAGCGCGATATCGCTGGCGAAAGCCTTGCCGAGCTCCGCATTGCCCATCGCATGGCCGCCATATTTCACCACGATGGTCTTGTTCTCGTAGCGCTGCATAAAAGGCAGGGCCTGGGCGAGAAGGCGTGCTTGGGTTTCGCTTTCGGATAGGGACATGGCGGCCTCGTGGAATTGGACGGGGGCCTGTTTAACGCATGTTTTGTGACGATGGAATGATTCCCGAACGAGATTGCGCAAGGCCGGGCAAAAAGACTAGGGTTGCCGGCAACAGGCAAGGAGCCGCGCGTGACGGGCAATGACCTCTCCTACCTCATCGGCCGCATCTGCCTGAAGGACCGCAAGGCCTTCGCCGCGCTCTATGATGCCAGCGCCCCGAAACTCTTCGCCATCTGCCTGCGTATTCTCCGGGACAGGGGGGATGCGGAAGAGGCGCTGCAGGAGGTCTACGTGAAGATCTGGCATCGCGCCGATCGCTACATGGCCGGCAATGTGCATCCGATGGCGTGGCTCGCAGCGATCGCGCGCAACCATTCCATCGACGTCATTCGCGCGCGAAGACCGGTGGCAACGGACATCGATGAGGCTTATGATATCGCCGATCCGCTGATGTCGCCGGAGGAGGCTGTCGTGATGCGCTCGGAGGGCCGGCGGATCGACGCCTGTATGGAAGAATTGACGCCCGACCGGGCATCAGCCGTGCGGCGTGCCTATATAGAGGGCCTGAGCTACGAGGAACTCGCCGATATCCACGGCGTGCCGCTGAACACGATGCGAACCTGGCTTCGCCGAAGCCTGTTGAAACTGAGAGAGTGCATGAGCCGATGACGGCGTCCGACAAAGAGATGAGAGACCCCCGCCGCGACGAGGTGATCGCGGGCGAATACGTGCTCGGGGTGCTTTCCGCCGAAGACCGCCGCAAGGTGGAGGCGCGGCTTGCCAAGGACCGCCAGTTCGCCGCCATGGTGAACCGCTGGGAGGAAAACCTCTCCACCTTCAACGACGACTACGAAGCGCTGCAACCGCCGCCGCGCGCCTTCTCCGCCATCGAGCAGCGCATCCTCGGCCCGGCCTCGCCGCCGGATGCGGCCTTTGCCGGCAATGTCGCCGGCGGTTTCTGGAATTCGCTGGCGCTCTGGCGCGCGCTTGCCTTCGCCTCGCTGGCGGTCGCCGCCGGGCTTGCTTTCTCGATGAGCACGCTGCTTGCGCCCCGCCCGGTTAGCGGCGGACGGCTGGTCGCGGATCTCTCGGGGGAGGGCGCTGCGATCAATCTCGTGGCGCGCTATGACGAGGCGAACGGCGCGCTGCGCGTCACGCCCGTCGCGGCCGGCAAGGAAAAGGAAAAATCGCTCGAACTCTGGCTCGTCGAGGACGGCAAGTCGCCGGTCTCGCTCGGCGTGCTGCCGCAGACCGGCGAAGGAGAACTGGCGGTGCCCGAGCAGATGCGCGGCCGCCTCGTGCAGGGCGCCGTGCTGGCCGTCAGCGTCGAGCCTTTCGGCGGCTCGCCGACCGGCAGCGCGACCGGCCCGGTCATCGCATCGGGCGCTGCCCGGTTCGACTGATCGCATCGGAAAGAAAACATGAAGGCCGCGCTCTGTGCGGCTTTTTTGTTGCCAGGACAATGACTTACGAGAAATATCGCCGTGTCCTGAAACTCTTTTTCCCAAGCTCCCGTTGCTCGCAATGATCGCCCATCGGGCATCGCAACCGGGAGGACCCGCATTCCGCGGGCCGGAAAAAAAGGACGACCCATCATGATCCGTTTCACGTTCCGCACCGCCGCTCTCGCCTCGGTTCTCGCGCTCGGCGCCTTCGCTGCCCATGCCGAGAACCCGATGGTCGGCGGCGCGCCGATGTATGAGGACAAGAACATCGTCGAGAACGCGGTCAACTCGAAGGACCACACGACGCTGGTCGCCGCGGTGAAGGCCGCCGGCCTTGTCGAGACGCTCTCGGGCGCCGGTCCCTTCACCGTCTTCGCGCCGACCAACGCCGCTTTCGACGCGCTGCCGGCCGGCACGGTCGATACGCTACTGAAGCCTGAAAGCAAGGACCAGCTCGTCAAGGTGCTGACCTGCCATGTCGTCGCAGCGGATGCCATGTCCGAGGCGATCGGCAAGATGATCAAGGACGATGGCGGCGCGCATCCGGTCAAGACCGTGGGCGGCTGCACGCTGACGGCCAAGATGGACGGGGACAAGATTACCCTGACCGACGAGACGGGCGGCGTCGCGACGGTGACGACTGCCGACGTCAAGCAGTCGAACGGCGTCATCCATGTCATCGACAAGGTTCTGCTGCCGAAGGCCTGATAACACCAAGGGTCAGACCTTCCAAAGCACTGGCCGCCGGCTCTGCCGGCGGCTTTTTATCGGGTGATCGCGGTGAGGATGGCGCTGCGCAGTTCGTCGAGGCCGCGGCCCTTTTCCGACGAGGTGGCAAGCACTTCGGGATAGGCGGCGGGACGCTTGGCGATCTTTTGCAGCGTTTCGTCGAGAAGACGCGGCACGCCAGCATCCTTGATCTTGTCGGTCTTGGTCAGCACGATCTGGTAGGAGACGGCCGCCTTGTCGAGCAGCGCGAAGACCTCCTCGTCGTTCTTCTTGATGCCATGGCGGCTGTCGATCAGCACATAGACGCGCTTCAGCGTAGAGCGGCCGCGCAGGTAGTCGAAGACGAGCTTCGTCCAGGCGTCGACCTGTTCCTTCGGTGCCTGCGCATAGCCGTAGCCGGGCATATCGACCAGCGCCATCGGCGGCAGGTCGTCCTGCGCGCCGGAAAAACCGTCGGGAACGAAATAGTTGAGTTCTTGCGTGCGGCCGGGAGTGTTGGAGGTGCGCGCCAGGCCCCTGTGGCCGACCAGCGCGTTGATCAGCGACGACTTCCCGACATTCGAGCGCCCGGCGAACGCGATCTCCGGGGGGCCTTCCGGCGGCAGGAACTTCATGGCGGGCACGCCGCGGATGAAGATCCACGGCCTGCCGAACAGCGGCTTGTCGTCCGGTGTCGTCGTCTCGGTCATAGGTGAGGCCTTTGTTGTTAGGCTCCCCGCTTCCGGGTTTTGGCCGCGAAAGTCAAGCGCGGCGCTGGCGCCAGAGCTCGACGCCGAGATAGCACAGGAGGGCCGCGAGCACGATGACGCCGCCGATCACGGTCCTGATCCCAGGTACCTCGCCATGGATGAGCGCGACCCAGAACGGGGCCAGCACGGTCTCGGCGGTGCCGAGAAGAGCGGCCAGCGCCGACGGGATGAGCCGGGCGCCGGTGACGAATAGCGCAAGCCCGAGGCCGAAATTCAGCGCGCCGAAGACGACGAGGACACCGAGTTCCTGCGCGGACACGGCAAAGCCCGAGGCCTGGCTTGCCGCCGTCGCGGCGGCTATGACGGTGCCGAGAAAGACGGCGGGCGTCATGCGCACATGCGCGAAGCGCCGGGTGATGATCGTCGCGGTGGCAAAGGCGAACGCGATGAGGAGGGCGAGCGCGTCGCCCATCGGCGAGACGCCGCCGCCGAGCGATTCCGACACCATGATGGCCACGCCGCCAATCACCGCGGCGATGGCGATCCAGGTATGGACGGCAACCTTTTCGCGGAAGAGCAGCCACGCCATCAACGCCGCGATCAGCGGCACGCCGGCCTGGATCAGCACGACATTGGCGACGGTCGTATAGGCAATGGCAAGGATGAAGGACGTGGAGGCGGTGGCGAAGCACACGCCGACGGCGAGGCCGGCAAGGCCTATGCCCCTGAAGAGCTGGATCGTGCCGCGCGGGCCGTCACGCAGCAGCATGAAGCCGAGCAGAAAGAGGGCGGCGAAGAGCGAGCGCCAGAAGACCACGGTCCAGCCGTCCTCGATGGCGAGGAACCGGGCGATCGTGCCGCCGAAACTCCAAACGATGGCGGAGCCGAGCACAAGGGCGGCGCCATAGCCTTGCCCCCGGCTTTCCGGGAGGGTGGGCGTGAGCGGAAGCGTCGAAGCGGACATGGAAGCGCTCGCAGGGCAGGATCGAAGGCGAGCATGACAGCAGCGCGCCCGTTTCGCTTCCATGCCAGCGACGAAGCGCTGTCGCAAGCGCGACGGACGGAAAGTTCAGGGCAAAAGAAAACCCCGGCGCGAGGCCGGGGTTTCTGCTTGTCTTGCCTGACGCGCCGTCAGGATGGTTTGGGCTTGTTGCCGAACAGGCCCTTCAGATTGTCGAAGAGCTCGATCTTCACGCCGTGGCGCTTCATGATGATGCCCTGCTGGATGATCGACAGCGTGTTGTTCCAGGCCCAGTAGATCACGAGGCCGGCCGGGAAGGTCGCCAGCATGAAGGTGAAGACCAGCGGCATCCAGGTGAAGATCATCGCCTGGGTCGGATCGGGCGGTGTCGGGTTCATGCGCATCTGAAGGAACATCGTGATGCCCATGACGATTGGCCAGACGCCGATCATCAGGAAGTGCGGCACGTCGTAGGGAAGCAGGCCGAACAGGTTGAACAGCGACGTCGGATCGGGCGCGGAAAGGTCCCGGATCCAGCCGAAGAACGGCGCGTGGCGCATTTCGATCGTGACGTAGATCACCTTGTAGAGCGCGAAGAAGACGGGAATCTGCAGGAGGATCGGCCAGCAACCCGCGAGCGGATTGATCTTCTCTTCCTTGTAGAGCTGCATCATCGCCTGCTGCAGCGCCATGCGGTCGTCGCCGTGCTTGGCCTTCAGCTCCTCCATCTTCGGCTGCATCTTCTTCATGTTCGCCATGGAGGCGTACTGCTTGTTGGCAAGCGGGAAGAACAGGCCCTTGACGACGATCGTGGTGATCAGGATCGCGATGCCGAAATTGCCGAAGTAGCGGTAGAAGAAGTCCATCAACTGGAACATCGGCTTGGTGAAGAACCAGAACCAGCCCCAGTCGATCATCAGGTCGAACTGCGGAATGGCATAGGCCGTCTCGTACTGGTCGATGATCGGCACTTCCTTGGCGCCGCCGAAGAACAGGTTCTTGACCTCGATCGTCTGGCCCGGCGCGATGGAGACGTCGTCCTGGCGATAATCCGCCTGGTAACGCGGACGGCCGTCCTTGAAGTAGGAGAAGCGCGTCTCGTAGGGCGTCGCCTGCGGCGGCACCAGCGCGGTCGCCCAGTACTTGTCGGTGATGCCGAGCCAGCCGCCGGTCGCCTTGCCGGGCGCGACGGTCGTGTCGTCCTCGGTCGTGGTATACTTCACCTCGTGCAGGCCGAGATCGCCGAGCACGCCGATGAAGCCTTCATGCAGCACGTAGACGGACGGATCGGTGGGCTTGAAGAAGCGTGTCGCGCGGCCGTAGGGCGACAGGGCGACCGCTGCGTCCGTGCGGTTCTCGATGCTGTCGCTGATCGTGAACATGTAATGTTCGTCGACCGAGATCGTGCGGGTGAAGGTGATGTTCTTGTCGTTGGTGAAGGTGAGTTTCACCGGGGTCGTCTGCGTCAGCTTGCCGGCGCCGTCCTGCGTCCAGACGGTCTGCGGGCCCGGAACGGTGCCGGTCGCATCGCTGCCGACATAACCGACTTCGGCGAAATAGCCGTGTTCGGTCTCGGCGGGGCTGAGCAGGGTGATGATCGGGCTCGTCTTGTCGACGGTCTCGTGGAATTCCTTCAGCTTCAGGTCATCGAAGCGGGCGCCCGTCAGGCTGATGGAGCCGGAGAGCGACGGCGTGTCGATCTCGATGCGCGAAGACCTTGCAAGGGCGGTCTCGCGCGTCTCGGTCGTGGCGGTCGTTGCCGCGCCGCCCGGTAGCGCGCCGTTCGTGCCGGTCGCCGTCGTCGTGGTGGTCGTGCCGCCGGATGTCGTCGTCTGCTGGGTCTGGGCGGCCTGCTGCGCTTCGAGCGCGGCACGGTCCTTCTCCAGCTTGGGGTTCACATAGAGGAACTGCCAGGCAACGAGGATCAGCACGGACAGCGCGATCGCCACGAAATAATTGCGGTTTTTTTCCATCACTCTTTCCCGGGAGCAGCAGGGCGCTGCTGCTTCTGTTTCTGCCTTGTCGCGATCCTGTCCTTGAGGCCGGCTTCAAGGGATTTGAAGGGCGCGCTCAACACGTCCCGTCTGGCGACAACCACATAGTCGTGTCCGGGCTCCATTGCAAACCCGGCCGATAGCCGCACCGCCTCTTTCAGGCGTCGGCGCATGCGATTTCGTTCCACGGCATTGCCGTGCTTCTTGGTAACGGTGAAGCCGACGCGGGGCGCTTCGTCCGGCATCTGCCGGTCGCGCACTTCGAGAAGGAACAGTGGTCCCCGGCGCTTCTCGCCCTCGCGCACAAAAAGAAACTGCGGACGGCTTTTCAGCCGTCCGACAGCAGATTGTCTAACAGTCTTCGTCATTGCCCGTCGCCTCTGTTCCGGGCAGGCACGGCCTTAGGCCGAGAGACGTGCGCGGCCGCGGGCGCGACGAGCGGACAGGACCTTGCGGCCGCCCTTCGTTGCCATGCGGGCACGGAAACCGTGACGACGCTTGCGAACAAGCTTGGAGGGTTGGTAGGTACGCTTCGACATTTATTTAATACCGCGGTGTGCGGCCCTTCTTGGATTTGCGATACGCAAGGAGCGTTCAAAGTCCGGCACGGCCCGACCCTCGCGGGAAGGCAGTTTTCCAGACGTGCGCGGCTTATAAGGGTAAAGCCGGTCAAAAGTCAATTGCAGGCAGGCACCGATCCGAACTGTCGCAATCGTTAACGGATTTGCTGCCATAGGTTGTGATTCGGTTGAATTTTGGCATTTCTGTGTCACGTAAGGTAATCTGCGCGCCCTGAATTTCCGGCAATCCGACATCGATTAAATATTAGTGAAGGTGAATGCTGCCAATATTCGGGCGGTTGCATCAAAATCTAGTTAACCTTTAGCGTTTACCGTCCCTATCAAAGGGTGAGGTGGATCGTGCCGTCTTGCCGGCGTGTGTCCTGTGGCTTTGGAGCGTGACGTGAAGATACGTGGCAAGATCTACCTTATCGTGGGGGTGATGGGCTTCATCTCCGTCCTCATCGGCGCCATCGCGGTCCACGTCGTCTCCGAATTCAGCGAAAAGCTCCATCAGTACGAGAACGCCGCCGACCGCGCCTTCCTCGGCGAGCACCTGAACCGCCAGGTCACCGCCGTCGTCATGGAAGCGCGGGGCATCTATGCGTCCAAGGACATGGAAGGCGCCAAGAAGTTCGCTGCGGGCATCGCCAAGGAACTCGACGGCATCGACAAGACGCTGAACGAATGGCGCCCGCTGGTGCCGGATGAGCAGAAGGCCGCCTTCGACGCAGTCGTGACGCGCTCGGCCGAATTCCGCACCTTCCGCACGGAGACCGCCCGCCTCGGCACCACGGTCTCGATCGCCGCCGCCAACGAGCAGGGCAACAACGAAGGCAACCGCGCCAACCGCAAGGCCTTCCAGAAGGAAATCGATGCCGTCGTCGAGACGGACAACCAGAACCTCACCGCGATCAAGGACGATATCGCGGCCTTCGAAACGCTGATGCTGACGCTGGTGCTCGGCACGGTCGGCGCCGGCCTCATGCTGGGCGGCGGCGTTGCCTTCTACATCGCGACCAACGAACTCAGCCGGCCGATCCAGAATGTCACCGACACGATGAAGCGCCTTGCCGGCGGCGACCTCGAGACGGAAGTGCCCTATGCCGGCCGCAAGGACGAGATCGGCGAAATGGCCGGCGCCGTCGCGGTCTTCCGCCAGAACGCCATCACCGTGCGCGATCTAAACGCCCAGGAGCAGATCCTGCGCGAGAAGAGCGCCGACCTTCAGTCCTCCATCGCCACCGTCGTCCATGCGGCGGCGGCTGGCGACTTCTCCTCGCGCATCACCAAGGACTACCAGAACGAGGACCTCAACCGCTTCGCCCGCAGCGTCAACGAGCTCGTCGCCGGCGTCGAGGAAGGCATTGCCGAAACCCGCCGCGTCATCGGCGCGCTCGCGGAAGGCGACCTGACGCAGAGCATGGACGGCAGCTTCCGCGGCGCCTTCGCCGAACTGCAGCAGAACGTCAACACGACGCTCGCCACGCTCCAGCGCACGATGCGCGAGGTGCGCGCCTCGACGGACGCCATCAACGCCAATTCCGGCGAACTGCGCACGGCTTCCGACGATCTGTCCAAGCGCACCGAGCAGCAGGCTGCGGCGCTGGAGGAGACATCGGCCGCATTGGACGAGATCACCGTCGCCGTCAGGAATTCCACGGAGCGCGCCAACGAGGCGAGCGTCATGGTGAACGAGGCGACGCAGAGCGCCAAGCAGTCCGGCGCCATCGTGCGCAATGCCATCGACGCGATGGGCCGCATCGAGCAGGCCTCCAGCGAGATCAGCCAGATCATCTCCGTCATCGACGAGATCGCCTTCCAGACCAATCTTCTGGCATTGAACGCCGGCGTCGAGGCGGCGCGGGCGGGCGAGGCCGGCAAGGGCTTTGCCGTCGTGGCGCAGGAAGTGCGCGAGCTCGCCCAGCGCGCCGCAAGCGCCGCAAAGGACATCAAAGGCCTCATCACCAAGTCGGGCAGCGAGGTTTCCGTCGGCGTCAAATACGTGCAGGAGACCGGCACCGCGCTTTCCGACATCGAAAGCCGCGTCGTCACCATCAACGATCGCATCCACGCGATCGCCACGGCCGCCCGCGAGCAGGCGACCGGCCTTCAGGAAGTCAGTACCGCCATCAACCAGATGGACCAGGTGACCCAGCACAATGCCGCCATGGTGGAGGAGACCTCGGCCGCCACGCACAAGCTGAAGGGCGAGGCGGACGGCCTTGCCGATCTGGTCGCGCGCTTCCGCACCGGCGATACCGCGCAGCGCCTCGCCGCCGTGCGCGCCGAAACCCGGCCCGTCGAATCGCCGGCGCGCCGCATGATGGGCAATGTCGCCCGCGCCTTCGGCGGCAGCCGCGCCGCCACCGCAACGACAGCCCAGGAGAGCTGGGAAGAGTTCTGATCCAAGGCGAACGGTTCGAGCAGGCGCGGCGGTCCCCGGATCGCCGCGTCTTGCTTTTTGCGCGGCGTTGGAAAAATTGCCGCAATCTCCTATAATTGGCTGTCGGCTGTGGCCGGAGCGGGTCGCCGATGCTTCGCCGCGAAGTCGAGATGTCCGGGAGTTGAGAGATGGTGGACAAAGACGGGGCGCCGTCCTTGACCGAAACGCCGGTGCCGGCGGTCGGCTTCCTGTCCGGTCTCTCGGGCAGGCTCCTGCTGCTCACCGCCGTCTTCGTCCTGATCGCCGAGGTGCTGATCTTCGTGCCCTCGATCGCCAACATGCGCCTGATGTGGCTGCGTGACCGGCTCAACATCGCCGCCGCCGCCAGCGTCGTCATCGAGGGCCTGCCCGACCAGGAATTGCCACGCAACGTGCAAGTGGAAACGCTGCTGGCGACCGGCGCCAAGGCCATCGTGCTGAAGAAGGCGGATGCCTCGCGCATGGTCGCCGCCGTCGACATGCCGCCGAGCGTCGATGCGCAATACGACCTTTCCGATGTCTCGACGCTCGCCTCGGTCTACGATGCGTTCGATACGCTGATGTTCGGCGGCGACCGCATCATCCGCGTCTATGGGCCGGTCGGCGAAACGACGACGCGCATCGAACTCCTGCTCGACGAACACGCGCTGCGCCGCGCCATGTTGCGCGCCGCACGCAACGTCTTCATCCTCTCGATGATCATCTCGCTGGCGACGGCAGGCCCGATCTTCTTCGCGCTCAATCGCCTGCTGATCCGCCCGATGCGCCGCATGACGGCGAACATCCAGGAATTTGCCGCCGACCCTTCCAATCCGGCGCGCGTGCTGGAACCCTCGGGCGGGCGCGACGAGATCGCCGTTGCCGGCATCCATCTCGCCGCCATGCAGCAGACCTTGCAGCGCACGCTGAAGGAACAGAAGAACCTCGCCGATCTCGGCCTCGCCGTGTCGAAAATCAACCACGACATGCGCAACATCCTCTCCTCCGCCCAGCTCATGTCCGACCGCCTTTCCGACGTCGACGACCCGGTGGTCAAGCGCGTCGCGCCGAAGCTGCTGCGCAGCATCGACCGGGCGGTGGGCTATACGAACGAGGTGCTTTCCTATGGCCGCATGCGCGAGCCGGAGCCGCGCCGCCGCTTCGTGGCGCTACGCCCGCTGGTGCTGGAGGTCTCCGAAGTGCTGGCGCTCGATACGCGCGGCGAGATCGACTTCGTGCTGCAGGTCGAGCCCGGCCTCGAGGTCGATGCGGATGGCGAGCAGCTCTTCCGCGTCATCCACAATCTCTGCCGCAACGCCGTCGAGGCGCTGTTGCAGGATGTCGGCATCCAGCGGCGCACCGTTCTGGTGACGGGCCTTCGCACCGGCAGCGTCGTCTCCATCGCCATCGACGACAACGGCCCCGGCATGCCCGCCAAGGCGCAGGAAAACCTCTTTGCCGCCTTCCGCGGCTCCGTGCGCTCCGGCGGCACCGGCCTCGGCCTTGCCATCGCCCGCGAACTGGTGCTCGCCCATGGCGGCACGATCGCGCTCGTGGAAAAGGCGACGCCCGGCACGCTGTTCCGCATCGAGCTGCCGGACCGCCCCGTCCCCCTCGACGCCTTCCGCCACCGCGCCTGATGCAGGCAGGCCCCGGCCGGATGTGACGGCTCGATGAAAAAAGTACATTTTTTCTCAGAAAGGCGCTTGCAATAAACCCGTCTACCCTTTAGGAACCGCCTCGCAGCCGGGCACAACGTCCCGCCACTGCCAGCGCACCCGTAGCTCAGCTGGATAGAGCACCAGACTACGAATCTGGGGGTCAGGAGTTCGAATCTCTTCGGGTGCGCCATTTTCAATGCATTGTTTTGGCATGTATTTTCACTTCCGATGCGGGACAAAACCAGGACTCGCCTGGTGATTGTTCGACGAGCCGCGCGCAAATCGGCCAGGTGGCTGGCCAACATGCCGGCTGAAGGCCGTGCTGAACGTGCTGGCCGATCCGTAACCGACGCGCTCGGCGACTTCAGCGATTTCGATGTCCTGTCGGCGAAGAAGGTCTTTTGCCAGCGCCATCCGCCACGACAGCAAATATTCCATGGGCGGCACCCCGACGTTGCGCGCGAAGCGGTCAAAAAAAGCAGAGCGAGATAACGCAGCCTGTTTGGCCAGATCGGCCATTGTCCACGGACGTGCCGGATTGGCGTGCATCTGTCTGATAGCTTCCGCCAGCCGAGCATCGCCGAGCCCTCGCAGCAATCCCGCGGGAGCGTCGGATGCCTGTGTAAGCCTCAATGCTTCCAACAGCAAAATCTCGACGAGCCGGTCAAGCACCAGTGTGCGCCCCGATCGATCCGATGAAGCTTCGTCGATCAAAAGCCGGACCAGTGTCGATAGTCGCTCGACGCCGTAAACATGAATCTGCTCTGGCAGCAGCGACAGGAGGAGACCAGAATCCTCGCCGCCAAAAAGAAAGTAGCCGCCCATAATGCGAACGCTTGGCGGGCCGTCCTGCCGGCCGTGGCGGACCTCGCCGGTCGCGTTCGCTGCAACGTGCGGATCAATGAATTCCGGCGTGACCTGCTCAAAGCCGGACATAGTGAAGCCGGGCGTAGTTGGCAGGAGAACAAAATCACCCGCGTTCAGGACCAGTTCCTTTTGACCATCGACAGCCAGACGGCAGGAGCCTTCGATCACGATGGCAAAGCTCGGATGGCCAAAATTGCTGTAGCGGACGCCCCATACTCCCGCACCGCTGATTCCTTTTGTAAAAACAGCGTGAGGACGGAGCAGGCCTATAACTTCAGAGAGCGGATCGATCATCTCTGGACTATTGCAAATAAATTGCGGACTTTCAATTGTATATAGTCCGAAGCATGCAGGTTAGGATGGAATTCATGGATATTTGAACAAGGAGATGAAGCCATGAAAACCATACTGATTACGGGCTGCTCGTCGGGCTACGGCCTTGAGACGGCTCGCTATTTTCTTTCAAAACAGTGGAACGTCATTGCGACGATGCGCACCCGGCGCGAGGGCATCCTGCCGCCCTCGGAAAACCTGCGCATCCTGCCCTTGGACGTAACGAATGATGCCAGCATCGCGACGGCGATCGAAGCCGCCGGTCCCATCGATGTGCTGGTCAACAACGCGGGCATCGGCGTCGTTGGCGCGTTCGAAGCAACACCCCTGTCTCACATCCGAAGGGTGTTCGATGCCAATACCTTCGGTGTCATGGCAATGACCCAGGCTGTCATTCCGCAGATGCGCGAGCGCCGGTCCGGCGTGATCATCAACGTGACGTCGAGCGCGACCCTGGCCCCCATGCCTTTGGCGGCAGCCTACACTGCCAGCAAGCAGGCTATCGAGGGCTTCACCGGCTCGCTCGCGCACGAGTTGGCGCACTTCAACATCCTGGCCAAGCTGGTGGAGCCCGGCTATGCGCCGACCACGCGGTTTGCCCAGAACACTGCCGTACGGGTAGAAGATCTCATTCCGGAGGCTTATGCCGCCTTCGCAGGTCCTGTCTTTGAGGCATTCGCTAAGCCGGCACTGACCACGAGGGAGATCGATGTTGCCGAAGCCGTATGGCGGGCAGTCAACGACACCACCGGTACGTTGCGCTTTCCAGCGGGACCGGACGCAGTAGCGCTTTCACGCACTGCGTAGCCAGGGCCCGCGCCGGCCTCAACGCATCGAGAGGTCGGCGCGAGGTTGTCAATTTTTTTGATTGTGGACGCCTCCGGCCGGGGTCAGGTCGTGGCGGCACTGGATATCGCTTTGGTCGGGGTTTGATTTGGCGTTCCCGATGGCCTCCGCCGTGGCGAATATGCCACGTCGCGCGGACTCCTCGTATGCCAAGGCTTCAAAACAATCCGCCGCTCGGCTAAGCAGGGATGAGCGGTGCGTGCACGGCACCGGCGAACACAGGGAAGCGGAAGGAAGCGGTACATGACGAGCCGCACGATGCCGCGCGTATTGCGTCGCGTGATCTTCGCCGGAATGCTGGTGCTGGCAGGCTGCGCCGGCCGGCCGGAAGGCGTTATGGTGCCGAGCGGCGAGGCGCCTCCCGGCGTCTCGACTGTCGACCTGCTTGTCGCCACGACCCGCGCCCCCTCCAGCCAGCCCGGCGTGCTCTTTTCGGGCGAGCGCGGCTCGCAGCTCGAAATGCGTGACATCGTCGTGTCGATCCCACCGGAGGGCAACCGCAAGGTCGGGCAGGTCCAGTGGCCGTCCAAGCTGCCGGCCGACCCGCTGAAGGATTTTACCACCGTCAGCGTCAACCAGGCCGACGGCGCGAAAGCCGGCCGCATCTGGCTCGACCGCAACTTGCCGAAGAGCCGGCGCGTGCTCGTTTTCGTGCATGGCTTTAACAATCGCTACGAGGACGCCGTCTACCGCTTCGCGCAGATCGTGCACGATTCGAAGACGGACGCCGCGCCGGTGATCTTCACCTGGCCGTCGCGCGCCAGCATCTTCGATTATTCCTACGACAAGGAAAGCACCAACTATTCGCGCGATGCTCTGGAAGAGCTGCTGCGGGCTGCCGTCGACACGCCCGAGGTCGGCGAAATCACCATCATGGCCCATTCCATGGGCACCTGGCTTGCGGTGGAGACGCTGCGCCAGATGGCGATCCGCGACGGGCGCGTGCCGAAGAAAATCCAGCAGGTCATTCTCGCCTCGCCCGATCTCGACGTCGACGTCTTTGGCCAGCAGTTGCGCGCCATCGGCAGGGAGACGAAAGACCGGCCGCAATTCACCCTGTTCGTCTCGCGCGACGACCGGGCGCTGACGCTGTCGCGCCGCATTTCCGGCAATGTCGACCGGCTCGGCCAGATCAATCCGGCGGAAGAACCCTATAGGTCGATGCTGGAAAAGCAGGGCATCACCGTACTCGACCTGACGGCGCTCAAATCCGGTGACCGGCTCAATCACGGCAAGTTCGCCGAAAGTCCCGAGGTCGTGCGCCTCATCGGCAACCGACTGATCGATGGCCAGGCGGTGACGGATTCGCAGGTCGGCCTCGGCGAGCGGCTCGGCGCCGTCGCGCTCGGCACGGCCCAGACGGTCGGTAGCGCCGCGAGCATCGCCGTCTCGACGCCCATCGCCATCTTCGATCCGGTGACGCGCAAGAATTACGACGATCAGTGGAGGCGCCTCGGCAACTCCGTCGAAGACACGACGATTACCGCAGCCGGGCGATAAAAAGGCGGCCGGAAGGCCGCCTTTTCCATCAACGGGCTGAGGCGTCAGCGCACCCAGATCACTTCGCGGCTGGTGCGGTCGACGAGAACCGGGCGCTGGTCGACATAGATGTAGCCGTAGCTCGGGTTCTCAGGCACTTCCACGATCTGCACGGTCTCCGGGATCACCACGCCGGCCTCGACCGGCCCTTCCAGCACCACCGGCTCCAGCGGGTGGCGCTCGACATAGGTGATCGTCGCCTCGGGAATGTCGGACGAGATGCTGGCCGTCGTCTCGACTTCCGGTGCGTAGATCACCTGGCGGCTATCCGTGCGCACGATGACCGGGCGGTTGTCGACATAGACATAGGCGAGGTCAGGGTGCTCGGGAATCGGCGTCAAAGTGACGGTTTCGTCGAAGCGGGTATCGGCTGTTACCTGTCCCTCAAGGACGACGGGCGGTGTCGGGTTCTGCATCACGTAGACGCGGGCGTCTTCGGGAACGGCCGCTTCCGCGCCGATGGCGAAGCCGGCGACGCCGCCGACGATGGCGCCGACAGGGCCGCCGACGACAGCGCCGGCAGCAGCACCCGCAGCGCCGCCTGCCGCGCCGCCGAGCGCTTCCTTGTCGCGGTCGTCAGCATGGGCGGCGGTGACGCCGATGAGTGCGAGGGCCGCACCGGCCATGAGAATCTTACGCATGTCTTTCTCCTTCGAAAATCGGGTTTCCCACCCCTTCGGCGGAGACAACGTCAGACGTCCCACTCGGTTCCGGCCGATCGGCGGCCGGGCATCACGATGTGTAACCGGCTTTAATCGCCCGGCTCAGGCGATTTCCGGATCGCGCCTTGCGATTTCATAGTCCTCGTTGTGCACCTGCAAGCCTTCTTCCGTCACCACGACGATACCGTAGGCGGCGGGCTCGTCGACCGACAGCGAGGCGTTCGGCATGTCGAAGGGCATGGGCTGCTGGTGCACCGGGCTCTTGAAGATCGAGAATGGAATGCCGCGATGCGAGCCGCCGATCGTGCGGTGTACATGGCCGGCGAAGATGTGGCGGACATTGCCGTGCCTCAGCACGAGATCGTAGAAGGCGTCCTCGTTGCCGAGGCGGATCGCGTCCATGCCGGTAAAGCCCGTCTTGTGCGGCGGATGGTGCATGAAGATGAGGACCGGCAGGCCGTCCGCGGTCGCGAGCGCCCGGTCGAGCCAGGCGAGGCGCCGTTCGCACAGATAGCCGGCATGGCTCAGTGGGTAGTCGTAGGGCGGGGCGAAGAGCGTATCGAGCAGCACGACGCGGCAATCGGGAAAGTCGATCGCCTGCTGCACGAAGCCGTCCGCGTCCGGCGTCACATGGGAAAAGGTTTCGAGGAAACGGTCGCGGTAGTCGTGGTTGCCGATGGTGATGGCGGCGGGGGGCACGAGCAGCGACAGGAGGCCGCGCAGGCGCTCGTAGGACAGCGTGTCGGCGCGGTGCGTCAGGTCGCCGGTGAAGATCACCCGGTCCGCATCGGCATGGTAGCGATTGACGTGCTCGATGCCGGCCAGCAGGCGCTGGTACGGGTCGAGGCCGATGATCGTCATGCCCTCGGGCACCATGTGCAGATCGGTGAAGACAATTAGCTTGGTCATGGAAATGTCTCGTGGCGGGAGGAAAATACGGCGTGCGGGGTTTGCGCTTCGGGACTATTTTCGTAGCGCGCAAACCTGTCGCATGAAAAGCAGTTGGAACGCATGACGATCTGATATATCAGGGAGCCGAGAGCAGCCGGAAGGCCGGCGAGAACGGAGCATGTCGACATGAGATGGAAGCGTACGATCCAGTTGCTGGACGTTCATTGCGAAGGTGAAATCGGCAAGGTGGCGATCGGCGGCGTGCCGAAGATTCCCGGCAACACGATCGCCGAACAGCTCAACCACATCAATACGGTCGATGACAGCCTGCGCCGCTTCCTTTGCCTCGAGCCGCGCGCGGCCGCGACGGGCTCGGTCAACCTCTTGGTGCCGGCCAAGCGCCCGGAAGCCGATGCCGGCTTCATCATCCTGCAGGCCGACCAGGCGCATGCCTCTTCCGGCTCCAACTCGATCTGCGTCACCACAGCGCTGCTCGAATCGGGCATCGTCGAGATGAAGGAGCCGGAAACCGTCGTCGTGCTCGACACGGCGGCCGGCCTCGTCAAGGCGACGGCGACCTGCCGCGACGGACGCTGCGAGAAGGTGAAGCTCACCATGGTGCCCTCCTTCGTCGAGGCGCTGGACGTGGAAATCGACACGCCGCACTGGGGCCGCGTGCGCTTCGACATCTCCTATGGCGGCATCTTCTATGCGCTGGTCGATGTCGACCAGATCGGCACGAAGATCGAGAAGGGCAATGCCCGTGCGCTCGTCGATGCCGGCATGGCGCTGAAGGACCTCATCAACAAGTCGATGAAGATCGTGCATCCGGAAATCCCGGAAATCAATGGCATCGCCTATGTCATGTTCCGCGATCGCGATCCCGATGGCCTCGTGCGCACCGCTACCACCATGTGGCCGGGCCGCGTCGACCGCTCGCCCTGCGGCACCGGCAATTCCGCCAACCTCGCCACGCTGCATGCCCGCGGCCTTGCCAAGGTGGGCGATACGTTCCGTTCGCGTTCGATCATCGGCTCCGAATTCGAGGTGGGGCTCCAGGCCGAGACCATCGTTGCCGGCCGCAAGGCGATCATCCCCACCATCACCGGCCGCGGCTGGACCTTCGGCCTGCACCAGATCGCGCTCGACCCGACCGATCCCCTGGCGAACGGTTTCGCCATGACGGACACCTGGGGTCCGCAGGCCGGCGAGATCGTCTGATCCCGTCCGTGCCGGGAATTCACCTCCCGGCGTAATGCTTCTCGATGGCGCCGAGGGTGATCGGATCGATCTCCGCGTTTTCGGCGTCGTCGATCAGGTCGCGCTCGGCGAGCACGCGCTTGATGGCAAGGCGCGCATCGGCGGTAAGCTGCTCCGGCTGGTCGCGCAGGATCACTTCGAGGTCGACGTCGCGCATCCGGAAGGCGGCGACGAGGCTGTTCACCGCCTGCTCCACGTTCTTGACGATGCCGGTGCCACTCTGCTGCATCAGGCCGAGCTTAAGCTTGCCGTAGCTGTCGCCACGCTCGGCCGCCTTGCTGAAATAGCCGGCGGCGGCGGGAAGGTCCTGCGCGATGCCTTCGCCCGATTCCAGCATGAGGCCGAGATTGATCATGGCATCGACATTGCCGCCCTCGGCCGCAAGCCGGTAGAAGGCCGCCGCCCGCGCATTGTCCTCCGCGACAAGGCTGCCGTCGTCGAACAGCACGCCGAGATTGAAGGCGGCCGTCTCGTCGCCGCCTGCCGCCGCCTTGTCGAACCAGCGGGCGGCTTGCGCGCCGTCGATCTGCGTGCCGATGCCGTCGCGATAGGCGACGCCGAGATTGTAGGCGCCGAGCAGGTCGCCCAGTTCCGCCGCCTTCTTGTAGTGGTTGAATTCGCCGGCGGGGTCGCCGCGCTTGCCCAGCATGCCGCCATAGTTGACCATCGCCACCGTGTGGCCGAGGGCGGCGGCCTGCGCATAGAGCTTCATGGCTTCGAGGTCCTGGCCGGCGCGCTCCAGCGCACGGCCGAGCTGGAACGCCATGCGGGCGCCGCCATCGGCATTGTATGCCGCGCGGCAGGCCGAAAGCGCCGGGCCGATCTTGATGTCCTCCAGCGCCACCGGCGAAAAGCGCGTGTTGCGCGTCCGGTCGTAGCGGCTACCGGCGCTCGCGTCGCACTGGTACTGGATGGAAGGCGGGCTTGCGAACGCCCCGCCGGCGGCGCCGGAAAGAAGGACCGCGAAGAAAAGGGCGCGGCCAGCCGTCTTCATGTTTGTGGATCGCGTGATCATTTCCGTTTCCCTTCGTTGGATGGCCACACCTTAGACAAGGGGAAAAAGCCGGCTGTTTCCGCGGGAACAGAGCGGGCAGGGCGACGGGCGCATAAGGGATGCATGAGGGGAGGGCGCATGCGATTGACGCGCCGGCCCCGATCGGTTCAATTCCTCCGGCGGGCGATCCCGCGCGAAAGGTGTACGATGCAGACGTTCAACGCTCCCGGCCCGGTTTCCATCAGCCGCAGGCTCTTTCTTGCCGGCGGCGCGCTCGCGCTGACGGGGATCGGTATCCGCGCCACCCAGGCCAATTCGATCATCGGCAAGGCGGTCGAGATCACCGGCGACGTCACCCGCAAGCAGGCGGATCATCTGGAAGGGCTGAAGGCCGGCGCCAGCCTGATGGACCACGATTTCGTCGCGACCGGCAAGGAGAGCTTCGCCGAGCTTGCCCTCGGTGACGATACGAGCCTGCTCCTCGGCAGCGAGACGGAACTCCTCATCGACACCTTCATTGCCGGGCAGGGCGGAACGATCGAGCTCGGCACCGGCCAGATGGTCTTCGACCGGCCGGAGGGCCTTGCCAAGATCGACCTCACCGTGCGCACCGCCTTCGGCATGATTGGCGTGCGCGGCACGAAATTCTTCGCCGGCCCCAGCCGCGGCGTCTTCGGTGTCTTCGTCGAGCATGGGCTTGTCGAGGTTACCGGCGGCGGCGTGACGCGGCAGGTCGGCCGCGGGCAGGGCGTCGATACCGCATCGCCCGGCGCGGCGCCCAGCGAGGTCGCGCAGTGGGGCGATGCCCGTATCCGCGAGGCCTATGCCCGCGTCGGCATCCGTTAATCCAGGGTGAAAAGCTCCATCGTGCCGAAGCCGCGGATTTCGTGGCTGCCGATGGCGCGCAGCGTCCGGCTGGTTTGCCCGGCCGCGTGCGGGCCGATACAGATCTGGGTGCCCAGGAACTTGTTGGCATCCTGAAGCCGTGCCGCAAGGTTCACCGCGTCGCCATGGGCCGTGTAGTCGAGCTTGCCGCCGGCACCCACCTCCCCGAGCACCGCCATGCCCGTCTCGACGCCGATGCGGGTGCGCCCGAATTCCTTCTCGAAGAAGGCGGGCCGCCGGCGCATCTCCTCGGTCAGCATGCGGATCTCGTCGGCGCAGGCGAGCGCCTTGTCCACATGGCGGTCGAGATCGTCGGGTGCGTTGAAGAGCGCATGCACGGCATCGCCCACCACCTTGTCCACCATGCCGCCATGGCGCGCGACAAGGGCGTTCACCTCGGAGAAGTAGATATCGAGCAGCTTGACGAGATCGTGCGGGCCGATCTTCTGGGCGAGCGCGGAAAACCCTTCGATGTCGGTGAAGAGCGCCGTTACCTGCCGCTCCTCGCCGGCGACGCGGCCGAGGTCCGGATTGTCGATATAGCGCGAGACGACGGATTGCGGCAGGTATTGCGCAAAGCGCAGCCGCGCCGTGGCCTCGGCCCGCCGCACATGACCATATTGCAGGAGGCCGGTGACGAGCGCCGCCGTCGCCACGATGAGCGAGACGCCGACCGCATCGGACAGCAGCGCCGTGCGGGCATAGAGCAGCACCGAGGCGCCGAAGACGAGGCCGACGAGACCGATGCCGGCCACCGCCGCGCCGAGCGGGCGCAGCCGCGCCGCCGCAAAGGCCGCCGCGGCCCCGGCGAGGAAGGCGAAGCCCGCCTCGAACGGCAGGAGACCGAGATCGCGCCTCGGGATGTGATCGGTCAGGATCGCGTTCGCCATGTCGGCATGGATCTGCACGGAGGGTTCGAGCGGCATGGAGGCGCTGGTGCGCAGGCCGCCGAGATTGGGCAGGCTGCTGCCGATCAGCACGACCTTGCCGGTGATCCTGTCGGCCGGCACTTGCCCCGCCACGACATCCGCCGCGGAGAAGGTGCGCGCGCCGATCGCCGCCGCGCTGCTCGCCACGAAGCGCAGGCTGCCGTCTTCATCGAGCTGCAGGATGCGCGAATCGTGGCGCAGCCATGTGGGCGTGCCGCCCAGCATGGGCGTACGAGCGCCGGCGGCCAGCCGTGCCGCCTCGACGCCGAGCGCCGGATAGGCGGCGTTGCCGATGATGGCATAGGCCTGAACACGGCGCACGACCGCATCCTCGTCGCCGACGAGGAAGGCAGCGGCGGCGGCGGCGGACTTGTCCTGCAGGAAGGCGCAGGAGCTTTCCGTGCCCTCGATGAACCAGAGGTCCGGCACGGTGACCGGCCGCTGCAGGGCGAGCTTGGGCACTGGATGCGGAGCGCCGTCCAGCGTCTCGCCGATCAGGAAGCCGAGAATGGTCGGCACCTTGCCGATTGCGGCGGCAAGCGCGGCATTGGCCGGTTCTTCCGGCGCGCAATCGGTACTGAAGATGAAGTCGAAGGCGACGGCCGCCGGCTTGGCGGCTGCGAGCCGCTCGATCAGCTGTGCCGTCTGCGCGCGCGTCCATTCCTTGTTCTCGGCGCTCTGGAAGGCCTTGCGGTCGATGTCGACGACGACGATCCGGTCGCTTGTGGCTGCCGGAACCGCCTGCGTCAGGGCGTCGAAATAATATTCGCGCTGCTGCTCCAGCGCGCCCTCGCCAAGCACGAAGAGCGCCAGCGCCCCCGCAAGGCTCGCGACGAGGCCGGCGGCAAGGGGCCTGTATCTCTTGGCGATCAAGGCGGAAATGCTCTAGTCGTCATCGGGTTCGGCAATCGTGTAGAGCCGGCCGATATGGCAGTGGATGATGCCATCGCTGCGGCGGATGGCGCCGGCCTCCTCCAGCGCCAGGATCGACCGGTTGATCTTCGGCCGGCTCGCGCCGAGGATGCCGGCGATCTCGGTCTGGCTCAGCGAAAGCTGGAGATTGGCGCTGTCAGGCAGTTCCTCGCCATGGATGGTGCGCAGCGTCGCCAGGAAGAAGCGGGCGACGCGGGCGTCGAGATCGTAGAGCGCGATGGTCTCGAGCTGTTCGGTCGTCTCACGCAGCTTGGTGCAGAGATAGTGGATGATCGCCTGCGCGGCCGTAGGGTGGCGGGTGATGAGATCGAGGAAATCGCGCTTGGAGATGACGTAGCCTTCTGTCGCCACGGCGGCGGTGGCGTCGGCCGAGCGCGGCTGGCCGTCGAGGATCGCCATCTCGCCGAGCACCGAACCGGGTTCGAGCTGGCGCAGCGACAGTTCCTTGCCCTGCGGCGTGATGAGGGAAAGCTTGATGCGGCCGGAGACGAGCACGATGAGATAGGTGCCTTCGTCGCCACGCTGGAAGATCACGGTGCCGGCCGGCCATTTGCGAAAGGTCGCGATATCGGCGATCTCACCGATCGTTTCCTTGCTGAACCCCTCGAAAATCGGAAAAGAACGCCAGAACGCGGCACTCTTGTTGATCTCGTTCATATCCGGTTTCCCCCGGCCGCCGCTACAAGGGGCCGCTCGCGGGAAATCTTCGCCCAGCCGCCGGGCGCTTGCAACAGAAAAGAACGGATCTATCGGCAGATGCGCACGCGCTTGCTGACCGTCCGGCCGTAGGCATCGGCGGTGCGGATGCGCTTGGTGATGCAGTTCTGCTGGTAATGGCCATAGTAGCCTTCGCCGTAGGAGGTGCCCGCATGGCCGGTGGAGGTGAAAACGAGGGAGGCGGCGGCAAGGGCAAGGGCGATCAGGGTGTGGCGCATGATATCTCCGGCAGGAAGGCAGGTGGGATGGGCCCTTGTTGCACGGCCGGCCGCACCGGTCTGTTCCACCGGGAACAGGTGGTCGTTCACAAAAAGAGAACGATCTGTCGTCCAATTGCCCGTCTAGCTTGACGCTGGAAAGCTGATATCTGTCTGCCAACGCAACGATTGAAGCCTCAGGAGCTTTCCATGCAGCAGAACGCCGTCGTCCTCGTCGGACGCATCCTCCTCGCCCTCATGTTCATCACATCGGGTTATCCCAAGCTGATCGATCCGTCGGGCACCGCCGGCATGATCGCCGGTGCGGGCCTCCCGGCCGCCACCGCGCTCGCCTACCTCGCCGGCATCTTCGAGCTCGTCGCCGGTCTTTTCATCCTCGTCGGCTTCCAGACGCGCATCGCCGCCTATCTGCTCGCCGCCTTCAGCGTGTTCACGGCTCTTGTGTTCCATAGCGGTTCGATCAACATTCCGGATTTCCCGGAAGGCGCCAACGGCCTTCTTACGGTCTTCAACGGCCTGATGATGTGGAAGAACATCACGATCGCCGGTGGCTTCCTCGTCCTCGCCGCCTTCGGCCCGGGCTCCCTCTCGCTCGACGCCCGCCGCGGCGCCGCCTGAACGACAGCGCGACCGCGATATCAAGGAACCCTTCCCGGCCTCCGGGGAGGGTTTTTCGCCATCTGGCCCTTGGAAAACCCCGCAGCCGCTGGAAAGCCGCGGCTCTTGCTGCTATGCGCACCGGCAGACAGACATGTGGGAGATGCCGATGTTTTCCAATTCCTTTCCGGACAAAGACGTGATGGCGGAGCTGATGGCCCGCATGCTGTGGGAGATCAAGGCGGTGCATTTCCGTCCGGAGGAGCCCTACAAGCTCGCCTCCGGCATGGCTTCCCCGGTCTACATGGACTGCCGCAAGCTGCTCTCCTATCCGCGCATCCGCTCGGCGATCATGGATTTCGCCGCCGCGACCATCACCCGCAATGCCGGCTTCGAGCGCTTCGATGTGATTGCTGGCGGGGAGACGGCCGGCATTCCCTTCGCGGCGCTGCTCGCCGACCGCCTCGGCCTGCCGATGATCTATGTGCGCAAGAAGCCGAAGGGCCATGGCCGCAACGCGCAGATCGAGGGCGTGATGGCGGAAGGCGCCCGCGTGCTGGTCATCGAGGATCTCGTGACGGTCGGCGGCTCCATGTTCACCTTCATCGACGCCATCCGCGCGGCCGGCGGTATCGTCGATCACGGCATGTCGCTGTTCTACTACGGCATCTTCAAGGAAGCCGAAGCCCGTTACGCCAATGGCGGCGTCAAGCTGCACCACGTCGCCACCTGGCGCGACGTGCTCGCCGTCGCGCGGGCGGAAAAGCTCTTCGACGATGCGACGCTCGCCTCCGTCGAAGCCTTCTTCGACGCGCCGCTCGTCTGGTCGGCGAACCATGGCGGCGTTTCGGAACTGCCGACGTCGTAAATGGGGCTGGCGCTTTCCGCTGCGATCGTTTAAATCGATTGAAAATCGCTTGGAGGACTCTGGATGATCCTGTGTTGTGGTGAAGCGCTGATCGACATGCTGCCGCGGATGACGACGCTCGGCGAGGATGCCTATGCGCCCTATGCCGGCGGGGCGATCTTCAACACGGCGATCGCGCTCGGCCGTCTCGGCGTGCCGACGGGCTTCTTCACCGGCCTTTCCGACGACATGATGGGCGACATCCTGCGCAAGACGCTCGCCGAGAGCGGCGTCGACTACAGCTATTGCGCAACCCTCTCGCGTCCCACCACCGTCGCCTTCGTCAAGCTGGTCCATGGCCATGCGACCTATGCCTTCTACGACGAGGGCACGGCCGGCCGCATGATCACCGAGGCCGAGCTTCCGGTGCTGGGCGGGGATTGCGAAGCCCTGCATTTCGGCGCGATCAGCCTCATTCCCGAACCCTGCGGCTCCACCTACGAGGCGCTCCTGGCGCGCGAGCACGACAAGCGCGTCATATCGCTCGACCCGAACATTCGTCCCGGCTTCATCAAGGACAAGGACGCCCATATGGCCCGCATCCGCCGCATGGCGGCGATGGCCGATATCGTGAAATTCTCCGACGAGGACCTTGCCTGGTTCGGCCTGGAGGGCGACGAGGATGCGCTGGCGCGCTACTGGCTGCACCATGGCGCCAAGCTCGTCGTCGTCACGCGCGGCGCCGAAGGCGCGGTCGGCTATACGGCGGGCCACAAGGTCGTGGTGCCGAGCGAGCGGGTGAGCGTGGTCGATACGGTCGGTGCCGGCGATACGTTCGATGCGGGCGTGCTCGCCTCGCTGAAGATGCAGAACCTGCTGACCAAGGAGCAGATCGGCAGGCTGAGCGAGGAGCAGATCGCCAAGGTTCTGGCACTCGGCGCCAAGGCCGCCGCCGTCACGGTCTCCCGCGCGGGCGCGAACCCGCCCTGGGCGAAGGAAATCGGCCTCGCCTGATCCGGGCCACCTTCATTCGCCTGTCATCGCGGCATGGTCAAAGGGGCCATGCTCGATCACCCCGCCCCCGATTCGCTCGTCCCCGACCGGCCGGATGGCCGGGCGCCCACCGTTCTCGTCGTCACGGATGCGTGGCGGCCGCAATTGAACGGCGTCGTGCACACGCTGGAGGAACTTGCCCGCTCCATGGCGGAGGAGGGCGTCGACATCGTCTTCCTGACGCCGGAAAAGTTCGCGACGATCCCGCTGCCATCCTATCCGGAAATCCGCCTCGCCCTCACGTCGAGCCGCCAGGTGTTGGCCGAGATCGAGGCGGTCGCGCCGGACTATATCCACATCTCGACGGAAGGCCCGCTTGGCATGGCGGCGCGGCGCGCCTGCCTGCAACGCCGGCTGCCGTTCACCACGGCCTATCACACGCGTTTTCCCGAATTCATCAGCGCGCGCCTGCCCATTCCGGAAAGCTGGAGCTACTGGTGGCTGCGGCGCTTCCACAATTCCGGCGAGGGCATGATGGTGGCGACCAAGTCGCTCGGCGCGGAAATGGCGGCGCGCGGCTTCGTGCGCATCAAGCGCTGGTCGCGCGGGGTCGATACCAAGCTGTTCGACCCGGCTCGGCGCCGCGATCTCGGCCTGCCGCGGCCGGTCTTCCTCAATGTCGGGCGTGTGGCGGTGGAGAAGAACCTGCCCGCCTTCCTCGGCCTCGATCTGCCCGGAAGCAAGGTCGTCGTCGGCGACGGGCCGGATCTTGCCGCCCTGCGCCAGCGCTATCCCGACGTGCACTTCCTCGGCCGCAAGACCGGCGAGGACCTGGCCTCGATCTACGCCTCGGCCGACGTCTTCGTCTTCCCGAGCCGCACCGATACGTTCGGCAATGTCATGCTGGAAGCGCTGGCGAGCGGCGTTCCCGTCGCCGCCTTCCCGGTGACGGCGCCGCGCGATGTGCTGGGGGAGGGCGGGGCGCTGTCGGAAGACCTGCGGCAGGCGGCCCTAGCCGCGCTCGAAATTCCCCGGGATGTCGCCCGGGGCCGCGCCATGGCCTATAGCTGGCGTGCCTGCGCCCGCGAATTCCTCGGCAACCTTGCGCGCGTGCCGCGCGGTGCGTTCGCGGCACGCCGTCTCAGCCTGCGCTGAGTTATCTGGCGGCCTTGAGGAGCGCCGCGACAAGCCCGGCCGTCGACGAATCGTGGCCTTCCGCGCTCTCCTTGCCCTCGACGACCGGCAGCAGGCCCGTCGCCAGCTCCTTGCCTAGCTCCACGCCCCACTGGTCGAAGGAGTTGATGTTGAAGAGCGCGCCCTCGACGAAGACGCGATGCTCGTAGAGCGCGATCAGCCGGCCGAGCGCGAAGGGCGTCAGGCTGTCATACACCATGGTGATCGACGGCCGGTTGCCGGAGAAGACGCGGTGCGGCGCGATCTTGTCCGCCTTCGCCTCGTCCATGCCCTTGGCGGTGAGCTGCGCCTTGGCCTCGGCCAGCGTGCGGCCTTTCATCAGCGCCTCGGACTGCGCCAGGCAATTGGCGATAAGGAGCTGGTGCTGATGGCGAAGGTTCTTCTCGTGGCCGTTCGCCGCGATCATGAATTCGGTCGGGATGACCGACGTGCCCTGGTGGATGAGCTGGTAGAAGGCATGCTGGCCGTTGGTGCCGGGCTCGCCCCAGACGACCGGGCCGGTCTTGCCCGCGACGGGCCTGGAGTCGATGGTCACGGACTTGCCGTTCGATTCCATGTCGAGCTGCTGCAGATAGGCCGGGAAGCGCGACAGGCGCTGGTCATAGGGCAGGATGGCGCGCGAGGGATAGTTCAGTACATTGCGGTGATAGTAGCCGATGAGGCCGAGCAGCATCGGGATGTTCTCCCGGATCGGCGCCTCGCGGAAGTGATTGTCGATGGCATGGCCGCCGGCGAGGAACTGCGCGAAATCCTCCTTGCCGATGGCGATCATCAGCGGCAGGCCGATGGCCGACCAAATGGAATAGCGCCCGCCGACCCAGTCCCAGAAGCCGAAGACGCGGGCCTCGTCGATGCCGAAGGCGGCGACCTTGTCGAGCGCCGTCGAGACCGCGCAGAAATGGCTGCCGACGGCCGCCTCGCCCAGCGCCTCGGCGATGAATGCGCGCGCCGTCGCGGCATTGGTCATCGTCTCGATGGTGGTGAAGGTCTTCGAGGCGACGATGAAGAGCGTCGTTTCCGCATCGAGCAGCTTCAGCGTATCGGCGATATGCGCGCCGTCGATATTGGAGACGAAGTGCAGGCGCGGGCCATCGTGGAAGGGTGCGAGCGCCAGCGTCGCCATCACCGGGCCGAGGTCCGAGCCGCCGATGCCGATATTGACGACGTCGGTGATCTTCCTGCCCGTCGCGCCTTTCAACGCGCCGGAGCGGATGCCGTCGGCAAAGGTGCCCATGGCGTCGAGAACCGAATTGACGTCGGGCATGACGTCCTTGCCCTCGACGAGAACGGGCGTGTTCGAGCGGTTGCGCAGCGCCGTGTGCAGCACGGCGCGCTCCTCGGTCATATTGATGATCTCGCCGGCGAACATCGCGTCGCGTTTCTTCTCGACGCCGGCATCCGTGGCCAGTGCTTCCAGCCCGTCGAGCACGGCATCGTTCACCGCGCATTTGGAATAGTCGAAGAGGAAATCGCCGAGCGTCGTGCTGTAGCGGGAGAACCGTTCGGGATCGGCCGCGAAGGCAGCCCTGATGTCTGTGGCGTTGGTATCGCGGACGATGGATTTCAGCTTATCGACAAGCGCGTTCATCGGCGTCTTCCCTGGCTTTGGACGATGCCCTAGCTAGTCGCTTTGGCATGTCCAAATCAAGGCCGCAAACGCTCTTGAGCGAAAAAATTAAATCGGTTTAACCGGGGCTGCCCTCAGCCCCGGAGGTCCTTGCGCAGGATCTTGCCGACATTGGATTTCGGCAGTTCGGCGCGGAATTCGACGAATTTCGGCCGTTTGTAGTTCGTCAGGTTCGCCGCGCAATGCGCCTTCACGTCGGCTTCGGTCAGCGCCGGGTCCTTCTTCACCACGAAGAGTTTCACCGCCTCGCCGGAATGCTCGTCCGGCACGCCGATCGCCGCGCATTCGAGGATGCCGGGATGCGACATGGCCACTTCCTCGACCTCGTTCGGGAAGACGTTGAAGCCGGAAACGAGGATCATGTCCTTCTTGCGGTCGACGATCTTGGTGAAGCCTTCCGCCGTCATTAAGCCGATGTCGCCGGAGCGGAAGAAGCCGTCCGGCGTCATCACCTTGGCGGTCTCGTCCGGCCGCTGCCAGTAGCCGGCCATGACCTGCGGGCCGCGGATGCAGATCTCGCCGACCTCGCCGAGCGCCAGCGTCCGGCCGTCGTCGTCGCGGATCTCGATGTCGGTGGAGGGCAGCGGCAGGCCGATCGTGCCGGTGAATTCCGGCTTGTCGAAGCGGTTGGCGGTGGCGACCGGCGACGTCTCGGACAGGCCGTAGCCCTCGGTGATCGCGCAACCCGTCATCTTCTGCCAGCGCTCGGCGACCGGGCGCTGCACCGCCATGCCGCCGCCGAGCGTCAGCACGAGTTCGGAAAAGTCGAGTTTGGCGAATTCCGGATTGTTCATCAGCGCGTTGAACAGCGTGTTGAGGCCGGGGAAGATGTGGGTGCGGATCTTCGCCAGTTCTTTGACGAAGGCCGGGATGTCGCGCGGATTGGCGATCAGCACGTTGTGGCCGCCAAGCGCGATGCCGGCGAGCCCGTTCACCGTCAGGGCGAAGATATGATAGAGCGGCAGCGCGCAGACGAAGGTGAGCTGTTCCGGCCGCTTCTTGATGCGGAATGTCGGCTCGATCCACAGCTTGATCTGCTCCATGTTGGAGAGCAGGTTCGAATGGGTCAGTGTCGCGCCCTTGGAGACGCCCGTCGTGCCGCCGGTATATTGCAGGAAGGCGGTGTCGCCCGGAACGATGCTGACCGGCTTCAGGGTGCCGCGCGCACCCTCGGACATCACCTGCTTGAAGGGAATGTGTCCCGGCAGCGACCAGGCGGGCACGAGCTTCTTGACCTTGCGCACCACGAGATTGACGATCAGCCCCTTGAGGCCGAGCATGTCTCCCATCGCGGTGACGACCACATGCTTGACGGCCGTGCGGGAGATGACCTGCGCCACGGTGCTGGCAAAATTCTCCAGCACGAACAGCGCTTTCGCGCCGGCATCCTTCAACTGATGCTCCAGTTCGCGCGGCGTATAGAGCGGGTTGACGTTCACCACGACGAGGCCGGCGCGCAGGATGCCGAAGATGATCACCGGGTTCTGCAGGATGTTCGGCATCATGACCGCGACGCGGTCGCCCTTTTCCAGGCCCCGCGCCTGGAGCCAGGCGGCAATGCTGCGCGTGGCAGCGTCGAAATCCCGGAAGGTCAGCGTCTTGCCCATGCTGGTGAAGGCGGGGCGGTCGGCAAACTGGGTGCAGCAGCTTTCCACCAGCGCGCCGATGGAATTGTGTCCGAGCGGCACGATCTCGCCGGCCACGCCCTCGGGATAGGAGGCGAGCCAGAAGCGGCCGGACGGCAGCGTGGAAGGGGACGTCTCAGTGGCCGACATATGTGCTCCTCCTCGTTGGGCGCAGGCATCGTCCGTCCCGCCGCCATCGAAAGATCCTCCAACCATCCGATACCGACAAGATGATGCTTTTGACGGGCGCCATCAAGAGCCATCGCTATCTTACATTGACGTAAACGTCAACAATTTGCGAGGCGTTCACACGGTCGCTTTTTCGTGAAAGCGGCGATTTCCTGTTGCGTGCGACGTCTCAGCGCGCCATTGCCCAAAAAACCGCGTATATGTTTAACATTCCTCGGGTAGATCATATGTAGGTGATCCGGCCGGGCGCCGGTCTCAGGAGTTGGACAGTTGCTGCATTCGGAACATCGCAGAAGTGAGCCGCGGTTTCTCGGCGCCGCCCGCCAGACGGGCGCCGCGATCCTGTCGCCGATCTCGGTGGCGCGCTGGCTGCTCGTGCTCGTCGCGCTTGCCGGCATCTATTTCTTCCACGGTTTCGTCGTTCCGGTGCTCGCGGCGCTCGTCATTGCCTTCGCGAGCTGGCCGCTCTATGTCCGGCTCCTTGCACGGGTGAACGGCAACCGCACGCTGGCCGCCTCCATCGCCATCCTGCTCATCCTGGGCTTCATCGTCGGGCCGGTCATGTTCGCGGCGACCTACGCCATTCACGAGATCCGCGACTGGATCGGCTGGGCCGTCGAGACGAACCGCACCGGCGCGGCGACCCCGGACTGGATTCGCGTGCTGCCGGTCGTCGGCGGCTGGCTCGACATGCAATGGACGCGTTTCCTCGATCATCCCGGCGCGATCGGCGAACTGACGCAGATCGTCAGCGGTGCCAATATCGGCAACATCTACCGCGTCGCGCTCGCGACCGGCGGAAAGGCCTTCAACCTGCTGCTCGCCGCGCTCTTCATGCTGATCGCGCTCTTCTTCATCTACCGCGACGGCCAGTCCTTCGCCGGCCAGGTGGATCGCCTCGGCGAGCGCATCCTGCCCACACGCTGGGAGCGCTTTTCCCGCATCGTGCCGGCGACGATCAGCTCCACGGTCACCGGCATGACGCTGATCGCCATCGGCGAGGGCATCGTGCTCGGCATCGCCTACTGGGTCGCAGGCGTGCCCTCCGCCGTTACGCTCGGCGTGCTCACCGGCGTCATGGCGCTCTTTCCCGGCGGCGCGCCGCTGTCCTTCACGCTGGTCTCGATCTATCTGGTCTCCAGCGGCTCGCCCGTCGCGGGCCTCGCCTTGTTCCTGTGGGGCTCGGTGGAACTCTTCATCGTCGACAAGACGCTGCGCCCACGCCTTGTCGGCGGACCGATCAAGCTGCCGTTCCTGCCCACCTTCTTCGGCCTCATCGGCGGCGTGAAGACCATGGGCTTCCTCGGCCTCTTCATCGGACCCGTCCTCATGGCCCTCCTCGTCGCCATCTGGCGCGAATGGATCCGCGAGATCGAAGCGACGGAGCCAGGCTCTCCCATCCTGCTCGACCCCCATTCCGAATCGCCGGCTCAAGGAGAGCAGGAGCGCAATGTCGGCTGAGACCCGGGCCTCGACTCGCGGCCACGGATGAGCGAATGTTGCCACGGGGGTGGCGAACATGCGCGTCGTTGGATCTATCGCAGCAGCATCCGCATTCGTTTTGACCTTGCCGGTCTGCGCGCAGGATTTCGATGCCAGCGGCCCGACTGGCCCGCGCACCAGCCGCAACGATGCCCAGGTGGAAATCGAGCGCCTGAAGGGCATCATCCGTGAACTCGAACGCGAGATTTCCCGATTGCGGCAGGACGCCGCCGCGCCGGATGCGACGCCTGAGAAGGGTGATCTCATCGGAACCTGGCTCGGCAGTGTCGGCTGTGGTCGCCGCCAGTTCTCCATCACCTTCTCCGTCAACGAGCAGTTCGGCAGGGTGGCCAAAGGCAAGTGGGAATTCAGCGGCGCCGCAAAGGGCACCGACGAGGCACAGATAAGCCCCGCGCCGACCGGTGATACGCCCGACACCTACACCATCGTCACCGCACAACCCGGCACCTTTGACTATGTGGTCCAGGTGGAGGCGAACACGATGTCGGGCAAGTCGACGCGCCAGAACTGCCAGATCCGGCTGGAACGCGGCTAGCCTGAAGCACCTGAACGGATTGTCTTTGGAAGGAAGTGGTGCCGCTTACGTGACTCGAACACGTGACCCCGTCATTACGAATGACGTGCTCTACCAACTGAGCTAAAGCGGCATTCTCAGGTCCCGAAGCGTGTCGGGACCGGAATGGGTGCGCTGATAACCGCAATGGACGGAGATTTCAAGCGCGTAGTTTCAACTTCCGCATTTTTCCCATGCGGTGCAGCGAAATCGTTCGGTCAGGCGCCGGTGATGCGGGCCTTGGCGGCCGCATATTCGCGCTCCATCCGGGCCACGAGGTCTTCGACCGGGCCGATGGCCTTGACCGCGCCGATGCCCTGGCCGCAGCCCCAGATATCCTTCCAGGCCTTGGCGCCGGTGGTGGCCGTTTCGAAATCCATCTTTGACGGGTCGGCCTCGGGCAGGTGCTCGGGGTCCATGCCGGCCGCGGCGATCGAGGGTTTCAGGTAGTTGCCGTGGATGCCGGTGAAATAGTTGGAATAGACGATGTCGACCGCCGCGCTGTCGACGATCATCTGCTTGTAGGCATCGCTCGCCCGCGCCTCGCTGGTCGCGATGAAGGGAGAGCCGATATAGGCCATGTCGGCGCCCATCGCCTCGGCGGCGAGGATCGCCCCGCCCGTCGCGATCGCGCCGGACAGCAGGAGCGGGCCGTCGAACCATTCGCGGATTTCCTGGACCAGCGCGAAGGGCGAGAGCGTGCCGGCATGGCCGCCCGCGCCGGCGGCAACGGCGATGAGGCCGTCCGCGCCTTTGCGGATCGCCGAACTGGCATGGCGATTGTTGATGACGTCGTGCAGCACGATGCCGCCATAGGAATGGATCGCCGCGTTCACCTCCGGCACGGCGCCGAGCGAGGAGATCACCACCGGCACCTTGTATTTAACGCACATCATCAGGTCGTGCTCGAGCCGCTTGTTGGAGCGGTGGACGATCTGGTTGACGGCGAAGGGGGCGGCGGGGCGATCGGGGTTCTTCGCGTCATGCGCGGCAAGACCCTCGGTGACTTCCGCCAGCCATTCGTCGAGTTGGGATTCCGGGCGCGCGTTCAGCGCCGGAAAGGCGCCGATGACGCCGGCCTTGCATTGGGCAAGGGTCAAGGCAGGGTGCGAGATGATGAAGAGCGGCGCGCCGACGACGGGCAGGCGCAGCTTGTCCTTGAATATCGCGGGCAGGGCCATGGCGGATGTCCAGTCTTTTATTGACGTTTACGAAAACGTCAAAACCATAGCAGCGTGTGCCTGCTCTGAAAAGGGGGCTTTAGATGCAGGAAGGGCGGGTGTTTTGGCTTCGGCCTATCGGCGCCCGATGCCTCCGGCAGGATCGCAGTGCGCTGTCGGCGTCACGTAAGGCGGCTTATCCCCGATGAAGGGTGGGCACTTTCGGCCGCAAGGCTTGCGCAATTTCCCTGCAAACGTTACGCAAAAACTAACAAAAGCCGGAAAGTAGGGCTCTTTCCACAGTGTATCGTCGCCGCCCGGTTTGGCGGCGCCCGCAGAAGGGTCGGATGTGAGCGGACTGGAAACGGCAATCAGGAACGCGCTGGCGCGCTCGGAACGCGGCAATGCCGAAGTTCGGGCGCGCATTTACCAGTCGGCACGCAACGCGCTGGAGGCGGGCCTGCGCAAGCAGGAGGTCAACGATCCCGAGGCGATCGCCGCGCAGCGCCACCGGCTGGAAGCCACCATCCACCAGATCGAGGGCGAGGAGCGGGCGGAGCTGGCTGCCGCCGCACGCGACATGCGCGTCGAGCCGGTGGTGGAGGCGCGGCCCGAGCCTGTGCTGCGCGCCGAGCGCGACGTGCGCCCCGAACCCTCCCTCGATGCCGAGCCGCGTCTTGAGGCGGAACGGCCGGCCGCGGCTGCAAGCGACATCGGCGCCATCAGGCCCGAGCGTCAGGACGGTTTCGCCAAGGCAGCCGCGCCCACAGGCAGTGAGCACGAAGGCGAAGCGTCGGATTTCCGTCCGGAGCGGGTCGCGAAGGCCCGCAAGCGCCGTGGCCGCCTGTTTTCCTTCCTTCTCGTCGTCGCGACCCTGATCGCGGCCTTCGGCGCCCTCGCATGGTGGGTGCAGACGAGCGGGCTGCTCGACGACCTGCGCAACCGCGGCGACGATTCCACGCCGCCGGCGCGGGTCTCCGGCGAGGATTTCTCGGGCGAGGACCCGATCAAGAAGGCGCTCGATACCCAGAGCCGCTTCTCCTCCGAATGGCGCGCGGTCTTCTCGCCGGGCGATACGGCAAGCATATCCGCCGGCGCGGCGGGCCGTTTCGAATCCGTCAGCACGAACGAAGGCCCGGCCGTGCGCGTCATATCGGATAATCCCGAGCGCGACGGCGCGGTGCGTATCGAGGTCTCGCCGGAGGTCCTCGGTGAGATGGGCGGCAAGACCTCGACGGTGGCACTCACCGTGCAGGCGGCCGGCGACAAGCCGGTGCAGCTTGCCGTCGAATGCGACTTTTCCAGCATGGGCGGCTGCGGGCGCCACCGGTTCACCGTGTCGGAGCGCACCGACATCCTGTTCCAGGTGGAGTTCGACCGCTCGCTCTCGCCGAGCGCGGCAGGCCACCTACTCCTCAACAGTGACATCACCGGCGGCAAGGCGGGCGTCAATCTCTTTGCCGTCCGTATCCTGCCGGGTGAATGAGCCGCCGCGTTATTTGAGGAAGCCCGGTCCCGAGCCGACGATCTTGTCGTCGATCTCGCCGATCGCCTTTTTGTCCTTGCCCTCGTAGTCGAGCGTCTTGAGGATGTGGCGGATCAGGTTGATGCGCGCGCGGCGCTTGTCGTTGGCGCGGATCACCGTCCACGGCGCGTTGTCCGTGTGGGTTTCCTTCAGCATGCGGTCGCGCTTTTCGGAATAGTCGTCCCACTTGTTGAGGGCGGCGATATCCATCGGCGAGAGCTTCCACACCTTGAGCGGATCGTGCCGACGGTCGTGGAAGCGCTTGAGCTGCATTTCCCGGCCGATATTGAGCCAGAACTTGAAGAGGTGGATGTCTTCCGAGACGATCATCTTCTCGAAGCGCGGCGTTTCCTTGAGGAATTTCTCGTATTGCTCCGGCGTGCAGAAGCCCATGACCGGCTCCACGCCGGCGCGGTTGTACCAGGAACGGTCGAACAGCACGAATTCGCCCGAGGTCGGGAAGGTCGCGACATAGCGCTGGAAGTACCATTGCCCCTGCTCGGTGCCGGTCGGCTTGGTCAGCGCGACGATGCGGGCCGAGCGCGGGTTCATGTAGGACATGGTGGCGTGGATCGCGCCGCCCTTGCCGGCAGCATCGCGCCCCTCGAAGACGGCCATGATGCGCTTGCCCGTCTTCTGCTGCCAGAACTGCACCTTGACCAGCTCGATCTGCAGGAGCTTCAGCGTCTTTTCGTACTCCTTGTTGTCGAGCTTCTTGTCATAGGGGTAGTCGTCGGAGCCGAAGGCCTTCTCCTCGATCCAGTCGGGAAGCACCGGATCGTCGATATCGAATATCCGCTTCTTGCCGTGGATATCCAGCTCAACAGCCCGGTTTTCGGTCTTCTCCGCCATCGTCTGCTCCTTGAAATGTCGGGGCGCGGCACGCGCCGCGTCGCCGAAGGTGGCCACAACCGGATTGCGAATTCAAGCGTGCCGTGAAAAACATGTCATGAAGCCGCGCTATCCATGGGGAATCGATGGAGGCGCGGAGGATACGATGCTTGCAAGGGAATGGGTGGCAGTGACGGATCAGCGGACCGGCCTCGGCTGGCTGACGGCGCAACTGTGGAACGAACGCGTTCTCATCGCATCCGCCGTCTTCGTCGGTTTCATGATGTGGCTTGCCGGCCTGCATCTCGGCTGGGTGTCCTTCGCCGTCCTCCTGCTCGTCATCGCCGGCCTGATGCGCACCGAGCGACGTGTCGCGGACGCAGTGGGCGGGGCGGTGACGGTAGCTCCTGTCCCGCCGGCCGCCGTAACCGCGCCGCCGGCAGATGACCTGACGGCGATCGCGGCTGTCCTCGGCGCATTGGACGCGCCCGCGCTGCTCCTTTCCGCGCGCGAGACGGTGAAGCTGCAGAACCGCGCGGCCGAAGGCATCTTCGGTGCGATCCCCCAGGGTAGCGACCTTGCCGGCCGCATCCGCGCGCCGGGCATTCTCGACATGGTGCGCGATGCCATCGGCTCCGGCCTGCCGCGCGAGACCGAATATGCGGAACGGCTCCCCTCCGAGACGGTCTATGTCGTGCGCATCGCCCCGCTCGCCGGTCCGACGACCGAACCGCTCTGGCTCCTGACCTTCCACGACGTCTCACAGGCGCGCCGCATCGATCGCATGCGCTCCGATTTCGTCGCCAATGCCAGCCATGAGCTGCGCACGCCGCTCGCCTCGCTGCGCGGTTTCATCGAGACCCTTCAGGGACCGGCAAGGAACGATCTCAAGGCGCACGAACGGTTCCTCGGCATCATGCACGAGCAGGCGACGCGCATGAGCCGCCTCGTCGACGACCTGCTCTCCCTCTCCCGCCTAGAGCTGCGCTCCAACGTGGCGCCGGACCAGACCGTCGATCTCGTGCCGCTCATCGCCCATGTGCGCGACAGCCTCCAGCCGCTCGCGGGCGATCTCGGCGTCGATATCGCGCTGGATTTGCCGAAGCATCCCGTCGCCGTGCCGGGCGAAAGGGACGAACTGGTCGAGGTCTTCGAGAATCTCATCGAGAACGCCTGCAAATACGGCCAGGAGGGCAAACGGGTGGATGTCGTGCTGACGGGCGGCATCGACAACGTGCCGGTCGAGGTCAGCGTCACCGACTACGGCCCCGGCATCCCGTCCGAACATGTGCCGCGCATCACCGAACGTTTCTACCGGGTTAACGTGGAAGCGAGCCGGTCCAAGAAGGGCACAGGCCTCGGCCTTGCCATCGTCAAGCACATCCTCACCCGCCACAAGGCACGCCTCGTGGTGAAGTCCGAGGTGGGCAAGGGCACGGTCTTTACCGTCAAGTTCTGACACAAAGGGCCCGGCTCTTGTCTTCTCGATTGGAATAGTCAAGCGATTTCAGATGCTTGGTGTGTCACAAATGTTTCGTCAAACTGACATAAAAGAGAGGGCGATCGGGGTTTAGAGAAGAGCCGCCGGTCAACGGCAGAGAGCGCGAGACAGCGCTTCCCACACACGTCCTCTTCGGGAGAACCCAGATGAAATCTCTTAAGCTCACCCTCGCGGCGCTCGTTGCCTCCGCCGCATTCGCAGGCGTTGCCGTTGCGCGCGACCAGGTCCAGATCGCCGGCTCCTCTACCGTTCTTCCCTACGCCAAGATCGTCGCCGAGACGTTCGGCGAGACCTTCCCCGACTTCAAGACCCCGATCGTCGAATCCGGCGGTTCGTCGGGCGGCCTGAAGGAATTCTGCAAGGGCGTCGGCCCGGAAACCATCGACATCGCCAACTCCTCGCGCCCGATCAAGGACAGCGAAGTCGAGGCTTGCAAGGCTGCCGGCGTGACGGAAATCCAGGAAGTGCGCATCGGCTATGACGGCATCGTCTTCGCGACCGACGCCGGCAATGCCGACCTGAAGCTCGAGCCGAAGGACCTCTACCAGGCGCTTGCCGCCGAAGTCGTCGTCGACGGCAAGCTCGTCGCCAACCCCTACAAGAAGTGGTCTGAAGTCAACAAGGACCTGCCGGACGCCGAGATCGCCGCCTACATCCCGGGCGAGAAGCACGGCACGCGCGAAGTCTTCGAAGAGAAGATCCTGGCACAGGGCTGCAAGGACTCGGGCGCGCAGGACGTCATCAAGGCTGCCGTCGCCGATGAAAAGGAACAGCATTCCAAGTGCGTCGCCGTTCGCAAGGACGGCCTGGCTGTCGACATCGACGGCGACTACACGGAAACGCTGGCCCGCATCGCCGCCAACAAGTCCGGTATCGGCGTGTTCGGCCTGTCCTTCTACGAAAACAACGCCGACAAGTTGAAGGTCGCCACCGTCAACGGCATCGTCCCGTCGACTGAAACGATCGCTTCCGGCGAGTACCCGGTTTCCCGTCCGCTGTTCTTCTACGTCAAGAAGGCGCATCTCGGCGTCATCCCGGGCCTGAAGGAATATGTCGAGTTCTTCACGAGCGACGACATGGTCGGCCCGGACTCCCCGCTGGCTGAATACGGCCTCGTCGCCGCTCCGGATGCCGAGCGCGAAGAAGCCCGCAAGGCCTTCGCCGACGGCAAGATCATGTAATTGACTTGGCCCGACCCGGCATTTCCTTGGAAATGCCGGGTCGGGCCGCTCCCCATTTGGCAGGCCGAACAAATGACAGCGCGGATGATCTCGCCGGGAGAATTTCCTAAATGAGTATTTCCCTTCTTCTGCTCATCATCGCCGTCATCGGCGTGGCGGGCTATCTTGTCGGAAGCTGGCGCGCCAACGCGCTTGCCGGCGGCAGACTTTCAAATCTTCATTCCCGGCCGGGCTATTACGGCTCCTTCGTCGCCATCTGGGCCATGCTACCCGCGCTTGTCGTGCTCCTCGTCTGGATCGTCGCGAGCCCGATCTACATCGGCTCGTCGGTGCGTGCCGGCTTCCCCGACGAGGTGAAGGCCGAGCCGCAGGCGACGCAGAACCTCAACTACAACATGATCGGTGCCATCGCCCGCGGCTTGAAACTGCTGTCGGCGGAAGAGCGTGACGCGCTGTTTGCCGACGGTTCGACCGCCCGGACGGTGCTCGGCGCCAAGGGCGTGCCGCTCGCGGCCGATCCGGCACAATACATGCTGACGTCGGCGGACGATCTCAACCGCATGACGTCGACCAGCAGCACCCTGCTGTCGATCCTCGTCATCGTCGCCGCGCTCGCCGGCGCCTTCCTCTCCTACCGCGCGATCGCACCGAAGTTCCGGGCCCGCAATCGCGTCGAAGGCGTCATGCTGGTCGGCCTCATCGGCGCTTCGTCGATCGCCATCCTGACGACGGTCGGCATCGTCGCCTCGATGGCCACGGAAGCCATCCATTTCTTCAACATGGTGCCTGCCTGGGAATTCTTCTTCGGCACGACCTGGGACCCGCGCTTCGCCGCGGCCGGCGCGACGGAATCCTCCGGCCAGTTCGGCCTGATCCCGCTGCTCGCCGGCACGCTCTATATCGGCTTCGTCGCCATGCTGGTCGCCGTGCCGGTCGGCCTCTTCGCGGCCATCTACATGTCGGAATACGCCTCGCGGACAGTCCGTTCTATCGCCAAGCCGCTGCTCGAAGTGCTCGCCGGCATCCCGACCATCGTCTACGGCTTCTTCGCCCTGATCACGGTCGGCCCGTTCCTGCGCGATATCTCCGCCCAGCTGAACGGTCTCGTCACCGGCAATTATGTGAACTTCATTCAGGCGCAGAGCGTTCTGACGGCCGGTATCGTGATGGGCATCATGCTGATCCCCTACGTCTCCTCGCTGTCGGACGATATCATCACCGCCGTGCCGCGGGCGCTGCGTGACGGTTCACTCGGCCTCGGCGCCACCCGTTCCGAGACGATCAAGCGCGTCATCCTGCCGGCTGCCCTGCCGGGCATCGTCGGCGCGCTGCTGATGACCGCGTCGCGCGCCATCGGCGAAACCATGATCGTGGTTCTGGCCGCCGGCGTCGCCGCCCGCATGCAGCTCAATCCCTTCGAGCCGATGACGACGGTGACGGTGAAGATCGTCAACCAGCTGACGGGCGACCTCGAATTCACCTCGCCGCAGACGCTGGTGGCTTTCGCGCTCGGCATCACGCTCTTCGCCATCACGCTTTGCCTCAACATCTACGCCCTCTATATCGTGCGCAAATACCGGGAGCAGTACGAATGAGCCAGGTCTCCACGAGCCCCGCCCTAGGCATCGCCGCCAGCCCCGAACGCCGCGATATCGGCCTTCGCCGCCGCTATGCCGCCGAGCGCCGCTTCCGCCTCTACGGCATGGCCGCGATCGGCTTCGGCCTCCTCTTCCTGTTCCTCCTGCTGTTCTCGGTGTTTTCCAAGGGCTACACCGCTTTCCAGCAGACGATGATCACCATCCCGGTCGAGTTCTCCGAACAAATCATCGACAAGAATAATGAGCGCGCCTCGAACCCCCAGAAGCTGGTCTCGGCCAACTATCCGGTCGTCGCCCGCAATGCGCTCGCCAAGGTTCTCGGCGTCAGCGAAGACGACCGTGCCGGCCTGAAGGCCGTGGGCGGCATGATCTCGGACAGCGTCCGCGTCCAGTTCCGCGACCTCGTCACCGCCGATCCCTCGATCATCGGAACCACGCAGAACGTGACTTTCCTGGCGCATGGCGACCTCGACTCGGCCTTCAAGGGCCAGATCGACCTCGGCGTGGCGGAGAACAACCGCAAGGTCTCCGACAAGCAGGTCGGCTGGATGAACCAGCTTGCCGAAAGCGGGGCGTTCGCCAAGCACTTCAACACGGGCCTCTTCACCAACGGTGCATCGAGCCGTCCGGAAGCCGCCGGCGTCGGCGTCGCCGCCATCGGCTCGCTCTACATGATGCTGATCGTGCTGGCGCTGTCGTTGCCGATCGGCGTCGCCGCCTCGATCTATCTCGAGGAATTCGCCCCGAAGAACCGCTTCACCGACCTCATCGAGGTGAACATCAACAACCTCGCCGCGGTGCCGTCGATCGTCTACGGTCTGCTCGGCCTTGCGGTCTTCGTCAACTTCGCCGGTTTCCCGCGCTCGGCAGCCCTCGTCGGTGGCCTGGTGCTGACGCTGATGACGCTGCCGACGATCATCATCGCGACCCGCGCGGCGCTGAAGGCCGTGCCCCCGTCGATCCGCTCGGCCGCGCTTGGCCTCGGTGCCTCGAAGATGCAGACCGTGTTCCATCACGTCCTGCCGCTCGCCATGCCCGGCATCCTCACCGGCACGATCATCGGCCTGGCGCATGCGCTCGGCGAGACCGCGCCGCTGCTCCTCATCGGCATGGTCGCCTTCGTCGCCGATATTCCATCGACGCCGCTTGAGCCCGCAACGGCACTGCCGGTGCAGATCTACATGTGGGCTAACGAGGCGGAACGCGCCTTCGTGGAGCGCACCTCGGGAGCGATCATCATCCTCCTCATCTTCCTCATCCTCATGAACGTGGGTGCAATCCTGTTGCGCCGCCGTTTTGAACGGCGCTGGTAGAAGGTTATAGACAGATGAACATCATGTCAGAAGCAGCAGTCGAGAAAGCGCTGGACAAGAAAATGAACGACATTTCCTACAAGATGATCGGCAAGGACGTCTCGGTCTACTACGGCGACAAGCGCGCACTCTACGACGTCAACCTGAACGTCCGCGAAAACACCGTGACGGCGCTGATCGGCCCGTCGGGCTGCGGCAAGTCCACCTTCCTGCGCACGCTGAACCGCATGAACGACACGATCGACGGCTGCCGCGTCACCGGCCGGATCACGCTCGACACGGACGACATCTACGATCCGTCGATCGACGTGGTGGAACTGCGCGCCCGCGTCGGCATGGTCTTCCAGAAGCCTAACCCCTTCCCGAAATCGATCTACGAGAATGTCGCCTACGGCCCGCGCATCCACGGCCTTGCCAAGGCGAAGGCCGACATGGACGCCATCGTCGAGCAGAGCCTGCAGAAGGCCGGCCTGTGGAACGAGGTGAAGGATCGCCTGCACGAAGGCGGCACCGGTCTTTCCGGCGGCCAGCAGCAGCGCCTGTGCATCGCCCGCGCCGTCGCCGTCAGCCCCGAGGTCATCCTGATGGACGAGCCGTGCTCGGCGCTCGATCCGATCGCGACCGCCAAGGTCGAGGAACTGATCCACGAGCTGCGCGCCAACTTCACCATCGTCATCGTGACGCACTCGATGCAGCAGGCGGCCCGCGTCTCGCAGCGCACCGCCATGTTCCACCTCGGCAATCTCGTCGAGGAGAACGACACGGACAAGATGTTCACCAACCCGGACGACCAGCGCACGCAGGATTACATCATGGGCCGCTTCGGCTGACGCAACCGTCGCCAAAACCCTGACCATCCGAGCGCATCAAGGATAAAGACATGTCATCGACCCATATCGTTTCGATCTATGACGAAGAACTGAAGTACCTCTCCCGCCGCATCTCCGAAATGGGCGGCACGGCCGAGCAGATGGTTTCGGATTCCGTCCGCGCGCTCGTCACCACCGATGCGGCGCTGGCCCAGAAGGTCATCTCGGAAGACGTCATCCTCGACAATGCCGAGCGCCAGATCAACGACAAGGCCATCGTCACCATCGCCAAGCGCCAGCCGATGGCGGCGGACCTGCGCGAGATCATGGGCGCCATCCGCATCGCCGCCGAGCTGGAGCGCGTCGGCGATCTCGGCAAGAACACCGCCAAGCGCGTCATCGCCGTGCAGAGCTCGGGCATGCCCCGCAAGCTCGCCCGCGGCCTGGAGCATCTTGCCGAACTTGCGCTGATGCAGCTCAAGGAAGTGCTCGACGTCTACGCCACCCGCTCGATCGAGAAGGCCAAGGCCATCCGCGAGCGCGACGACGAGATCGACGCGATCTACACCTCGCTGTTCCGCGAACTCCTCACTTACATGATGGAAGATCCGCGCAACATCACGCCCTGCACGCACCTCCTGTTCTGCGCCAAGAACATCGAGCGTATCGGCGACCATGCGACCAACATCGCGGAGACCATCTACTATATGGCGACCGGCTCGCAGCCGGAAGGCGAGCGCCCGAAGGACGACACCTCGACGTCCGTCGTTGCCGCCGACGTCTCCGAGTAAAGAGAGTAGGTTCGCTTTATGGTGCCGAGAATTGCCGTCGTGGAAGACGAGGAGGCGCTCAGCGTCCTCCTGCGCTACAACCTCGAGGCCGAAGGCTTCGAGGTCGATACGATCCTCTCCGGTGACGAGGCGGAGATGCGCCTGCAGGAGCGCATGCCGGACCTTTTGATCCTCGACTGGATGCTGCCCGGCGTTTCCGGCATCGAACTGTGCCGGCGCCTGCGCCAGCGGCCGGAAACGGAGCGCCTGCCGATCATCATGCTGACGGCGCGCGGCGAGGAGAGCGAGCGCGTGCGCGGCCTTGCCACCGGTGCGGACGACTATGTGGTAAAGCCCTTCTCGACGCCGGAACTCGTCGCCCGCGTCCGTGCCATGCTGCGAAGGGCCAAGCCCGAGGTCGTCTCGACGGTGCTGCGCTGCGGCGATATCGAACTCGACCGCGAGACGCACCGTGTCCACCGCCGCACCCGCGAGGTGCGCCTGGGGCCGACGGAGTTCCGCCTGCTGGAATTCCTGATGACCTCGCCCGGCCGTGTCTTCTCCCGCTCGCAGCTTCTCGACGGTGTCTGGGGCCACGACATCTATGTGGACGAGCGCACCGTCGACGTGCATGTCGGGCGCCTGCGCAAGGCGCTCAACTTCGCCAACATGCAGGACGTCATCCGCACCGTCCGCGGCGCCGGCTATTCGCTGGAAACCTGAGCCGCCGAAATTCCTCCCAAGGACGGGAATGGGCCCTTCGGGGCCCGTTTCGCGTTTTTGGGTCATCTCAACGGCAATAACGAAAACGGGCCCCGAAGGGCCCGCATCTCATTCCACGATCGCTGTTGTTACCGCATCCGCCGCCGCTCGGCGGAGGGCTGGTAGGCGAGGCGCTGGTGGTAGGTGCAGTAGGGCGAGTTGTCCGGGGACTCGTTGCCGCAGAAGTGGAAGTCGTCGTTCAGCGGGTCGCCGATCGGCCACTTGCAGGTGCGCTCGGTCAGTTCGGTCAGCTCCAGGCGGCGCGACATCGGCACGACCACCTTGTTGCCGTTGGCCGGAACCGGAAGCTGCTCGCTCTGCGTCTCGAAGTCGGTGTCCAGCTCTTCCTTGGGAAGGGCGCTGCCGGCAGGCCGGGCGACAGTGCGCGTCACGGCCGGGCGGGCTGCGAAATTCGACGGGCGCGGGGTTGCCGCGGCCGGGCGCTTCGGGCGTGACGCCGTCTGCGTGCCGCCGGCCTTGGCGCGGCCCGGCAGGTTCAGCCGGTGAACCTTGCCGATCACCGCGTTGCGGCTGACGCCGCCAAGCTGTGCAGCGATCTGGCTCGCGCTCAGGCCCTCGGCCCAGAGCTTCTTGAGTTTCTCGACCCGCTCGTCTGTCCAGTTCATGTTCTCGTCTCCGCTCGGCGCTCGCAATGCGGGAATCCCTCATCGCGTCCCGGACGGGTCCGGAACCTGAACGCCTTGACTCTTTTGGTGACTAGTTCCGCCGCATGCAGTCTAGTAATTGGTCTTTAACCTAGAGACAGGGGGACTCTGTGACAAGAGTCGCGGGAATCGGCGCGAATCGATTTCTAAGTTTTCCCCAACTTGCTGGTCTGGTGTGACTCGATAGAGACACCTTCCGCGCGTGCCGCGAATCCTCACCTTGCGGCAGGTTCAGCCATATTTCGGGATGCACTTTTGTTGACATGGAGGGGTGAAATGCCGATAGTGCGGCATGCCGCCGAAAGGCGGCTTTTGATTTTTCTGGTGTCCGGAAAAGTCAAGCACGGGACCCGTTTTTCCGCATCTCTTTTCGGAGGATACGCGCCATGGCCGATGCCGCGCCGCTCTATGAAACCTATATGCGTGCGCCGCTCCGGTTCACGCGCGGGGAGGGCGTCTGGCTGATCGCCGAAGATGGCGAGCGCTATCTCGATTTTGCCGCCGGCGTCGCCGTCAATTCGCTGGGCCATGCCCATCCCCATCTCGTCGCCGCGCTGAAGGACCAGGCCGACAAGGTCTGGCATCTGTCGAACCTCTATGAGGTCCCGGGCCAGGAAAGCCTCGGCCGCCGGCTGACGGAAGCGACCTTCGCGGACAAGGTGTTCTTCACCAATTCGGGCGCCGAGGCGCTGGAATGCGCGATCAAGACGGCGCGTCGCTATCATTTCGCCAAGGGCCATGCCGGCAAGTACCACATCATCACCTTCGACGGCGCCTTCCACGGCCGCACGATCGCCACCATCGCGGCCGGCGGGCAGGAAAAGTATATCGAGGGTTTCGGCCCCAAGGCGCCGGGCTTCCTCAAGGTCCCCTTCGGCGATATCGGCGCCGTCAAGGATGCGATCACCGAGGAAACGGCTGCGATCCTGATCGAGCCGGTGCAGGGCGAGGGCGGCATCCGCCCGGTGCCGAAGGAATTCATGCAGGAGCTGCGCCAGCTCTGCGACGAATACGGCCTGCTGCTCATCCTCGACGAGGTGCAGTCGGGCGTCGGCCGCACGGGCCGCCTCTTCGCCCATGAATGGGCCGGCGTCACGCCCGACATCATGGCCGTCGCCAAGGGCATCGGCGGCGGGTTCCCGCTTGGCGCCTGCCTTGCGACGAACGAGGCCGCCGCCGGCATGGTCGCCGGCACGCACGGCTCCACCTATGGCGGCAACCCGCTTGCCATGGCCGTCGGCAATGCCGTGCTCGACGTCGTCCTAGAAGAGGGTTTCCTCGAGCATGTGCGCGACGTCGCGCTCGTCTTCCGCCAGGGACTTGCCGCGCTGAAGGATCGTTTCCCCGAGGTCATCGAGGATGTGCGCGGCGAGGGCCTGCTGCTTGGCATCAAGGCAAAGGTACCGGTCGCCGACCTGCTGAAGGCAATCCGCGCGGAAAAGCTACTCGGCGTGCCGGCCGGCGACAACGTGCTGCGCATTATGCCGCCGCTGACCGTTACAGCGGAAGAAGCGCGAGAGGGGCTCGCCCGTATCGAGCGGGCAGCGGAAAAGCTGACGGCCGCCTCCAAGGCGGCATAGCAGGGACTGGGACAGACAGGACACATCATGGCCAAGCATTTTCTCGATCTTTCCGCCGTTTCGGAAAGCGATCTCCGCGTCATCATGGACGATGCGCATTCCCGCAAGGCCGCCAGCAAGGCCGGCACGGAAGCAAAGCCCCTCGCCGGCAAGATGCTTGCGATGATCTTCGAGAAGCCTTCCACCCGAACCCGCGTCTCCTTCGACGTCGGCATGCGCCAGCTCGGCGGCGAGACGCTGTTCCTGTCCGGCACGGAAATGCAGCTCGGCCGTGCCGAGACGATCGGCGACACGGCCAAGGTCCTGTCGCGTTATGTCGATGCCATCATGATCCGCACGACGGACCATGCCCGCCTGCTGGAACTGGCCGAGCATGCCACCGTGCCCGTCATCAACGCGCTGACGGACCTTACCCATCCCTGCCAGATCATGGCCGACATCATGACCTTCGAGGAGCATCGCGGCACCACCAAGGGCAAGACCTTCTCCTGGATGGGCGACGGCAACAACGTGCTGCACTCCTTCGTCGAGGGCTCGGCCCGCTTCGGCTATACCATGAGGATGGCCGTGCCGATGGGCTCCGAGCCCGACGACAAGATCCTGAACTGGGCGCGCGACAATGGCGGCAACATCCTGCTCGGCCATGATCCGGAAGCGATCGCCGACGGCGCGGACCTTATCGTCACCGACTGCTGGGTGTCCATGAACCAGGAGCACCGGGCGCGCGGCCACAACATCTTCCAGCCCTATCAGGTCAACAAGCAGCTCATGGCGCGGGCGAACGAGGACGCGCTCTTCATGCACTGCCTGCCGGCCCATCGCGGCGAGGAAGTCACCGACGAGGTGATTGACGGTTCGCAGTCGGTCGTGTTCGACGAGGCGGAGAACCGCCTGCACGCGCAGAAGTCGATCCTTGCCTGGTGCTTCGGCGCCGTCTGACGCCGACTTGAAAATGCCCGCCGGCGGCACGATCTAGGGACCACGCAGGCGCCGCAAGGCGCTGTCTCTGGCGCATGTCCGCCCGGTATGGAATGATCGGCGGCAGGTAGCGCTCAATCACGGTAGAACGCCGGTCGGAAGCAACCGGGCTCATGGCCCGGCCGCCCATGGCGTGCAAGGAGCAGACGATGATGGCTGAGAATGACCTGAAACTCGGTGAGCCCGGCTTTGCCGGCGACGATCATATTCTGCCGTTCCAGGTGGAAGGTCTCGACGTGCGCGGCCGCGCGGTGCAGCTCGGCCCCCTGCTCGACGGCATTCTGGGCCGGCACGACTATCCGGCGCCCGTCGCCCGGCTGCTGGCCGAGGCGATCACGCTGACCGTGCTGCTCGGCACATCACTGAAGTTCGAGGGCAAGCTGATCGTCCAGACCAAAGGCGACGGCCCCGTCGACCTGCTCGTCGCCGATTTCTCGGCGCCCGAGGACGTGCGCGCCTATGCCCGTTTCGACCAGGCCGCGCTCGACGCTGCCGTCGCCGCCGGCAAGACGGAGCCGCACGAGCTGCTCGGCCAGGGCATCCTCGCGTTCACCATCGACCAGGGCGCGCACACCCAGCGCTACCAGGGCATCGTTCCGCTGGACGGCCATACGCTGGAGGACATCGCCGGCGTCTATTTCCGCCAGTCGGAGCAGATCCCGACCAAGGTGCGCCTCGGCGTAGCCGAACTCTACGACCGGGACGAAGCCGGCAAGGCCCGTCATCGCTGGCGCGCCGGCGGCATGGTCGCGCAGTTCCTGCCGCAAGCGCCCGAGCGCATGCGCCAGGCCGACCTGCCGGGCGGCGACGGCGAGGAGGCCGGCCACAAGATCGATGACGACGACAACTGGGCGGAAGCCAAGACGATGGTCGAGACAATCGACGCCGACGAGCTGACGGATCCGAATGTCGGCACCGAGCGGCTGCTGTTCCGGCTCTTCCACGAGCGCGGCGTGCGCGTCTACCAGCCGCAGCGGGTCTTCGACCGCTGCTCCTGCTCGCGCGAGAAGCTGAAAGGCGTGCTGGCCGGCCTCAGCGCCGACGACATCGCGCACACGGCGGACGAAAAGGGCGAGATCGCGGTCACCTGCGAGTTCTGCTCGACCACCTACCGCTTCGAGGCGTCGGAAGTCCTGCCGCAGTAAGAGGGCGCCTGTCGCCCTCAGTTTAGAACCCGAACCTGGCCCGGTGTGTCCAGCGAGAAGGCGGGAATGGCGACGTCGAAGGCTTCGCCATTCTCCGCTTCCATCCGGTAGCGGCCGAACATGATGCCGGAAGGCGTTTCGAGCGGGCAGCCCGAGGAATATTCATAGGTATCGCCGGGGCGCAGCACCGGCTGCTCGCCGATGACGCCCGGTCCGTTGACCTCGTCCACCTGGCCGTTCTGGTCGGTGATGTTCCAGTAGCGCGTCACCAGCCGTACGGCGACATCGGAATGGTTCGAGATGACGACCCGGTATCCCCAGACATAGCGGCTGTCGTCTGGGTCGGACTGATCGGCCAGATAGTATGGCTCTACGGTCACTTCGATGTCGTGGGTCAGCGCACGATACATTGGCAAGCCTTGAACTGATTAGCTCATGCTATTCTACACGAATGTGGTTTCGTCAAGGATACGCAAAGAAGGCGCCGGCCTCGTCGGACGGCGCCTTCCTGTTGTTTACCTTAATGGCGCGAGGTCACGCGCCGATCTTGGAAAGCGCCCGCGCAAAATCCTCGAGCAGGTCTTCGCTGTCCTCGATCCCGGCGGAGAAACGCACCGTGCCGGCCGAGATGCCGAGCTCCGCGCGGGCCTCGTCCGTCAGGTTCTTGTGCGTCGTCGTCGCCGGGTGGGTGATCAGGCTCTTGGCGTCGCCGAGATTGTTGGAGATCTTCACGACGTCGAGCGCGTCCTGCAGCGCGAAGGCCGCGTCCTTGCCGCCCTTCAGGTCGAAGCAGACCAGCGTCGAGCCGCCCGTCATCTGCTTGGCGATAATATCGGCCTGCGGGTGGTCCTTGCGGCCCGGATAGATCACGCGGGCGATCTGCTTCTGGTCCGCGAGGAAGTCGGCGATGCGGCTTGCATTCTCCGTCTGCTGCTTGACGCGCAGCGGCAGCGTCTCGATGCCCTTCAGCAGCGTCCAGGCGTTGAACGGCGACATGGCCGGGCCGGTGTGGCGGAAGTAGTCGTGCAGGTTCTCGTCGATCCACTCTTTGTCGGACAGCACCACGCCGCCGAGGCAGCGGCCCTGGCCGTCGATATGCTTGGTGGCGGAATAGACGACGACATGCGCGCCGAGTTCCAGCGGCTTCTGGAAGAGCGGGGTCGCGAAGACGTTGTCGACGACGACCTTGGCGCCGATCTGGTTGGCGAGCTTCGCCACGCCGGCGATGTCGATGACCTCGAGCGTCGGGTTGGTCGGGCTTTCGAGGAAGAACACCTTGGTGTTCTTCCGGATGGCCTTTTCCCAGTTGGCGAGGTCGCGGCCGTCGACCAGCGTGCATTCGATGCCGTATTTCGGCGCCAGCGTCTCGACCACCCAACGGCAGGAGCCGAAGAGGGCGCGGGCGGCGACGATATGGTCACCGGCCTTGAGCTGGCAGAGGATCGCGGCGGAGACGGCGGCCATGCCGGAGGCCGTCGCGCGGGCATCCTCGGCGCCTTCCAGCATGCACATGCGCTTTTCGAACATGTCGTTGGTCGGGCTGCCGTAGCGGGCGTAGATGAAGCCGTCCGTCTCGCCCTTGAAGCGGGCTTCGGCCGCAGCCGACGTGTCATAGACGAAACCCTGGGTCAGGAAGATCGCCTCGGCGGTTTCGCCGTGCTGGGAGCGGGTGGTTCCGCCGTGAACGAGTTGGGTGGCCGGGCGCCAGGACTTGCTCATGTGATCGTCGCCTTCAAACAAAAAAACCGGCCGCAAAAGCAGGCCGGTTCGAAACCCGGCCTTTTTAGCTACTTGTTTTACGTGGCTGCAAGCCGGCCGGCCAAATCACCACGGGATAACCCTGCTAATACTGCGCGGCCGCGCTTGCGTCAATTGCCGGCATTTGGTTTTGTGCGGGGCTTCTGACGGGACGATGAGACCATGGCTTCTGCGACGCGCAGCACGGGTATTTTGGCGGACAGCGCCATTCGCGGCTTGTTCGACGGCGGCAGGCTGAAAAGCGAGGCGCTGCTCGACGAAGACCAGATCCAGCCGGCCAGCCTGGACCTGCGCCTCGGCGCAAGGGCCTTCCGCGTGCGCGCCAGCTTCCTTCCGGGCCCGTCGAACCTCGTTGCCGACAAGCTCGACCGGTTGAAGCTGCATGTCATCGACCTTTCCGAGGGCGCGGTGCTGGAGACGGGCTGCGTCTATATCGTGCCGCTGATGGAAAGCCTCGACCTGCCGCCGGAACTTGCCGCCTCTGCCAACCCCAAGAGCTCCACTGGCCGCCTCGACATCTTCACCCGCGTCATCACCGATCGCGCGCAGGAATTCGACAAGATCCCCGCCGGCTATTGCGGCCCGCTTTATCTCGAAATCTCGCCGCGCACCTTCCCCATCGTGGTGCGCCGCGGCTCGCGCCTGTCGCAGATCCGGTTCCGCAAGGGCAATGCGCTGCTCGGCGAGAGCGAACTGCTCGCCCTGCACGGCAGCGACACACTGGTCGCCAGCGAGACGCCGAACGTTTCGGGCGGCGGCATCGCGCTGTCCATCGACCTCAAGGGCACCGGGCCGGAGGGCCTGATCGGCTATCGCGGCAAGCACCACACCGCCGTCGTCGATGTCGACCGCAAGAACCAGCACGACATCTTCGATTTCTGGGAGCCGCTGTTCAGCCGCGGCCGCAACGAGCTGATCCTCGATCCGGACGAGTTCTACATCCTCGTCTCGCGCGAGGCCGTGCATGTGCCGCCGCGCTATGCGGCGGAGATGACGCCCTTCGACCCGCTCGTCGGCGAATTCCGCGTGCACTATGCCGGCTTCTTCGATCCCGGTTTCGGCCATGCGCCGGCCGGCGGCTCCGGCAGCCGCGCGGTGCTGGAAGTGCGCAGCCACGAAGTGCCCTTCATTCTCGATCATGGCCAGATCGTCGGCCGCCTGATCTACGAGCACATGCTGGACGCGCCCGAAGGCCTCTACGGTTCCGGCCTCGGCTCCAACTATCAGGCGCAGGGCCTCAAGCTCTCCAAGCATTTCCGCGCCGGCTGATACCGCGTTTCACCCTTTACAACGAAATTAAACGTTTTTATCATGCGGTAAACGTTTGATAGCCTGCGCGCGGGATCGCCGGGAAAGACAGGCGCGGGACGCGATGCAAAGACCGACGATCAAGACCATCGCGCAGGAAACCGGCCTCTCGATCGCCACCGTGTCGAAGGCGCTGAACGACAGCCCGCAGGTGCGGCCGGAAACGCGCGCCGTCGTCGTCGCCGCTGCCGAGCGCATCGGCTACCAGCTCAACATGCATGGCGTGCAACTGCGCACCGGCAAGACCTATCAGGTCGCCGCCATCATGACCGCGCCCGGCCCCAAGCAGAACGAGTGGGAAGGCGTCGAATACGCCCAGCTCCTCAGCGGCATCTCCTGGGCGCTGGAGGACAGCCCCTACCGCGTCTCGCTCTATGCCGTGCGCAGTTTCGAGGAGAGCCTCGCCACCATCCGCCAGATCGTCTCGCTGAAGAAGGCGGACGGCATCATCGTTTCCGGCACGCGGGCGGACGATCCGCGCGTGCGCATCATGCAGGAGGCGGATTTCCCCTTCGTCACCTACGGCACGACGATCCACAATGCTCCCCACGCCTTCGTCGATGCCGACAACGAGCAGATGATCCGCCTCTGCGTCGCGCGCCTCGCCGAGCGCGGCCACCGCCGCATCGCGCTCGTCAACCCGATCGCCGAACTCAGCTATGCCATCACCCGTCTCGATGCTTACCGCCGCGCCCTCGAAACCGCGGGCCTTGCCTACGACCCGGCGCTCATCGCCCACGGCCACCTGACCCCCGCCTTCGGCCGCGAGAGCGTGCTGGCGATGTCCGAGCGTCCGGACCCGCCGACCGCCTATATCTGCGCCAACGAAGCCTCGGCGCTGGGCGCCTTCTCCGGCTTCCATGCGCGCGGCATCGTGCATGGCCGCGATGCCGTCATCAACGCGACGGACGATCTCAATGTCAGCCAGTATTTCGCCCCGCCCATCACGACCTATTTCCTGCCGATCCACGAGCCGAGCGCACTGCTCGGCAGCTTCATCCTGCGCCGCATGGAAGGCGAGCCGCCGGAAGCGCTCCAGGCCCTCATCATGCCCAAGCTGATCGAGCGCTCAGACGACCGCCTGGCGCGATAGCTCCCGTCCCGGAAAGCGCCTTCGCCTATGCTACCCGCCAACAGCCAGCCTCATCCGAAGGGATGAGCAGGGAGCGCAGGCAGCAGCTTTTTGATTACTGTGATCGGCCGGCGATCCATCCTATCCTGATTGAAATCGCACGCAGGCATGGGCAGCCATGACGGATGGGAGCACGCGGATGGACCGGGCAATTCTGATCAATACCGGCCTCGGCGTCTACGTACAGCGCTTGCGCGAGCGCATCGAGCTCGTAAGGTCGGCCCTGTCGATGCCGGAAAATACGGCGACGATCTCCAACGACATGATTTCCCGGCATCTGCTGGAGCGCCTTTGCCGGCCGGGCGCTGTTGTCGTCGATATCGGCGCCCATATCGGGTCCGTCGTCGATGGTGTGCGCCGGCACAGCCAGCCCTCGGCGGTGATCGCGATAGAAGCCATGCCGGACAAGGCGGCGGCATTGCGCCGCAAGTTTCCCGATGTCATGATCCATGCCTGCGCCGTCGGGGAGGAGGACGGCACTGTCCCCTTTTTCGTCGACGTCAAGAGCACCGGCTATTCCTCGCTCTATTCCACCCGGAACCGGGAAGCGGATGTACGAGAGATCACCGTCCCTTTGCGCCGCCTCGACGACCTCCTGCCGTCCGAGATGGTCGACCTGATGAAGATCGACGTCGAGGGAGCCGAGCTCGGCGTGCTCAAGGGCGCCCGCTCGCTGATCGAGCGCTCACAGCCGGTCATCATGTTCGAAAGCGGCCCCGAAGTGCGGGGCGACTACACCAAGGAAGCGCTCTTCCACTGGTTCGACAGCATGCACTACGCTCTCCTCGTCCCCAACAGGGTCGCCCACAACGACGACGGGCTGACCCTGCAAAGCTTCGTGGAAGCCCACCTCTATCCCCGCCGCACCACCAACTACTTCGCCATCCCCCGCACCCGCCGCATCGAAATCCGCGACCGCGCCCGGCGAATACTGAAGATCGGCTGAGTGGCATCATTCACTATCAGCACAGCGTCGCGCCAACCGTTGACAAACAATGCCCTGCCTTGACACGCCCCGCGAACTATTGAATGGATGCGCCCTCGGCGCTGCCCTGCGGGTATGATGTAATGGTAGCCTGTCAGCTTCCCAAGCTGAACGCGCGGGTTCGATTCCCGCTACCCGCTCCAGCCGGTTTATCAGGGGTTTGCGCCATATTTAAGCAGACCCTTTTTCATGCGGTTTTACAGAAGGTTTTACAGCTTCTGTTCTTGCTCTGGCCTCATCGAGTTTTCGGATGATCGCTTCGGTTGCGGCGTTTCTGCCGACATAGCGGCGGATAATCCTGTCGACGTGTTCTTCTTCCCAGCCCAAAATTTCAGCGATGACCCGCTTGTCGAGGCCGGCTTTGTAGAACTTCGTCGCCGCTGTGCCGCGAAGGTCATGGAAGTGAAGATCGCGCTCGTCGAGCTTCGCATCGGTCTTCGCCTTGATGAAAACGGATGCGAAGCCGTTGACGGTCCAGGGACGTTTTCGGCTGTTGGTGAGAACGACCGGCGAGTGTTTGGGGATGGCGTCGAGCAACTCGCGCAATTCTCCGTACACCGGAACGACGACCTCGCGCTGGTGCCGGCTCTTGCCTGTCGTCATCGTGATTGCGTTCTCGCCGACATGCGACCATGCGAGCCGAAAGAGATCGCCGGCGCGCAAGCCTGTGAGCGCCGCAAGGCGGACGGCAAGCTTTGCCTCCGCCGAGCATGCGGCCAGCACCTGCTCCATTTCAGGCGCCTCCCAGATGATCGCCGCCCGGTTGGCGGAGTAGAGCCGTCCGATGCCTTCGCATGGGTTCATGCCGATCTTCGCCAGCGGGTCGACCGCATAGGACAAGACGCGCGAAAGGACCTGCATGCCATAGTCGGCCGCACGCGGCGTGGCCGCATAGTTGGCGCGCCACTTTCGGATACGGGGACGGATCTGGTCGGGGCGGTCGAAGTTCTTGATCCGGAGCGAGCCGAAGTGCGCGTCGATCCGATCGAGCCAGCCGGACCAGTTCTTCTTGGTGCTGTCGGCAAGCTTTTTATAGTCGTCGCTTCGCTTGTAGAAGGTGATCAGCGCCGAAAAGCTGCTCTCGTCGGGCACGCGAATGCTTTCCAGCGCCTCGGCATACGCCTTCTGAAACGCAGGCGTGCCTGGCTCCGCATTGATGCGCGGTCCACCACGCCATGCATAATAGTAGACCTTGCCCTTGACCTTGACGGTGTGGACGCCCTTGAGCTCAACTGTAACCATGCTTCCTATCGAACTCCGCGAGCTCGCGATCGAGCTCGGATTCCTCCGAGCCGTCATTCTTTGCGAGCGAGTGATCCGGCGCAACCCGGAAGATAAAACCGTTGAATTCGACCTCGGCGCGCACGCCTTCTCTCTTCGCAAAGGCTGCGAGGCGCTTCATCTCGGATAATTTGAGAGGGATGCTCGCCGGCATTATCTGCCCTCCTGCCATCGTTTGAATTCCGCCCGCAGCGAAAACCATCGCTGGCGGGCGTTTTCGTCCGTGTTGAGTTCGGCGCGGGACTGGATGGCAAGTATGGAGCGAATGCGGGCGTTCACACGCTCGTCATCGGTCGCCTCTAGACCGTGACACTCGCGCAGGAAGGCACGGAAGGCCTGTTTGCCGCACTGCATCGCGCACTCCGCAGCGTAGTCCTTGACCTTCCTCGGCGGGTTGATCCGGTTTATCTCCGCCGTCATCTCCCGAAGCCGTTTCACAGCCCGGTCGTAGCGGTCGAGCAGCCAAGGCAGATCCTCGGGTGCATGCAGGATCAATTCGCGATCTTCGATGTAGACTTGCTCGGCAAATGTCAGCACGTCGGGGAGGTCGCGCCCCTCGCCAGCCGTCATCGTCATCCGCGACCCATCGGCAACCAGGCCCCATGCCGACGAGGCAAGTGATACGCGGTTTCGGATGGCGTCGAGACGAATCTGTGCAGGTGAAGCGACGGGATGGCTCATATGCCGCCTCCGTTTGCTGCTGGGGCGGCGCAGTCGATGATGCCTTCACCACCGCAATCGGGGCATTCGGCCACCGCTTCATCGCCCTTGTCGCCTGGATGCGGGTGGCGGTAACGATCCCAATCGGTGACAATCTCGCCGTTGCCTTGGCACCGCCCGCAAGTTTCACGAGTTTCTTCCGGGCGCTCATAGATGTCAGCCGTGCACGGCTCGGCGCACGACCAGCTCCCGCCGTCGTAAATCGTGCCGATGCGGTATCCGCGATCATGCGCTTGGCGCACGTCGGCCGGGTCTGCGACATCAATCGTTCCGACCAAGCGATAGCCGGGCGGGCAGTCGTCGCCGATAAAGGTGTAGTTCTTGCGGTCAGCCATGATCGCCCCCGGATGCTGTTGAGGCGTCATCGTGGACGTTGCCGTTGAATTCGCCATCTTCGGTCGGCAGGAAAGCGGCATGCGCCGGCGAGGCGAGTTCGCGGATACCTTCGATGATCTCTTCGAGCTCATAGACGTACTCTTCGCCATTGCCGGGATACTCGACGGTGCCAGTGTCCGGATCGGTCGAGCCGTGTTCAGACACGTAGTCGTGCAGGCGTTTCTCTACGAAGCGCGCGGATGCCTCGATACCCATTGGAATGGCGACTTCCGCGAGGTTGCGCAGAATGTCGGCCAACTCCTCCGAGGTGATAAGCAGATGCTCCGGGTAGTCATCCGGCGACGTGCGATCATCCCACTCGTTCACGGATTGAACGACGCGGGCGATCTCCTGCTCCAGCTTGTCACTGTGCATCGGACGACCCTTTCGCAGTATTGGCGGCCGACCCGAAGCTGGACTCTTCCACCGGAGCGGTGCACGATATTGGTGCAGCGTTCAGGAGGTTTGAAAGGTGACGCGCATCGTTGGATACGGAATTGCCATAGGCGTTGGAACGGCACTTTTGTGCTGGCTCACTTGGTCCTTGGCATGATGCTTCTATGACTGCCCGGATCGCCGCGCGCGGGTTATCGTGGCTGCTCTCGGCCACGACGCGTTGAGAGTCTTTCCTGAGTGCGGAACAAATCCCCCTTCTTGGCGTTCGTGCGAGCGGAAAATATGGAGGCGCGATATGTCCAGCAGTGCATGGAAAAAGCCTGTCGAAATTCACCTCGGAATGGTCGGTACCCGTGAGGTTTCCGGCCCGTTTGATGCTCTCATCTATCTTACCGACCAATGGCCCAACCGGTCTGGACCTCGGTTTGTCAAAGCGCGGATTGCATGTAAGGCTGCGGTCGAGGGTCGCCTCACTGCGGAGGCTGCTCGGCAAGAATTCATTGCGGCCGCTGACGAAGTGAGAGTGCTTCTTCACTAGGATGATATACATCAGTCGCGGCTCCCGGTCGCAGTTGAGGCGGCTTTCAAGCCTGCCACATGGTTGACCGCGCTGACGATCATCATGGCAATCGCAGTGGCCTGCTCGTCGGGGCGCTCGCCGTTGCTGTCGACCGTGACGACGTCTACGCCGTCATCATCGAGAATGACGCCGGTGTCCTCGTCGGAAAGCCGCAGCGGAAGGGCCACATTCTGATCGCGGAAAGCCGCGATGACGGCGGCGCTGGAGATACTGATGCTATTCATCGGCCGAACCCTTCGAGCTGGTGGTGTCACCGCGCGCCATGCAGTCCTTGCACATGGGCTGGAAGTCTGCGCCGGGGGCGGGCTTTGGCGTCTTCGGGGCGGTCTGCCCCCATCCGAAGCCGTGCAGACGCATGGCCTCTTTCTCCAAATCGGTCAGCCAGTTGCCCCAATTGGGATACAGCGTCGCCGCCTCGACGCGCTCTTCCGGCGTCTGCATCGTGCCGCACATGCACTCACCGGAGCGGCATAAGGCCTTGGCAACCGGGTTGATCGGCGTTTGGCAGCGCTCGAGGTATTCGTCCCGGTCATCCATCGTCCAGTCGTGGATGATGTTGACCCAGACGTTGCCCGGCGATGCCGGATCGGCGCGGAAGAGCTTTAGGTTTTTCTTGCGGTTCTCGCTCTCGTCTTTGCGGGCGCCGTTTAGCAACAGGACGCGAACGCCGCGCTTGCCCTGCCGGATCTCGCGAGAAACGGCCTTGCGGAACGGCGTGGCCTTCAAGACGCGATAGGCATAGCCGTGGGCGTCGCGACCTTTGCCGAAAAAACCCTTACGCAACACGTAATCTTCATAGGCCGTGCCGGCGTCGGCTTCGACATATTCGCCCATTCGGCCATAGGTATCGCGAACGAACTGGCTGGTCTCGGCAATGCCGCAGCGGGTGTTGCCGTGAATGACGAAATCGATCTTCGCGCCTAGCTCTCGCGCAATCTGATCCGAAGCGGCGCTGTCCTTGCCGCCTGAGACCATAGAGACGATGTGCGTCGGGTTAAACTGATCGATCGCATCGCGAAGGATCTGCACGCTGCTGTCGATCTTCATTCGGCGCGTCCTTTCTGGTAGGTCCACAAGCCTGAAAAAAGCAGACGAGGGTGTCGAGAGATGATGGATAAGCAGACTGCTCAAGGCCTGATCGACAAGCTCCTTAGTGAGATCGGGTTTGCTCAACCGACTACGGAGCAGGCGCTTCGGCTGCTTCGGCTTCAAAGCTATGTCGATGGTTCCGACGAGCCTGAAGAGTATGAGGCTAGGTATTCGGGGAATGGGGACCTGGATGACGATCTCTGACGCAATCATTCGCCACCGCCGTTTCCAGAAGAAACGTTGGCGGTGCCAGTGAGGCCAAGGTAAAGCGGAACGGTGAAGCCGAACTCCGTATCGGACCGCACCGCGGCGAGCACACCGCCGGAGCGGATACGATCGAGACCTTCTGGCGTAATGAAGAGGATGGGCGACAGCCGGATAGCCTGAGCTTCCCGCTCCAGGATGCGCCCCTCCTGGATGCCCTTGCGCACACCCTTGCGAAAAGCGGATCTGAGACGATCGCGGCCTTGGCTCTTATGTTCGTGCATGAAATCACTCCACGGTGAAGCGCGGCCGCATGGCCGTCAGCAGGTAAAGTTCCGGGGATCCGTCGAGCGGGCGCATGACAACCGCCGTCGCGGCGTCGGTCAGGCTGATCTCGATATCAACGGAATGAATGTTGGCGAGCGTCTTCTCGAGGCGCGGCGCCGAGTGCGCGACGACGAAGCCGTCGGGCACATTGATCTCGCCCTCGACCACATCCGATGCGAAGCCGCCCTCGGCCGTCAGCATGTCGATCTGGAGCTGGCCGGCCGAGACCTTGAGGCGGATGCCGTCGCTCTTGGTGTCCTCGACCATCGCGGCAACACGGCGCACGCCGGCCGCAAAGGTCTCGCGGGCGATGACGATGATCTGCCTGGTTCGCGCCGGGATGAGCTTCTCGTATTTCGGGTAGATCGCATCGATCAGCTTCGACTGGATTTCCACGCCGTCATAAGCGACGGCGATCTTGGCGGCGGACACCGCCATGCGCGCGCCATGCTTTGCGCCGTCCAGGAGCTTGCGGATAGGATCGGCGCCCATGGGCGGCAGGATGATGTGCGGGTAGGAATTCTCGACCGGCGGGAAGGCTACGGGGCGCGCGTCCGGCATCTTGACTTGCACGAGATAGTGCCCGTCCGTCGCTGCCACGACCATGCCGTCGGCATCTTCGGTCTCATGAAGGCAGAAGCCGCAAAGGTAAGGCCGATCGTCCGCCTTGTTCACCGCATAGGCAGCCTTCTTCAGGGCCTCGGCGAACCTGGCGCCGTCAATCTCGACCCAGCCGCCATCGATGCGGCTGCCCATTTCCGGGAAGTCCGCACCCGGCAGGCACGGCAGGGAGAAGGAGGACCGGCCGGACCGGATGCCGACTTGATCCTTCAGCCGGCCGGGGCCGAAGGCCAGCTCGGCGCTTTCCGGCATCTCCTTCAGGATCGCCGAAAGCCGGCTGACCGGCAGCGCGACGGCGGGAAAGCTCGCGCCATCCATCATCTCGCATTCCGCCTCGATCTGGAGGTCGAGATTGGTGCAACGCAGGCGGAGCGTTGCGCCGTCCGGCTGCAGCAGGACGTGGGTGAGGATCGGGATCTTCGCCTTGGTATCGATCGCATCGGAAACCCGCGAGAGCGCAGGAAGAAGCGATGAGCGGTGGATGGTGAACCATGTCTCAGCCATCGGTGCGACGCTCCGTGCCGCAGTTGCGCGCAAGCTGGATCTCGCTGACGGGGGGGCGAAGATTGTACGTCTGGCCCCACCTGTCGTGGACGATCTCCAGCAGTTCTTCGCGCGGCGCGTTGTCGGCGATGCGTCGATACAGATGTTCAACGGCCTCTCGGCTATGCAGATATTCCTTGGCCATTCGGCGCACTCCTAAAGGCGGGTCGAGCCGTCAACCGGCGACCTCTTCGCAGACGAGGGGGGCAGGCTGGCGCCGCGCACGATCGCGCCGGCGCATGTTTTCGCGGTGGGTCACGAGCTCGGTGTGCTTCGGGTCCGGGTTGACGCAGAGGCGGTTGCGGCACTTGTGGTCGAGCTGCTTCTTGCCCGGGATGAAGCCGTGTTCGTTGGTCCACATCGCCAGATGCACGGCGACCGTCTGGCCGTCGAGCGACATGCGGGGGTAGCCCTTGCCGCGACCGTTGTTGCCGGACGTCGGTCCGGTCCAGAGCCAGCAGCCAGTCGCGGCGTCTATCGTGACGCGCGAGAGGATCTTGGCCCGGATGCGGTCGCGGCGGCTGCTCACGGCGTCCTCCAGAGCGCGATGGCGATCGCGAAAAGGGACAGGAGCGGGCTGATGAAGATCAGGGCGATCATCAGGTTGCCGGCCGGCGTGGTCTTCCGGCGCGGCGGGCGGACTTCGACATGGTCGCGCGGAGCCATCATGGTCAGACCCTCGCGTCGAACGTCATCTGCCGCTCGACCTTGACGAGCTGCAGCGTGCAGGCGAGGCCGAACAGGCCCATGGCGAGGATGCCGGCGATAACGATGTAGCCGCTGGCAATGTCGGCGCTGCGCTCCAGCACGGGTTTTTCGCGGGGGATGTAGGGATGCTCTTCCATGGCATTCACTCCTTGCCGCCATCGACGACGATCGAGACGATCCGTCTGCCGGGGTTGCGGCGCTTGACGTGGAGGCGAGCGTGCTCGGCCTTTTCGGCCGAGACGACGAATTCGATGCCGCCCGCAATGCGGACGCGGAAAACGTGATGGATGGCCTTCACCGGCTCAGGCGGACGGCGAAAGCAGAGGCGCTGATCGTAGACGTGATCGGTGAGCGCCATGGCGGTCAGGCGGCCAGCTTGCCGGCGCGCACCGAGTCGGCGTTCGCCATCTCGGTGGCGTCCGTGCCGTAGATCGAGATCTCCCGCCGTGTGAACTTGAGGCGGATCAGGCGCTCGATAGTGCAGTCGTCGCCGAGTTCGCGCATGGCGTTGGCCATCTGGCGGATGCGGGTCTGCTGGGATTTGCTGGGGTGATGCATTGCGGGTCTCCGTTCAGGGGTGATCCGGAGAGGTTGGCCGCCGCTGCGCTGGAGGAAGGGGGTGTGATCAGCGGCGGCCTACCCGTCCGGGAGGAACGAAGAGAAAAATATCACGAAGCGTGAACTTGGCAAGCGAAAAATTCACACAACGTGAAGTCCTGTGAAGGGGGCCAGGCTGGAGGGGTGATGACAAGATCGCCTACCCCGCGCATAACTCAAGGGGAAGCGACCCCTTTTACGGGAAGTCGCAACATACAGTGCCCGAAAGAGGGTGTGAATGAATTCCTAAATTTGTTCTTGTTGTGTTCCCTTTTTCGAGTCATGTTTAGGCCAAACCAGAGAGCCAATGGAGCATGAACATGGCAGAGTTTTTCGTTGTTCAGTCCTTTTCACCGGCGAAGCGCGGCTTAAAGCCTGACGTCCCAGTCCAGGTAACCAGTGTTCAGCATGCACGTCGCATGGCGGAGCGATTGGCGTTGCGAAAGCCCATGGTCTTCGCCACCGCCACCAAAGGCGATCCCGAGACGGGAGACTTTGAGGAGCCGAAGCTCATCTGCTTTCACGGGACCGAGCGCCCTGAAGAGATCAACGATATGCAGCCGGCGTAAGAGGTTCAGAAATGGCTGAAAATCTGAAACTGCAGGCCGACCCGCACATCAAGCGCATGGCGTGCCAAATCTACACGCAGCTTCCCGAGGACAAGAGGGAGGCGCTGCAGGTTCTCCAGTACGTCCGCCAGATTATATTCTGCCTAGGAGAAGATTGGGAGGCCGTGGTGAAAACAGCGGCTATCCTGCCTTTTCAGCACCAGGAGATGAAAGGTCCGGCAGTTCGGCTGCGAGCCGTACAGGAAGGCCCGAACGATCACCAAGATAGATCCAATCCAGAGTAACGCCGGTGCGTGTCTGGATTGAAATTGCCACGTCTATATCCGGTCGACGAAGACCTTTCAGATAGTTGTTCAGGGCAGGTTGGGTTACCCCGATCAGGGAGGCGAACTCTACCTGCTTTTTCCCAAGCGCCGCCATAAGTGCGCTAAGTCGCCTTGCGATATCCGCATTTGATCTTCCGCCGTCTGCCATAGGTGATTTCTTGCACATTCACGCAGTGAAAAGAATTATCATGTGACGGCTTGAAAAAAATTCACGCTACGTGATAATTAGCGGCATGGAGACGCACGCTAACATCGTCGATCGTATCGTAACGGACCTCGGAGGCCTGACTAAAACGGCTACGGCCCTCGGGCTGCGCAATCCGAGCGTTGTGGCTAACTGGCGAAAGCGCGGTAGGGTGCCGTACCAGCGAGCGGTCGAGATCGAACGTCTTACAGGCATCTCTCGCCACATACTTCGCCCCGATGTCTTCGGGCCGCAGCCGGAGGCCGCCAAATGACGATCTCCTTTTGCGATCGCATCGGCTGCTTATCGATATCCCCATCACGATCGTGCGATCCACGCCGCCACCTGCCGGTTGGCCGACGCGCTCGCACCACCTGGCGCCGGAACGCGGTCCTGCAAGGTATTGCGTGGCGGACTGTTCCGGCGCCGTTTTTCTTTTCGCCTGCATGCGGGCCTCCGTGAGTTGATGGCTCGACCCTAGACGGCGTCCGCGCCGCCTTCACGGAATCCTTTCAGTCCATTTTTTCCTTGACCGAACCTCAGGGGTGTCTTCGTGCGCTCATTTTCCGACTGCCAGTCCATCATCAAGGCCGCGACCGTCTCCGCCTACGAGGCCGTCGGCGGCGTCACCGCGGCGGCCGACATGCTCGGCGTGCGTTCCTCGACCCTTACCAAATATGCCTCGCCCGGCGAGGAATGGCAGGCGAGCTTCATCCGGCTCGACCTTGCCGTCCGGCTCGACCGGCAGAGCGCGCATCCGTTTTTGCTGACTGCGATGGACCGGCTGGTAAAGGCGGAGCGGCCGACGGGGTTCGGCAGCGTCACGGCGAGCGCCATCCTGAAACTGGATGGCGTGCTCGACGACGTGGTGCGCGAGGTCGCGCGCGCGATCGAGGGCGACGACCATATCGACGCGGCCGAACGCGTCGCCATCCGCAGCAAGATCGTCGCCGCCAAGCAGATCCTTGCACAGCTCGACGCGGTGCTGTGATGGCGGCGTACGACTATTCCGATTCCGAAGAGACCATTCGCCGGATCGAGGCCGTCCTGCCGGAAGAGGACCTCAAGGCCCTTTCCGTCCTGCTCACCGCCTCCGCCATCAAGGCGGTCGATAGCGGCGTGTCCGACACGCGCGCTGTTTCCGGGCTGATCGCCTCGCTCGCCACCGTCCGCAACCAGTTGAAGAGACCGGGGAACCACTGATGATGGTCATCGAGAAGCTTTCCGACGCGGCCCGCAAGGTCGTCCGCGACGCTCACGCCGACCCCCAGGGCGTCGTCCTCGGGTGCGGCGTTCGCTTCCGCGAGGCCTGCGCCGCCGGATATTTGGTGCCGGTGCGCGGCGCCATTGACCGATGGCACATCACCGTCAAGGGGCGGGAATACTGCCTCAGGCTGATGAGGGCGCACTGATGGCCCTCAGTCCAGACCAGACCAGGATCCTCACCGCCGCCCTCGTGGGCGGCTCTTTCCATTCGCAGGAACAGCGCGACCTCATCAAATGCCGCGCGCTGAATTCGAAAGGGTATCTGCGCCGCGACCCGCAGGACGGTTGCCTGTGGTATCCGACCGATCTTGCCGGCGCGTTGAGCCTCGTTCCTGCCGACCTCCATGGCGCCGAACCGGAGAAGCCCGCCGGCGGGCCGCCGGCGCGACTGCCGCATCATCCTCTGGCGGCGCTCTTCCCGATGTTCGCCGAGGACGAACTGCAGCGCCTGGCGGACGACATCGCGGCGCGCGGACAGGAGGAGCCTGTCTGGCTGCTCGACGGCCATATTCTCGACGGTCGAAACCGCGAGGCGGCCTGCGCGCTCATCGGAATCGACGCATGGACGAAGGACTACGAGGGCAAGGATCCGCTCGGCTTCGTCCTGTCGCTCAACCTGCACCGGCGGCATCTTTCCGAAAGCCAGCGGGCGATGGTGGCGGCGCGCATCGTCGATTGGGAACGCGGTATCAACCAGACGACAGCCGGGGATGCAAATTTGCACGCCCGCGAGGCCGGTCGTCGCCTCTCGATTTCCGAGCGAGCCGTAAAGGCGGCCAAGCGCGTGCGCGACCATGGCATCGAGCAGCTTTCCGACGCGATCCGCGACGGTCGGCTGTCGGTCAATGCCGGCGAGGCCATCAGCTTCCTTGAGCGCGAGGCACAGGAGGAGGTGCTCCGCCTCGAGGAAAAGCAGATCGTTCAGCGCGCGAAGGAGATCCGCGAGAAACGGGCGAAACTCCGCCACGCCGTGCGCCTCACCCACATGGCGCATGTGGTCGATCGCGGTCAGCCGACGGTCGGGCGCGTCGAGACGAAATACCCGGTCATCTATGCCGACCCGCCCTGGCAGTTCGGCGTGCGCAGCGAGGTGACGGGCCGCGAGAAGAGCGCCGAGAACCATTATCCCACCATGCCGACGGACGATATCTGCGCGCTGTTCGATGAGATCGGCGATCCGGCCAAGCGCGACGCCGTGCTCTTCCTCTGGGCCAGCAACCCCATGCTGCCGGACGCGTTTCGCGTCATGGCGGCGTGGGGTTTCTCCTACGTCCACCATTGGATCTGGGACAAGGAGATCGCCGGCACGGGCTATTGGGGCCGCGATCGGCACGAACTCCTGCTGATCGGCAAGCGGGGACAACCCGTCGCGCCGCTGCCCGGCACCCAGCCGGAAACCATCCACCGCGAACGCAAGGGGCGCCACAGCGCCAAACCGGACTGGTTCGCCGAACAGATCGAACGCCTCTACCCGGACATGCCGCGGCTGGAGCTGTTCTGCCGCGCGCCACGCCCTGGCTGGCACGCATGGGGTTATGAGGCGGCGACGCCGGAAAGCGAGACGGTATGAGCGCGGACGTGCTTCTTGTCAGTCACTCCGCGAGTGCATGCAAATTGTCGCGCGGATCAGCTCTTGCCGATTGCCTTGTCCAGCAGCTCGGTGAAATTCGGCGGATCCACGCTATCCGAATTATGGCCCGGCGTCGGGCGGAACAGCGCGTTCAGGATAAGGGCGCGGTCCTCCCGCACGGCTGCCTGCCGGCCAATCAGATGGAAATAGGTGTCCATCATCGTGTGCCGCTGCCGGGCGTCTTCCATAAGGGCAAGGGAGTGCAGATTGAAGCGGACGAGGAGCCGGACAATCCAAAAATAGAGTGCCAGTGGAACGGTTATGATGACCAACCGGCTGACAGCGGAGACGGTTTGCTGCACGGTGGATGCATTGGCGGGGAGATCCGCTGTGGCGACGTCTCCGATGTGCTTGAGCGCGCTCAACACGGTATCGAGATTGAACAGTGCGAGGCCGGGCAGAACCAAAAGAAAAATCGCGATCAGGCCTGCGGATATCCAGAAGGCCCGGTTGCTGGTTTTTGCACGCGCGTCCCACAGGCGCTTGACGGACAGGGTTCCGAGATTTTCGTCTATCTTGGCGGCGAGCGCTTCCGTCTCCTTGGCTTGCTTCTCGACAGCATCAGCCCGGTCCTCCCAACCCTTCGCCCGCTCATCAAGGCTCGCCATGACCGCCCGCATTTTCTCTCTCGTCACGTTCAGATCGCTGAGAGCTTTCTGGTTCTCGGTTTGCGATTGTATAACATTATCCTTGGACGCGCTGACCTGTGCTTCGATCCGTCCAGCTGCATTTTCTACCAGGGGTATTTGCGCCTCTACGCGCTTTGTGAAGTCCTTCATCACCTCATCCATGCCGCTCCGACAGAAAGCCTTCATCTCCTCGATGGCGTGTTCCGAACGCGCTTCTATTTCCGCAAATGTGCGCAAGGACGTGTAGCTACCGATCTCCGCCGCTACGGTGAGCGGCGTGGCGGCGCTAATGCTGTTGAGCTGCTGGACGGTCATTTCGCATATAATGCCAGCGAGAACAGCAACGATATCCTCGATACCCGCCATATCCATCCAGGAGTCGAGTGCTGTGACTTCAGGAGCCATCAAGGGCGGCGGCCCCTTTATTCGAGGAGGGTTTGGGCCTTCCCCGATCACGGCGCGAAATACGACGGTTGCGAAGCTATCAAGTTCAACGCGCGATTCCTCCGGAAGTCTCGCGAGAGCCGCCGCAACGGACCTTCTCAAGTGAGCTTTATCAGTCAGACTTTGCTCGGGGCGAACCGACGTGGAAATCCCCTTGTTGATGACCTTAAACGTCTCGTAGTTCACGGCGAGCCCCCGCTCTTACAGCTTCAGAATTGGCGGCACCCTGCCCACTACGGCGTGAAAAAACAATCTCCGCGTGCGCCGAGTGCCTTTGTATTTGTGCGGAATTCACATGTTCAGGTGGCTGTGCAATGAGCCACGATGCCACCAACTGGGCAATCAAGCAGCGCGGTATCAAGCCGGCCCTCAAGGTCGTGCTGTGGAACCTGTGCGACCGCTACCATCCCGACAACGGGTGCTTTCCCAGCCAGGATACGCTGGCAGCGGATTGCGAGGTGCCGCGCTCGACGCTCAACGTCTACCTGAAGGAACTTGAAGATATGGGTCTCATCGTGCGCGAGCAGCGCCGCGAGAAGGGATCGAACCGGATGGACCGCACGCGCTACCGCTTCCCGTTCGAACCTGATTTTCCGGCGAAAACCGAGGAAAAGCCGGGTCCAGATTCTGGACACGGCCCCGTGTCCAGAAATCGGCCCGAGCCGAGTCCAGAAAACGGCAAAAGCCATGTCCAGAATCTGGACAGTAACCCTGTAAGGGAACCAGTAAAGGGAACCAGTAAGGAGAGAGAGGGCGGGCGCGATAGGCAGGAAGGCAAGCAGGAGGCGCAGACGGAAGTGCATGCCGAAACGCCGGCGTCGATCGAGCGGGCGTTCTGGCGGTTGGTGAAGAATTGGCCGGACTTTGATGGCATGCCCAAAGAGCCGGCGAAGGGTCCGTGGTTGACCTTGACGCAGGCGGAACGCAGCGAGGCATTGGCCCAGCTGCCTGCGTGGCTTGCGGCTCTGAAGCGGCAGAAAAAGAGCCATGTTCCCGCACCATCGACGTATCTTCGCGAAAAGCTCTGGCAGGATATCCCGATATCTCTCGATCAGCAGGCCGGGGCGAAGACGGCCGTGACAAAGCTCGCCGCGCCCTACGGCAAGCTCTGGATGGCCGAGCGTATCGCAGATCTTCTGCGTAAGCCGTATGGCGTGATCGGCGGTCTGACAACATTCGAGAAGCGTCAGGTTCAGCTGAACCAGAAAACAGCGGACGAGCTTTACAGGGAGAAAATCCGCCGTAGCGGCTGGACGCTGGTGAACACCATGCATGAGCGCGCTGCGGACATGAAGGGGTATCCGTGCCGACCGGAACTGATGCCGTTGGCTGAGAGCTTCCGGCCGGCGCATCGCGACGGAGACCTCTATGCGGCTTGGCGCCGCGAGCACGAGCGCCGGGGCTGGCCGTTCATAGACAATACGCGACCGCCGGAATGGGTGCATTTCCCACCTGTTCCGGATGGATGGGAGGCGGACCCAGACGCGGCGGTCTGGTCGGCATTGGAAGAATTTGCGGCACAGGTGCGAGAGGTACGGGGCGATGAACATGCAGCATGACGGTCTTATCGGACAACCGATAGCGAAACGTTCCGGCGAGCGCTTCGCCGATCGCATGCGTCGTATCAGCGAAGCGAGGCTCGATGAGGGTGCTCTTGCCACCATCAATTGCCGAATCAGCGCAGGGAAAGTGCCGTGGTTTGCGATTCGAGTAAGGACCGGCCGCGAGCAGGCTGTGGAAAACGCGCTTGGAGCGATGGATATCGCGACCCTTGTGCCGATGCGTCGGGGGCCGGATTTGCGTCGTCGCGGGCGCATTATCGTCGGTTCCATGATGCCCGTGATCCACGGCTATGTGCTCGCCCAGATGCTTCCGATCTCGGACTATTTGTCCGGATTCCTGGGCATCGAGCACGTCATTGACATCCTCGGCGGATGCGATCGACAGGTGCGTCTGTCCGACAAGGAAGTGTGGCGCTTCAACGGATTGGCAGAGGCGGGCGTATATGACTGGGAGCGTCCGGTGGACATCACCCTAGTCCAGGGCGAGCCGGTCTTCATCGTGGCCGGCCCCTTTGCAGGCCAGAAGGCGATTGTCGTCACACCGAACCGCAAGGGGCGTGGTGATGTTGTGGTCGCGATCGCGTTCATGGGAGGCGATGTGCCTGCCTCCGTGCCGCTTGCGCTTATCAGGAAAATGTGAGAGTCATCTTGTACTGGATGAGCTGATGATCCTGAAGTGAGCCTCTGAGAACGCCTAGCACGCGGGGAGCAATCCCGAGGTCGGTACACCGGTCAGCCCCAACCCTGACAGCCTCACGCGAGAGGCATCGATTCAGGGCCAGTGCGACAGCTATGCTCAGATGAAACACAGGCGGCCGAGAGGTCGCCTTTCACATGTCTACGGATATGGCGACCGAACTTCACTTCGACGCATCCGAATTCGATATCCTCGGCAGAGCGATTGCGCGGCTGCCGGGCGATATCAAGACCAAAGCCTTCGCGCGGGCGATGAGCCGCATGCGTGACATGGCGCGCACGCGCATCGTTCGCCGGTCGAGCGAGCGCACCGACATTCCGGTCGGCATGGTGCGCGCGCTTACGACCGCGTACCTCAATGCGGGCGGGCATTCGATCGAAATGGTCATGCGGTCGGGATGGGTGCCGCTTGCCAAGCTCGGTGCGCGCCAGACCTCGACAGGTGTCAGTGTGCGCAATCGCGGCTCCTATCGTTCGGCGTTCCTCGCCAACATGGCGAGCGGTCACCGCGGGGTGATGATCAGGGAGGGCGCGGCCCGCCTGCCGATCCGCGAACTCTTCGGCGCCAATCCGGCGCACGATGTCACGAACAATCCCGATGAGTTCCTTCCGGTGCTCGCTGAGGTCATCCAGGATCATCTCCTGCCTCGTGTCCTGCACGAGCTGGAACGCCTCCTTCCGGGCTGACCCTACCCCCCCCGATTCAGGGACCGTAGAATCTTCCGCCCCTCCCACGGGCCGGGGCGACCCCCGAAACCTGTCCGATTTTCCCACGGAATTATTGGGTTGACGGGGTTAACGCGGTTAACGCAGCGCGGTTGACGCGATCAACGGTTAATAGGTGGAGCCATGGCTGACGAAACGCTGGTCATGTGGTCGATCTCGCAGATTGCCGAACGCGACGGCGTCTCGAAGGCGGCGGTCTCCAAAGCGGCGAAGAAGCTGATCGAGGACAAGCCCGACACGCCGGTCGAGCGAGACGGCCAGGGCCGGGTGATGCTGATCTCGCTGGCGCATTATGACCATCATCGCCAGCGGTTCGTGAACCCGGCCAAGGCGACCGCGCCAATCCGCTCGATCACCTCGGCGATGTCGGCGACGGTAGAACCCGGTGAGACATTCGACGAGGCGCGGCGCCAGTCCGAATGGTTGAAGGTGGCGCGAGAGCGCATCCGGCATCAGGAGGAAGTCGGGCGGCTGCTTCGCCGTGACAAGGTCGAGGAAGCGCAGCGCGTAGCCGGCCGCGAGATTCAGAACATCATCCGCCGCCTGCAAAACAAGGCCGACGACGTTGCGATGGCGGTTTCCAAAGAGGGCGTCCACGGGGTCCGCGTCCTGCTTCGCCAGGTGGCATTCGAGATCGGCAACGAAATCGCAAGCCGCCTCGAGCTCGTCGCCGAGGCTGCCGACACGACCGACGAACTGATCGAGGACGAGGACGCGTGAACGCTCACCCTGGTGCGCTTGGTATCGTAGCACGAGCGCTGGCGGTCTCGATCCGGCCGACGCCGCCGATGCCGTTTCCGGCCTGGCTTGCGTCGAACATCGTGCTGGTCGATGGCTCCCGCAAGGGCGAGTTCTGGTCCGCGGAGGATGCGCCGTACCTTCTGGAAATCGCGGAGTGCCTGAGCCAGGAGCACCCGTGCAATCTCGTGACAGTGCGCAAGGCGCAGCAGACCGGCGTTTCCATCCTTGCCCTGGCGTGGATGCTCTACATTGCGGAGATGTGCCCGGACAATGCGCTCTATGCGGCGCCGGGCATCGACCTTTTGCAGGACCTCAACAGCGGCAAGCTGCAGCCGCTGATCGATACATGGCAGGAGAAAACCGAAAAGCGCGTCATCGACGCCACCGGCTCGACGACCTACACCAAGAAGGTAGGGCAGGACACCTTCATCTATCTCGGCAACGCCAACACGAAGAAGGATCTGTCGGGTAAGACGGTCCGCTATGGCGTAAAGGACGAGGTGTCGAAGTGGGAATTCTTCCCGGACGGTTCGGATCCGGAGACGTTGTTCTTCGGCCGCTTCACGGCATTCCGCCGGCAGAAGACCTACAAGATCCTCGAGCTTTCGACGCCCGAACTCGACAGCGGCGATGCGCTCGGGGAAGGGCCCGGCCACTGCCGTATCGACAGATCCTTTCGTCGATCGGACCAGAGGTTCTGGCACATCAAATGCCCGGAATGCGCTTTCGAGCAGGTTCAATACGATCAGAACCTCGTCATCGACCGGGCTCATCCGCACCGCACGACGATGCGGTGCGTCCATTGCGGGCACCTCATCTCCGAAATGGAGCGCGTGACCTGCGTTCGCGCGGGTCGCTATATCCCGACGCTGGCCGGGCCTGATCGTCATCCGGGCTTTCATGTCGATGCGTTCATGTCGCTGATGATGTCCTATGAGGCGATTGCCGAGGACCGGATATCGTCGGAGGGCAAGGGCGAGTCCGGTGCGAAGGATTACAGCAACCTGGTGCTGGCGCTGGCCTACCAGATGAAGGGAAATGCGCCCGACCACGTTCGCCTGATGGAGCGGCGTGAAGACTACCAGCCGGAGACGATCCCCGCAGGCGGCCTCCTGTTCGTCGGAGGTGCGGACGTCCAGGGCCACGGTATTTACGTAGAACTCGTCGCATTCGGCCAGGATCGCCAGAGCTGGACCGTCGCGGCCGCGTACCTGCCGGGCGAAACCGACAATCCGCAGGCCGGCGCGTGGATTCTTCTCGACGAGTTCACGTCGCGCGAGTTTCCCGACGCCCATGGCGTCCTGCGCACGCTCGATGCGCTCGGGGTGGATTCGGGCTATCGTACCAACCAGGTGCTCGAATGGTGCCGACGTCGGCCGAACACCTATGCGGTCAAAGGCGAGCCCGGCCGGGGTCGTCCGGCGATCAGCCAGCCGCAGCGCAAGTCGGTGACGAAGAAGGGCAAGCGCAAACGGTACGGCTCGACGATGTCATGGCCGGTCGGCACCTGGTCGCTGAAGGCGGAGTTTTACGGCAACCTGCACAAGACCGGCCTGGCCGCCGGCGAGCCTTGCGACCCACCGGGCTATTGCCACTTCCACAAGGAGCTCGGCGAGGAGTTCTTCCAGCAGATCACGGCCGAATATTTCGAGCAGAAGCTGATCCGCGGGAAACTGTTCGAGGAATGGAAGCCGCGCCGGGTGGATAACCACTGGCTCGATTGCCGCATCTACGCGATGGCCATGGCCGAGCACATTGGCCTTTCGCGCATGTCGCCCGCCGATTGGGCTCGGCTCCGCGCAGTGTACGAACCCGCCGTGGACGTCGATCTCCTGTCGTCGGCCCCAGAACGCATTGCCGCGGCTGCGCCCCTCGCTCCCGCCCCACCAGCGGAAAAGAAGCCCGCGCGCCGCAATGTGCAGTGGGCAGCCTACAGAAAGTAGCTCTGGAATGGATACACCGAAGCCAAAGGTCAGGATCCCCGCCGGGCGATCCGTCGCGACATCGCTGGGTGCTCCGAAGCCAGCGGCTCGCCCGGCGGAGATGCGTTACCTCAATCGGGATCGCACCGGCGTCCTGTCCCTGCGTCACGCCGTTCGCCGGGACGGCCGGCACGACGTGCGGGAAGCGGCGTTGCGCGCGTCGGCACTGGCGTTCGACTTCATGCAGAATTCCGGCTGGATCGCCGGCGCATGCGACCAGATGATCGTCGACACGATCGGAACCGAGCTGAAGCTGAACGCCCGGCCGGATTTTGCCAAGCTCGGATATACCGATCAGGAGCGGTCGGAATGGTGCAAGGTCGTCGAGGCGGAGTGGCGACGCTGGTCGTGGAATCCGCGTGAATGCGATCTCGCGGGCAAGGCGACGATCGCGGAAATGTGCGACGGCCTGATGCGGTACTATATCGGCGGCGGCGAGGGCTTCGGCGTCATCTCGTATTTCGACGAACGCATGCGCCGGGCCTATGGCGTCCAGACCGGTACGAAGGTCAACATCGTCGCGCCGCATCGCGTGCCGCATATCACCCGCGAATTCGAGGGTCTCGAAGGCGGCATCTTCCACGACGCGATCGGGCGCCCGACGCATTGCAGGTTCAAGCGCCGCGAAGGCGGCATGGATGTCGACCATGACCTTGCCTTCCTGTTGCCGAACGGGCTGGCGCAGGTCGTCCATGTTCTCGACCGCGGGGACAATCCGGATAGTCCGCGCGGCATCTCCATCATGGCGCCCATCCTGAAGGTCATCGCGCAGAGCGACCAGTTGGCGGATGCGACGCTCGCCACCGCTCTCCTGCAGACGATCTTTGCCGCCGTCATCAAGAGCCCGGAGCCGAGCGAAGAGGCCTTCCAGGCTATCCAGACGCTTGCCGATACCGGCGTTGGCAAGGTCGAAGGGATCGACCAGCTTGCCCAGGATTTCATCGACGTGTGGGGCGCCCGGTTCGAAGCCCTCAAATCCGGCGGGATCAATCTCGCGGACACGGCGCGCATCGGTCATCTCGGGCCTGGGGAAGAGCTGGATTTCAAGACGGCGGGCACGCCCGGCGGAAACTACCTTCCGTTCAACAAGAACCTCCAACGGGAAATGGCCCGTCGCCTGGGCGTGACAATCGAGAGCTTCTCGATGGATTTTACCGAGGCCAGCTATTCCTCGGTGCGCATGGCAACGGCGACGATCCACCCGATCGCCACCCGCCGCCGCGAGCGTATTCCCGCTCCCTTCTGCCAGGCGGTTTACGAGGCGTTTCTCGACGAGAAGGTTGCTACGGGCGCCATCCCCTTCAAAGGTGGATACCGCGCCTTTGCCGCGAACCGCGACAAGGTCTGCTGGGCGGAATGGCAGGGCCCGGCAAAGCCGTCTGCCGATGACTACAAAAGCGCCAATGCGGCGAAGGTGCGACTGGAAACCGGCGTTTCCTCGCTGGCGGACGAATGCGCCGAGTACGGTCGCGACTGGGAAGAGACCGCCGCGCAGCGCGAGCGCGAGCTGAAGGCGATTACCGGCATGGGCCTCCCCAATCCGTTCGAGCGTGTGCGCGGGGGTGGCGGTCCTGAGGGCGGCGCTGTCGAGGGCGATCGTGAGCCGGCGAGGACGAAGGCATGAGCGAGCCCCTGCAGCCGAACATCGTCATCATCGCCGGTACGCCGGTCGATGTGAACGACCCCTGCGCATTGTGCCGGGCACTCCAGGCCTATCGGGTACGTCTCGCAACAGGCGGCGTGGTCGAGGAAATCGAGATCCGCTCTCCCGTCACGACCCGCCGGACGCGATTTTCATCCGGGTCGAAGATGGCCGATCTCGACGCGATGATTGCCGATGCCAAGGCTGCCTGCGAGGCCAGCCTTGGTTCAACACCAAAGCGGACGCGCTACGCGATCAGCGCCCGGTACCGCCCTTACTGAGGATCACATCATGGCTGCCATTCTTGAAGACGGAAAGCTTCGGCTCTCCGGCTATGTCGGCGACTACTATTTTTCGGATGGCTTCACCTCGTCCGACGTCGTCGTTGCCCTCGCATCGATCGACGACGGTGATGACCTGACGGTCCATATCAATTCGGGTGGCGGCGTCGCAACGGAAGGCGCCGCCATCCATGCGCTGTTGTCGGCCCGCAAGGGTGTCACCGACGTCGTGATCGAGGGCATTGCGGCATCCGCTGCCTCGCTCATCGCAATGGCGGGCGCGACGGTCACCATGTCGGCCGGCGCGGTCATGATGATCCACGATCCGAGCGGATACACGTTCGGGACCAGCGACGACCATTCGAAGACGATCGAAGGTCTCGAGGCGCTCGCGACGGCCTATGCGCGCGTCTATGCGCAGAAGTCGGGGAAGACCGCCGAGGAATGCCGCGAGATCATGAAGGATGAGCGCTGGCTCACGCCCGAGCAGGCCGTCGCGGAAGGTTTCGCGGACGAAACCACCGAGGCGAAGGCACTCGCTGTCGCGGCTTTCGACTATCGCCTCTATGCGCACGCGCCGAAGCGCCTGACCGCGCTTGCCGTGAAAAAGGATTGGTCCGCCGCCCCGGCTGACCGAAAGGCGGCGCCGTCCGCCGCTTCCACCCGTCAACCACAGGAGACATCCATGACGGAAAAAACGAAGGCGGACGAAATGACCGCCGCCGTAGCCCAGGCAAAAGCCGATGCCGCTGCCCGGATCAAGGCAATCATGACCTCTCCCGAGGCGAACGGCCGCGAACAGCAGGCCGAGCACCTGGCGTACGAAACCGACATGGCCGCCGATGCCGCCGTCAAGATTCTCGCCACGGCGCCGCAGGGAGCCGCCGCCGCGGACGAACCGGCCGCTGATGACGATACGCCGGATCCGAAGACCTACGAGGCCAGCCGCATCGCCGGCGCCGGCCTCGGCGGGAAGACCAAGACGCAACAGCCGCAGGCGAGCGGATCCCTCGTCGCCAACATGCGCAAACTACTCGGCAAGGAGGCCGTATAATGCCCACGATCAATGAAGGCCGCTATGCCAGCGACTGGCTGAAGGCGGAAAGCCACACGTCCGGCTACTCGCGCGAGGAAGTGATCGTCGTCAGCGGCGCCGGCAAGCTCGTCTCCGGCACTGTCCTCGGCAAGATCACGGCATCGGGAAAGTACACGCCCGTCACCGTCGCTGCAGCAGACGGCTCGCAGAACGCCGCCGGCATTCTCCTCGACGCTGTCGATGCATCCACGGCGGACGTCTCGGCGGTGATCATCGCGCGCGACGCCATCGTCGTCCAGCAGGGCCTCGTCTATGGCGCCGACGTCAACACGGCGCCGGAGCGGCTCGCGGTGCAGAACGCGCTGCGTGCGCTCAATCCCCCCATCCTCGTACGCGAAGGAGCGTAAGCCATGCTGAGCATCGTAGATATCTTCGGCAATGCCGCCTTCAGCTCCACATCGCTGACGCAGGCCATCAACATCGTGCCGAACGACTATGGCCGCATTCGCGATCTCGGGCTGTTCGCCAACGAGCCGATCCCGACCACGACGGTGGCGGTGCAGTTCGAAAACGGCACGCTCAACCTCCTGCCGACCCGCGAACGCGGCGCGCCGTCCTCGCTCGGCATGCCGGAAAAGCGGAACGCCAAGCAGTTTGCCTGCTTCCACATTCCGCACGACGATTTCGTGCGCGCCGACGACGTGCAGAACATCATCGCGCGCGTCGGGCAGGAGGGTGTCCTGGAATCAGTCGAGACGCTGGTCAACCGGAAACAGATCGTCATGCGGCGCAAGCATGCGATCACGCTGGAGCACATGCGCATGAGCGCCCTGCGCGGCGAGATCCTCGACAGCGACGGCTCCTCGCTGCTCAACCTGTTCACGTCCTTCGGCGTAACGCAGAAGGAGATCGACTTCGTGCTTGGGACGGCCAACACGGATGTCGGCGCCAAGATCGACGAGGTCGTCGCTTACATGGAGGACAACCTCAAGGGCGAGGTGATGGACGGCGTGCATGTCCTCGCATCCCCGGAGTGGTTTGCCAAACTCGTCGGCCACGCCACCATCAAGGATGCCTGGAAATACTACGACGGCCTCTACAACGTCCTGCGCGAGAACGTCCGCAAGAAGTTCGTCCACCGCGGCGTCACCTTCGAGGAATACCGAGGCGCGGCGAACTTCCTCCAGGAAGACGGGACCTACGGCACGCGTCGCTTCATCCCGGCGAACGAAGCAATCGCCATCCCCATGGGCACGACGGACACCTTCACGACCTACTGGGGCCCGGCCGATTTCATCGACACGGTCAACACCCTCGGCGAGGAAATCTATGTCCGCCAGGCCGTCGATCCCGAGTTCCAGCGCTGGGTGAAAATCCACAGCCAGTCGAACCCGCTGCCGATGGTCAAGCGGCCGGCGCTTCTCGTGAAGCTCACCACCAGCAACTGAGGATAGCCCGATGCAGGTACGCAACAAGACGACCGGCGAAGTGGAAACGCTTCGCCATGGACCCGCGACCGACGGGGTGACCGCCGGAACGCACGAGTTCGTCAACATCGAAGTCAATGGCGACGAACCGAAGACCGACAAGGCCACACCTTCGAAGCCGGCAAAGGCAGAGAAGTAGCCATGTCCTGGAAAGATGACCTCGCGACAACCGACAGCCTTGTCGCGGGGTATTTCGACACCGATTCCTGCAGGCTGGTGCCGCGTACCGGCGGCATCGGGGTCAACCACGGGCGGCAGGACGACGCCAGCCGCGAGGCGTTCGATTTCCTTGGCTCGCTCGATGAGCAGCCGTCGGGCGACCTGATGGCGCGGCATCGATCCAGCGATCCGGCTGCCGGCAAGGCCAACCCTTACTACGACGCCGTGCTGACGGCGCTCGTGACGGGTTGGCCCTGGCTGCCCCGGAGGGATGACCATGTCGTCGTTGGCGGCGTGACGTGGCGGATCATGGCGGATGCGACCGATGGCACCGCTCGCCGCGCCTGGTATATGAACAGGAACTGACCGATGCTCTTCGCAGAAGCCGCCCGGCTGGCCTTGATCGAGACCATCTGCCCGACGTCCGCGATCGTCACGGGCGAGGGTTTTCCGACGCTCGCGGGCGGGAGCATCTTTGACAGCCGGGCCGCGCGCGGCGCCGAGCTTGACGCATCGCGCGCGTTCACGCCGACGGTCGCGGTCTACACGGTCGAAAGCTCCGCCAATCTGCGCGGCCCGCTCTCTGATGCGTCGGATCGCGAGGCGCGCGCCGTCCTCGACATCGTCACGGAATTGTCGGTGCTGGAGGGTGACGCGGACACGACGCCGCTTGCGGAGAACGATCCGCTTGCCCGGCTGGTGCTCGCCGCCCTGACATCCCAGGTGCGCTACCTGATCGAGCACGCACCTTCCGGGCGGTCATTCTTCCGGCGCTTCGTCAATTTGGTCGAGAGGATCGAAACGAAGACGCTTGTGGTGCCGGAGCTGGGCCTTCGCCTGCAGAGCCAGACGACGCGCGTTACGGTGCTTTGCGACGACGACGACTTCAACGTACCGGCCGGGGAGCTGCCGGAGCCGATCCGTTCTCTCCTGGTGGACCTTCCCGCAAATTCCTACGCGCGACAGCAGCTCCTTATCCTTGCGGCGGCGTTCGCGCCGCAGTCGCTTCCCGACCTCGAGGTCGCACGGTTCGAAACGAACCTTGGCGTTTCGGGCGAGGGCCTTCCGCAGAATTAAGCAAAGGACATCGCCATGAAAGACCTTTATCGGCCGGCCGACGGTCGGCGCGTCATGCTGCCTGGTGGCAACGAAGACTGGCCGGTCAGCGGCCTGCCTGCCGATTTCTCCAATCCCTATGTCGCGCGGCTCGTCCGTGACGGCGATCTCGTCAAAGTCCCCCACACCCCCCGCAAGGGCAAGAAACCCGCAGGAGACGACGCATGACCAGCAATATCCCGGGCAACCTGACGGCCCCGATCCTCGCCTTCGACGTCACCTCCGGCGGGCAGTTCGAAAACGAGAGCCGCGTGATCCTCATCGGCCACGGCCTTGCCGCGGCGGCGCTCGCCGCCGGCTCCATTGCCGCGTGTTCCTCCGCCATGGATGCGCGCATCCTCGCCGGCGCGGGTTCCATGCTCGAGGGCATGTTCCTCACGGCCCGCCGCAATGCGCCCGCGCAGGAAATCTGGCTTGCCAATGTCGCCGATACCGGAACGGCGGAGGTGCGCACCATCACCTGCGCCGCGCCGCCGGCAACCGGTGGCCAGGGCATTCTGTCGATCGCCGGCCGCACCTTCTCGATCGAGATCGCGGCAGGCGCCACGGCGGCGAACGTGGCCTCCGCCCTCGTCGTTGCGATCAACGGGTTCTACGACCGCCTCACGAAACAGTCGCTGCCCTATACCGCCGCCATCGACGGGGGCGACCCTGCCGTCGTCGAGGTCACCGCCCGGCACAAAGGCACCTACGCCGCCGCGCACGATTTCCATATCCCGGTTTCCGATGGCAACAACGCCTTCACCGGCCGGCTGACCTTCGCGACGGCAACGGCCGGCGCCGGCCTCCCGGATCTCGCACCGGTGCTCGCCGCCATGGGGGACGATCCCTTCGAGACGATGATCTCGGCCTTCGGCGACGCCGACAATCTCACGAAGGTGGCCGGCTTCCTCAGCAATACGTCCGGCCGCTGGTCCTATGCCCAGCAGCTCTACGGGCACTTCTTCTATACGCGGTCGGGAACGACGTCCGACCTGACCACGGCCGGCCTTGCGCGGGATGACTGGCACATGACCCTCATTCCGCGCTTCGCGGCCGGTGGCAATGCCGAGCCGGATTACGAATTCCTCGCCGGCGTGGTGGCGCGCGTCGCGCCCTGGCTCGGCGGCGGATCGAACGGCGACGTCTCGCGCAACCAGACCGGCCTTGTCGTGGAGGGCATCACTGCGCCGCGGGACCGCGCCTATTGGCCCGAATATGCGACGCGCGATGCTTTCCTGAAAAACGGAGTTTCGACGTGGAAGGTCTCGCGCACGGGCGAGGTCATGATCGACAAGCTCATCACCCAGCAGCAGACCACGAACGGTGCGCCCGACACGACCTTCCGCGATGTCCAGCGACCCTACCAGCTGATGTATGCGCTGAAGAAGTTCCGGGCCGATCTCGCCGCCGAACACTCGAACAAGGCGCTTTCCGCGGACAATCCCGACAACCTCGACGCCATCACCACCGTCAAGGAGATCAAGGCGACGCTGGTGCACAGCTATCTGGAAATGTCCGGCGTGCTGGAAAACGCCAACGCCGTGATCGACGCGCTCACCGTCGTGCGGGATCTGGCAAACCCCAACCGCGTCAACATCCACCTGCCGCTCGATTTCGTGAACCCGCTCGACATCTTCGCGGGCCTCGCCGTCGCCAACAGCCAGATCAACACCGTCGCCGCCTGAGCGGCGCCAGCACAAGGAACCTGAAACATGGGCAAGAAAGACTTTGGCGGCGTCATTCGCATGCGGCTTTCCACCGGTGAACTGATCCCGCTGCGCGGCACGCTCTCCATGAACACGGCCGGGATTTCCGCCGAGGCGATCACCAACCAGGACGGCACAGTCGACCGCTCGATGACGCCGCAGGCCCGGCGCGCTGAGTTCAGCTTCGCCGATCGCGGCCTCGACCATGACAAGCTGATGCAGTCGGACCGGTTCAACGTGACCTTCATCGAGGACAGCACCGGCGTGACGCACTACTTCAGCCGTGCGTTCGTCGTCGGGGATCCCGCGAAGAACAGGATCAATGGCGAAGTCACCGGCATCTCCATCGCCGCCGAGGCGTACCGGAAGACGGAGGACTGAGCCGTGGCACGAACTACCGTCCCGCTTTCCCGGTCCTACGATGGCCATGACGGGAAGTTCTCGTCGATCGAATTGCGCGAGCCGACCTACAAGGAAATCTATATCGACGGTCTCGGTGAGCCGCAGCAATGGCAGCCGGGCACCAACGGACAACCGATCCTCATTACCCTGCCCGACGTCATCAACGAGTATGTCGAGCGCCTCGCGGTCAACCCGACAGCCGAGAACCTTGCCCAGCTCAATGCGAAGGACAGTCGCACCCTGGCACGGGCGGTGATCGGTTTTTTTCAGGATGCGCCGGCGCCGACGAACTCGCCGACCTCCTCGTCTTCCGTTTCGGCTGGGACGCAGGACGAATAGAGGTCATGTCGCTGCGACAGATTCACTACTGGTTTGATCGGCTCGTTCGGATGAAGGAGCGCCAATCGTGACACGCGAAGTCGAGGCACGCCTCAGGATATCCGCCGTCGACGGCTCCGGACGCGTCCTGCAGCAGTTTGCCGGCCGTCTCCAGCAGGTCAACCGGCAGGCTGCCGCGCTGAACGCGCAGCAAGGCAGGCTTGGCCGGACGACGGCGTCCACCATGACGATCATGTCGCGCTATCTGGCGCCGGCGGCCGTCGGTGCGTTCACAGCCGGCGCTGTCAAGGACTTCGCCGCGGTCGAGCGCCAGATGACGCGTATCGGCATCACGGCTGGCGCCAGCGCCAACGAAACGGAAGAGGCGTTCCGCCGGATGCAGATGGTCTCGAAGGAGATCGCGCTTCCGTTGGAGAGTGCGATTGACGCCGTCGATACACTGGTGTCCGCGGGGCTTTCCCTTAAAGAGGCCATGGACTTCCTGCCGTCCGTGCTTGCAACGGCACAGGCTTCGGGTTCTGCCACACAAGATATCGCCAACACCGCCGTGAAGGCGGCATCCGCGTTGAAAATCGAGGCTGGCGAGATGCAGCGTGCCTTCGACATCATGGTTGCGGGCGGCAAGGCGGGCCAGTTCGAACTCAAGGATATGGCAACCTACATTCCGGAGCTTGCCAACTCTTTCGCTTCCCTCGGCTATACGGGCGAGGAAGGGTTGCGTCAGCTGATCGCAATGTTGCAGACCATCCGCGAAGACACCGGCTCGGCCTCCGCTGCAGCGACGCAGGCGCAGAACATATTCGGCAAGATGTTCACCGAGGACACGGCCAAAAAGTTCGGCAAGTTCGGCATCGACCTTCGGCGTGAACTCGAAGCGGCAAAGAAGAATGGGGAAGATGCAGTTTCCGCTTTCGTCCGGCTGTCGAAAGAAGCCATCGACGGAGACCTGTCCAAGCTGCCTTTGCTCTTCACCGATCAGGAATTCCGTCTCGGGATGCAGTCTCTGATCACCAGTGCTGACAGCTACAAGAAGTTCATTGATGCCGTAAACTCTGCTGAGGTTGACGGAACCGTGCAACGTGATCTCAAGCGTGTCACGGACGATACGCAGGCCAGCATCGACAAGCTGTCGGCAAGCTGGGACGAACTGATGAAGCGGTTCGGGCAGAAGGCGGCGACGGTCGTGACGCCGGCGATCGATGCGATCGTCTCCGCAACGGACCGGCAGGGCGCGATCGACCGCGCCTTGAAGAACCGCGGCATGGGATATCTCGAAAGCCAGTGGCACCAGGTCGGCCTTAGCCAGCGCGACCAGGACCTGCTTGCCATCGAGGGCGGGTTCAAGGATGCCGAGCTCCGGCGGAAGTACGAATTCGGCCCGTCGTTGCTGCAAGGCTGGAAGCCGGAGAAGGAGTTCCCGGGCGGCGGAACGGATGCGAAACCTATTCCCCGTGCTCGCCCGACGACAATCGCCGGGAAATCCGGACGGGACCAGATGGCCGCGTTCATGCTCGCCCGGCGATCCGAGATCGATTACATCAACAGCCGCGGCACGGACTGGTCTCATCCCTCGGCGCCTGCGGAGTTCGCAGGGTCCGCCGTAGGCTATACGCCTCGAAAGGCCACGTTCGTCTCCGGTGTTGGAAAAACCGCGACGCAATCCTATGCCGCGCGCCACGCCGGCATGGAGCCCTGGACGCCGACGCGGGTGCTCGACGGCATCAAGAGCCTGTTCAGCCCGGAAGAGGCCGAGCCCGTCGGCGAGGCTTTGGCGCAAGCGGCCATCTCGAAACTCAGTTCGGATGCCGGGTCGGTGGGTACGGAACTGGGAAGTGTCGTGCGCGACGCGATGATGGCCATGGCGCCGCAGATCGGCACGGCCATGGCGCAGGCATTCGCCGCGACCGCCAGCCAGGTCAAGCTCGGTGTCAACGTTGCGGGCATCTCCGGTAAGGTCAATGCCGATACCGGACGCTCGATGCCGACGAGCGCCGGTCTGCCGGTTACGGCAGGCCGCTAGGAGGATCCATCATGCGTGACTGGACAAAGACCCTTCGCCGGGCGAGCTTCCGCGGCGTCTCGTTCTGGGTCGAGGCGGAAGACCTCGCCGGCGGCAAGCGTCTCGCCCGGCATGAATATGCCGGCGGGCGGACCACCTATCTCGAGGAGATGGGACTGGCCACCCCGGATTTCTCGGTCACCGCCTATCTTGTCGGCGACGACAGCGACGCACGGGCGATCCTCCTCACGCAAGCTGCCCAGACGCCCGGCCCCGGCCGGCTCGTTCTGCCGATGGACCGGGGCCAGATGGCTTATGTCGAGGGCTTTCGCCGCTCGCGGTCGCGCGATCGCGCCGGGTACATCGCCTTCGACTTTACGGCAATCCCGCTCTCCACCTCGGGCGGTTCGATGCTCGGCGTCGCCGACATGACGACGGCGGTCCTTTCCAACCTGTCCGGCGCGTCCGCCGGCTTCGGAGGTTTTTTCTGATGGCCGCCGATCGTGGTGCAATTGCCGCCTGGCTGTCCGGGCTCGCCGGCATGCTCGTGACGGACGCTCTCGATGCGGTTGATCTGGCGAACCGTCTTTCGGATGCGACGGCTCTGGAGGGGCAGGCGTTCGCCGCGGAAGCGCTGGCGATTATGCGCGTCATCGCCGAAAGCGTTGCCTCGCCGTCGGCGTTCGATATCCTTGCCGTGCCATCGTTCACGGACGCGGACACGTCGGCCGCCGCCATGGTGCTTGGTACCTTCGGGCTGTGCGTTGCCGCGCCCCGTATCGCATGGGCATCACGCCCTCAGGCCAGGGCCGCGCGCGTGCGGATCGTCGGTCATGGCGAGGCCGCCCTTGGCGTCGTCTCCAGGGCCGGCGGCGCGGCGGTCGATCTTTACCGATACCTTTCGCGTCTCATCGAGATCGCCGTCCTCATCGTATCCGAGCAGGCCGCGAATGCCGTGCCGATCGTCCGCGTCGAGACCGGCGTCTCGCTGCCGTCATCGGTCCTGGCGTACCAGCTATACGGCGACGCGGCGCGTGCGCAGTCCCTGGTCGACATCGCGCGGAGCGCAACGCCGATGATCATGCCCATCGCTTTCGAAGCGCTGGAGAGCTGACATGCTGCCGATCAGCAGCCGGCCGCTCGAAACCGTGGTCGTCGACGGGCTCCCGCCTGTTCTTTCGATCGAGATCAGCATCTCGGCGGAAGAGGCTGCCCGGACGGCGAGTGGAACATTCGTGATCTCCGGTCCGGGCGTTCCCGTCATGCCGGGCCTGCCGACGCGCATCACGGCCAACGGAACGGTGCTTCTCACCGGATATGTGCGTGATGTCGACACGGGCTACGGAGAGGCGGACCGGACGCTCGGGTGCAGCTTCGTTTCGCGCACCATCGATCTGATCGAGACGTCGGCGGATCACCCGTCCGGCGAGATCCTCAACAAGAATCTCCTTGCCATTGCGAAGGAGCTGGACAGCACGGGAGTCGGCATCGAGAGCGACGGTTCCAGCTTTCCCCCGGAGCCGCGGCACAAGCTCATCGAGGGCGAGAGTGCCTTCTCCTCGATCGAGCGGCGCGCCCGGGGTCGCGGCGTCCTGATCCACGACACGGAAAAGGGTCGCCTGAAACTCTCGACCAAACCTGGCGGCATCCACGCCGGCACCCTGAAGCGCGGCGTCAATATCCTGCCGGGCGCCCGGGCAAGCTTTACCGAAGCGGGGCGCTATTCGGATATCAAGGTGCGCGGGCAGCAGACAAGCGGAACGCAAAAGCAGCACCTTCGCGGCGAGACGAAAGTTGCCGACAGCGGTGTGTCGCGAAAACGGGTCCTGATCCTACCGCACGAGGGCGAGGCGACGATCGACCGGATGCGCACGCGCGCAATCTGGCAGGCGCGCCGGGCCGCCGGAAACAGCGTCACGGCCAGCATTCCCACGACCGGCTGGCGCGACGCCGCCGGCAGGATATGGGCGCCAAACTGGCTGGTGCAGGTCGAAGACGACTTTCTCGGCATCTCGGGGCTCATGATCATCAAGAGCGTGCGGCTCTCCCAGGCCGGCGATGACAAGACGTTCGCGACGCTGTCGCTTGCCGATCCGCGCTCCCTTGGCGGTGAAAACCCTCGGGGAAAGACCTCGGACAGCTATGCCGCGCCTGGCGTGATCTCGGCGGAGTATGAAGACGAATGAGGCGGATCGAACTGGATGGGCGGGTCGTCGAGCGTGGCGGACAGCAATTCGTCTCCGGGCGTGGGGCTAAGGCAGACGCGTGGACCGAAATCCACCGCATTGAACCGCATGGCTTCGCCTCGTCTCCGATCAAGGGCGGGCAGGGCCTCCTGCTGCCGATGCCGGGCAACCCGGACATGGCTTACGTCCTTGGCGGGGAGAATCCGGGACACCGCCCGGCTGGCCTGCCCGCTGGCGGCACGGCACTTTACGATTCACATGGCAACATCATCAGCCTTGTCGGCAGCAAGGTGAGGTTTGTCGCGCCGCTCTTCGAGTTCGTCGGCAAAGTTAGCATCGACGGCAGCATCGAGATGACGGGCGGGATCACCGCGGCCGGCTCGATCGTCGACGGCGACGGGAACAACGGGGCATAGCGCCCCTCGGGAACCCCCTTTCATGATCCGCATCATACCGCTCGACGAAAGCGTCGAACCCTATCGCGCGCCCGATCTCGGGTGGGACGGCCTTGTCGGCGATCTCATCCTCAACCGCTTCGACCATCCCTCGGCGCCGGGAGACCTTCGTAGCGAGCAGGGCCTTGCGACGCAGGTGTTGATCCACCTGATGACCGATCGCCGGGTCGAGGAGAGCGAGCTCCGCGAAGGCGAGGACAATCGCGGCTGGCTCGGCGACAGCTTCGACCAGATGGACGGTGAGGGGCCGCTCGGTTCGCGCCTCTGGCTGCTGATGCGGCAGGCGATCTACGAGGGCATCGAGATCGATGTCGAAGACTACGTGCGCGAGGCCCTCGAGCCTCTGATCGACCAGGGCGCGGTGGCATCGGTCGGCGTCGCCGTCTCGGCCGATCGCGCGCAAAGCCGCGTGGACTACACGGTGACGCTGGCAGGCCGCGACGGCGCCCGCGTCTACGAACAGAAATTCGAACTTCTCTGGAGGCAGATCAATGGCGTGGTCCATCCGCTCGCTGGCTGAGGCGTCGCAGGCAATCCGCGGCGCGTTCCGGCAACACCTGCCGGGAACGGACACCGCGCTGAAAAACAACTTCGTGACGGTCGTTGCGAAGGTGCTTGCCGGCCTTTCGCATGAATTCGAGCTGCGCATGGCCTATATTGCGCGGCAGCTGTTCGCCCGCACGGCGTCGCTATCCTTTCTCGTGCTGCATGGCGCCGATGTCGGCATCCACCGCAAGGCGGCATCGGCGGCTACCGGCGCCATCGACGGGACGGGCCAGCCGAACGCGATCTATCCCGCCGGCATCCGGTTCGTGTCGGGCAGCTCGACATATCTGTCGATCTCGCCCGGGCAGGCGAATTCCATCGGCGCGGTGCGTATCGTCGTTGTTGCCGAGAGCAGGGGAGCCGACACCAACCGCGAGGCGGGCGGCCTTCTGACGCTCTCGGATCCGGGGCTTTATCCGACGCTTGGCGGGAGTTTCGTCGTCGCGCCTGGCGGCCTTGGCGGCGGCGCCGATGTCGAGGACGTCGAGGATCTGCGGGCGCGCATCCTGTTCCGCAAGGCAAACCCGCCGGGGGCGGGCAAGCTCACGGACTACGAGCGCATCGTCCGGGACGTTCCCGGCGTGCTGAAGGCCTGGGCCTATCGCAACAACCTGACGCCATCCTTCATTGTCGTCTATTTCCTGTTCGATGGCCGCCCGAACCGCATCCCGACCGAGGGTGACAAACTCGTCGTGCAGGCGGCGGTCGATGCGCAGCGTCTCATCCGTGTCAACGACAGCGTGGTGGAGGCGCCGACGCCGGAGCCGTTGAATCCGATCATTGCGAACCTCCGTCCGGATACGGCCGAGGTGCGTGCGAAAATCGCGGCGGCGATCGGCGATGTGCTTTACGAGCGCGCCCGGCCGGGCATCGAAGGCGATATGTTCTGGCTCTCGCGCAGCTGGATTGCCGAGGCCGTCTCCCGGGTTGCCGGTGAAGACAGCCACGAGCTGGAATGGCCCCTGAACGATCTGCCGTACACGAATGGGCGCTATCCCGTTCTCGGCACGATCAGCTTCGTTTGACGATCGCGCGGTGAAACCATGAGTGCGCGCGAAAGCCACCAGCATACGCAAACGCTGCTCTACGAAGAGCAGACATGGCCGGTCGTCGCCATTCCCGGCGACGGCCTTTCCGCCCCCACGAATGACGGGCTGATTTCCGCGGCGCTCTCGTTCTGGCCGGTCGGCGCGGCTTGGGGCACACCCGACGGGCAGGCGCTGTCGCTCCGCTCCGTTCTCGCTCGCTTCACGCGGGCACTCGTTGCGCCGTTCGAATGGCTCTATGCGCGGGCCTGGCGCCTCGCGCTGGAATCGAGCGTGCAGACGGTCGGCGAAACGCTCGACGAATGGGAGGTGGAATACGGCCTTCCGGAGCGGTGCTTTCCCGGGGAGCAATCGACCTCGCAGCGGATGAGTTCCCTTCGGCGCAGGGTGAGCGCCGTCCCGCTTTCACATCCTGAGGATTTCATCCGGGTGGCGGCCGAGTTCGGCTTCCCGATCGAGATCGAGGAACCCTGCATCTTCGAGTGCGGCTATTCGAATTGCGGCGGCGCGCATGAGACGGGGGCCGCGCGCGAAGAAGCCTTCATCGTCGTGCGCGTTCTCAGCGCCTCGGAAAGCTATTTCGAGTGCGGCACATCGGAGTGCGGTTTCGACCGGCTCTACGACCTCATCGGTACCGAGCAGATCGTCTGCTTCCTGCGCGAGCACTTGCCGGGCTGGGTCATCGCCCATCCGACGACGGCCGCCGGCCTCGGCTTCATCCTGACCACCACCGAAAGCGATTTCCAGAATTACATCCTCGTGGTCACGCACGAGGACGCTCTCGACTACATCCTCACCGGAGACCTGAACTAATGGCAGAGACGATCGTACCGCTCGAGCGCCAGCGCAAACTGGTGGACGTTGCCGCCCGCGTGCGCGAGCAGCTGGGCCTTCAGAACGCAGCCCTGATGCAGGCCAGCGAACTGCGGGACCGTTCCACCCATACCGGCCTGCAGGCGATGTCGACGATCACCGGCCTCGTCGACCTCCTTGCGTCGAAGGCCTCGACAGAGTCCGTTGCTGCGGCCATTGCAGATCTGGTGAACAGCTCGCCGGCTGCGCTGGACACGTTGCAGGAACTGGCCGCGGCGCTCGGCAACGACCCGAACTTTGCGGCGACGGTTTCGGCCGCGCTCGGCAACAGGCTCAGGGTCGATGCCGCGCAGGCGCTGTCCGGTGCCCAGAAGAACCAGGCGGCGGCGAACATCGGCATCGCGCCCGGAGCGACGGCCAATGCGACGGACGCAGACTTGCGCGCCCGTGCCTCGCATACCGGCGAACAGGCCATGTCCACGGTCACGGGCCTCGTTGCGGCGCTTGCCTCGAAGGCGACGCCGGCCGACATCGCTGTCGCAATTGCAGGCCTTGTCGACAGCGCGCCAGGAGCGCTCGACACGCTGAAGGAATTCGCCGATGCGCTCGGCAATGATCCGAACTTCGCGGCGACGATTTCGACGGCGCTGGGGAACCGGCTGCGGGTCGATGCTGCGCAGGCCCTCACGACCGGGCAGAAGAACCAAGCGGCGGCGAACCTCGGCATTGCGCCGGGCGCGACCGCGAACGACACGGACGCGAACCTCAAGAGCCGTGCGAACCACACGGGTACTCAGGGAGTGGACACCATCTCCGGCATCGGGGAGTGGGTGGAGGACCGGGTGGCGGGTCTGCTAGAGGCGGGCCCCAACATTACCCTGGACTACGACGACGTAGCGGGCAGGCTGACCATCGGGGCAACCGGCGACCTCAACACGACGGCAGAGAGCACCACGTTTGTACCGGCTGGTGGTCTAACCTCCACTAACGTGCAGGGTGCTCTTTCGGAACTTGGCAGTTTTAAGCTCAACGAGATGTCGGGAGCCGTACAGTCTGGAGAAGACCTGAACGACCTCAAAGACAACCTGCGTATGGTTATTGCGCCTACAGGAGTACTGAACCATCCGGAGCCTGGGTCTTACATGTGGCTCGACTCCTGGTTTGACGGAAATTCCTGCACGCAGTACGCACGCGGGGTGTATCATAATTCGGAATACAGACGATATGGTAACGCTACTACGAACTACTGGGAACCGTGGACTCAGTTGACCAATCAAGGCGGTCACGACCCTACCTCCGTTAACCGGGGAGGGGATGCCATGTATGGTGATCTACTCATTGCTAAGGACTACCCGAATCTACTCCTGCGGGCGCTTAACCCAGCTAATCCGGCAGTAGTCACTTTCCGTAGGGATGACGATACGACCTCGGGTGTTCTGGTTGCTCAGCGAGATGGTAACCTTCAGTACGGGGTGTATGGCCCAGATGGTGCTTGGCGCGGAACTCCCTTCGAGATCGATACCGGTAACTTGGCGTTTACGACGCCTACAGGGTTTAAGTGGATCAGGTCTGTTAACCTGCCCTATGGCACCGATCTGGACACCGTCACTCAGGGTGGAACGTACTTCGTACAGACCACTACCAACGCTCCCAATCAGGCGAACTTCGAGGCGTTCTTGCGCGTCGAAAGCGCATATGGGACGGACTCTCTCGTTACTCAAGAATACCACATGCCGTACAATGCTAACTACTCTGGCAGACCCGCCAAGTGGGTGCGTCGTAGGCACAGTGGTTTCTGGGGGGCGTGGTATCCAGAAGGTGGCTGGATTACTCCTGAGCATTTCAGTGCTGCTGGTGACGGTAGTGCAGATGACACTCTGGCTGTAGCTGCTGCGCTGCGGTTCCCCGCCCCGGTACTGCTCGCCGGTCTATACCGCCTGACGGGTCCTGTGCACTTCGGCGTTGGCTACAACAGTGAGCCGCTGCCGAACGTGCTTATACAGGGCAAAGGCCAGCGTGCCTTCTATCTGGCAACTGCAGATGCGGGGCTGGTGTTCCACACCGGGGAGGCGCAGGTCATCGGTGGGCGAGCTAGCATTACCGCTAGGGACTTCGTAGGTATCTGCGGAGTTAGCAACCACACCACGGCGCTCCTTAAGGTGGAGGGCGGCCTAGGATCGGGTTCTACTGAGAAGACGTTTGACATCAGGAACGTGCACTCCTTCGGGGACGCTCATGACGCTGCACCGCTCTATGGCATCCACCTTCACAACGGGCGCAACGGCGTCATTGATGGAACGGTGCACCAGGGCAAGCGCAATGGGGTTCCCGGATCGATGGAGGGTGCAGCCGTCTACCTTACTGGTGGGGAAGACCCGGTGGGCATCAACATAACCAACTGGAAGGCTTATTTCTGCCAGGCGGGGGTCAATATCCAAGACACTCATGAGGGCATCGAGGTCAGCAGCGGCGAGGCCGTGATGGTCGACTATGGCGTCCTTGCCGATCTTGACGAGACGGTCCCCTCCGGAAACGACGAGGGCAAGCCGCTCCTCAAGGTGGTGAACAACCATTTCAACGTGCACCGCTACGGCGTATTCATGAACGATGTCCGGGACTTCAACATCACGAACAACGACTTCCTGTTCCAAGGTTCGGGCGCCAAGATCGGCATCTGGGTAAATGCCCGGTCCACCGCAACCCTCTATGGCGAGATCAGCGGAAACAAGTTCGATGGGTCCAACTCGACGGGATCGGTAACCGGGATCTGGTGCCAGGGATTTTCGGGTGGCGGCACGCTCGGGACGCACGTCGGCCTCAATCGCTATGTACTTCTCAGCTACGGCCTTTATCTCGGCGACCATGCGCGCGGCGTGACCTATCACGGCGCCAGCATCTACGCGGCCGTCGGCACGACGGTCTACGCCTCGGGGTCCAGCTCCGGCATTCTCCGCTACGGCGTTCCTGCCGCCGTTTGAACGGCGGGCAGGCCCTTCAGCCCGTCACGACGGCTCCCTTCTCCTGACATTCAAGAGGTATCGACATGCAATACGTCCCACCGCTGGGCGAAGCCAACCCCAATGCGTCCTATAAGGACAGGAATACCGCCGCGGGCCAGCCCGGATCGCGCGTGCCGGCGCCGGCGATCGAGCACGCCATGCGCGAGATCGTCGCCGTGATCGTGGATGCTGGTCTGACGCCGACAGGTGAAGACCTGACACAGCTTCTTCAGGCGATCGACCTGAAGATTTCGGCGATCACCGGGGAGGGCGACGGGGCGCTCTATGTGCTAATGGAGGCCCTGCGCTCGCGCAATCCGATCTTTCCTGAGGTCGTCAGCGCCGATGGTTCTTTCAATCTCTCGACGCCGGCGCTTGGCACGGTGCGGATCCCGCCCGGCATCCAGATCGTCCACCGGGGGTGTTTCAGCGACACCACGGTGCAGCAGGATCTTTCGACCGTTCCGAACAAGACCTATCACCTGCGCAAGAACTGGTCGACCGGCTGGAGCCTAAAGGATGTCGCGGACGCGACTTACAATCCGTCGGCGCTTCCTGAGGGGCACGCCACCTTCGACACCAGCTATGACGACATGATAACGCACCGCATCGTGACCAATGCGTCGAACGTCGCGACCATCACCAACCTCAAGAACAAGGACCGGCTGGCGATCCATGCGGGCGTAACCGGCACGAACTTCGTCGAGGCAAACGGTGGGAATTCGCGCGCGGATTTCCTGCTCGAACTCAATTGGGCCCGCACGCCGAAGACGCGCAGCTACAGCATGACGGGCGTGGCGGCCACGGACGGCCTGGTCGATGACCGGGACATCGTGCTCTACTCCAGCTACCCGGGTGTGCAGGCCGCAGAGATCCCCGCAACGCGCTACCGGATCGCCTACACCATGCTCTATGACTACACCTACACGCTGACGGCCGCGATGAACGCGCAGGCTTGACCTGTTCACTTATTCACAATCAGATTGTAGGTATCCGTGAAGAGGTAATAGTCCGCCAATCTGGCGCTTTTACGCCATTCAACCAATCTTGTAGTTTGTACTGACAACAGTCTTCTGTTCCATCAAAGGCTCGCGCATAAGTACTTCCATGGCTGGAATCCCCAGCAGCTGCTGCATGAACACGCGATGATGGCCATCGATATTGAGGGCCGAGAAGGATTCGCCTGACAGCTTTTTGAAGGTTAGCGCGCCTTCGCCAGGGCGGATGGTGGGCGGCGCAACGAGATGACCATTTCCGCTCAGGATGTTGGTAATGTCCTGATACTTGTGCTCGATCTTCTGGAGGAGAAGGAACTCGTCATCGACAAGGTACTTGAGGTTCTGATCGAGACGCCCCTCTTTGATGGCCTGTCTAAATTCGTGAGCAAAGACATTGCCAGCCGTCAGGTTCCCGGTCGTTGAGAACTCGTGGTAACCCGCCATGAAGAGTTCGAAATAGGAGGTTCCGAGGCCCTGAATGGTCGGTTTCTTATCCGTAACTTTTTTGGCGACGTCCGCGGCGTGTCCTGCGAATGCCTCGACCGTCGTCTTCCCGTGACGTGTAAAATAGTCATGGTCGAAATACATATCGGTCGTCACTTGATGCAGTTTGAGCGTTCGAGCCAACCGCGCTGCTGTTTTTGCGAACACCATGAAGCAGCGGCTTTTCCGCATGTCGCGTTTCTCATCGTAGCCAACGACCCGAAAATATGGGAAGTACTTCGACATTGGCTTAGTGTACATCTCGAGGCCATGGTCGAGGGTATGGGTTTCAAAGACGACTACATCTGCGATGTCCGCGATTTTATCGAGAAGGTGTGCGGTGTATACCCACACTGCAAACGTCATCACGATGTCATACTTCATGCCCTCGTAGAGAGCCCTGTCGGTTGCGTCGCCTTGGAACAGCGAGACGCGGGTCATGCCTGTTGCGGCATTGATCATGCGTCCGGTCTCAACAAAGAGCGGATCATATTCGTAGCCGTCCACCAAGGCTGCGCCCCGCTTTCGGGCAAGTCTCGACATTTCGCCGGTGTTGGCGCCGATATCTAACGCGGTTTTGCCGGCGAAATCCACATGATCAAGGAAGAGATTTCTGTGGGGGCGTCCACCTTGGGTGGCAATGAGATCGAGGTCAACTGATTGGTAACCATTGCCCGTCTTGATGCCGTCCTTTGACGAGATACTCGTATACTCGTGTCGCATCGCTGTGACGATTTCCTGCACATAGCGATCCTTAAATGACGGTACGGTGGGGGCTGACTTCTCAGGTGCCGGGGACACAAGATCGCCGAGAGGGTAGGCAACATTGAGAGCGTCGTTATAAAGATAGACAGAAAGCGGCCACGTCTTGGACGACAAACAGTCCGGAAGCTTCATGTCGAAGTCTACCGACGTCGTGTTTTCGGCAAAAACGAATCGCCGTGCGGCGTCGACAATAATGAGTGCGTTGCCTTCAACCGGGCCTTCGACCCTGCCCTTCACTCGCAGACTGTTGCCGCTGTGACTGATCTGGACATTGCCAACCGGGTTCCAGCTATTGCGAAAGTCGACGTTGTTGGGATCGATGAAGAGAGACAACGGTTATTCCTCGTTTACCAGTTCTAACTGCGACGGCATCGTCGTACACGACTGCGCATCACTGAGTGAGGTTGCGGACGAACAGTCGCCAATCTCACGATAGGGTTTTATGAAAGTTCTGTGACAGCCTTTCCGTCGCGATGTCAATACCAGACCCGGTGGTTGGCGGCCCCGCCCCGGACTCTGGCACCTCCCGATCCCGCCGAACGGCTTGCTATAGAAGTATCTACTAAATCGCTGCGTAAACGCTGAGCATATAGTCCGTAACTTCGGCGACGACGCAGTCTTTGACATGGACATTGTCATCTTCGTAAGCGGACACGCCCCCCATTTTGACCATTTCATAGCTAGGAAAATAATCGACAATAGGGAATGTTTCCGAAATGGACTGCGCCGCACAGCGGAGAACCGACTTCGAATACTCATTCGCGATGACGGCGTCTTGGCCGGTGAACGTAGACCCAATTGGGACAGGTGACACAGTAAGGATTACCTTCAGCCCGGCATCCGAAAGCGCCTGCATCGCGCCCTCGAGTAACGGCATGACGGTCTCGATTCTCATTGGCCCAAATTTAAACCTGTTGGGTTCTGCTGCCATTACTGGCTGCGGCGGCATCTGGTTCAGATACAAGCCCGTCGCCTGGTCAAACCACGCTTCCACGAAACCAAGGGTGACGATTACCACCGCCGATTCCTTTAAGCTCGAATAGACTGTGTCAACTTCCCTTCTTCGCTCCAGCGCCCGCTCTAAAGTAACCGGATAGCCACCCGGCAGAGAAAGATCGAGATATCCTCCTTTTGATGGTACGATGGTTTCGCTAGGTAGCGAATTCCCGTTCAATGCAAATAGTATGCGCTGTGACATAGTGCCTGGATTATATTCATTCAGCAGCGCGTTCGACGGGGCTGGCGTCTCTTCGGTCGGCGTCGTGAAGCGGAGTGTTGGAACGTCGAAGCCTTTCAATTTCCGTTCGATATTTCGAGCAAAGCATGAGCCGATGGTAAAAATCCGGGTATTTGGTTCCAATGTGAAGCGGGGTTTTATGACGGGATACCGTTCGCGGCGGTCACCTCTCGAAGGGTACTTGGCGCAGGCAATACCCATGCGACGCGCAGCGAGCGCTTCCTCCCATCCGATTTTCATGTAGTTTACGCTCCGATCTGAACTGCGTTTATATTCGAGATCCAGCACTAGTGACCCGATTACGATCGCGCAAGTCAGCGCCGACTGGGCCTTGCGTCAGGTAGGGTGCGGCACCGTCACTCGTCGCATCGAATTGACAAACCCGGAGACTTGCTGGAGTTTCGCGGCTACGAACCAGATGGAAGTGACAATGCACGACACCGCAATGCAGATTGGCAAGAAGTTCTTCGAAATATACCGGCGACCCGAATGGAAAATGGTTATCGACTGTGGTGCGATGGATATCAACGGAAGCCTGCGAAAGGCGTGCCCTGAAGATATCGTTTATCTTGGACTGGACATCGAGTTTGGAAAATCGGTCGATATCAAAGTCAATATTGGTGATCCGCTTCCGATCCGAGACGATTTTGCTGACTGCGTTGTGTCGTCGTCTCAAATGGAGCACGATGACTTCTTCTGGATGACGTTTCTTGAATATGTGCGCGTCGTGAAGCCAGGCGGCCACATCTACATCAGCGCGCCATCTAACGGATACTATCACAGGTATCCAAACGACAATTGGCGGTTCTATCCTGATTGCGGCCATGTGTTGGTGCGGTGGGCCAAGAAGAATGGCTTACAGGTTGAGTTGGTGGAATCCTTCATTGCGGATCGCAAGAAGGACGTGTGGAACGATTTCACTGCGGTCTTTGTGAAGGGTGAGGGCGCGCGGCCTGAGCGATTCATCGCAGACGAAATTCCGTCCAGAAATGTTTGGAAACTTGGCGCGAGTGAGCCGGAAAAGGTTTTTAAACATTCTGAGGACCTCGATCTTATTTACGCGGCGCGTGATCAAGCGGCGGCGGCGGAGAAGGCGCTGAAAGACACAACTCCAGCGCTTTCCGTCACAGGCCCAGCTTCCTAAGTCCTGGGTTCTAGGCGTCTCTCCAGCCGAAGCAGCGGCGCCTCGGCTGGAAAAGTCTAGGTAGGCATTGTCTCGTCGGCGCTCATAGCTCTGCGCGAGATAACATCAGCGTAGAGCTGCTCGTACGCGCTTGCGACCTGCCGGATATCGTATCGCTCGCCTATGTTTCTGGATATGAGGCTGCACTTGTTACGAAGGTCTACATCAAGGAGCGAGATAATCGCCCCTTCCAACTGAGAGATAAATGTTGCGTCGTCTTCCAGATTGGGAAGGAGAATTCCTGCCCGGTTATCATCGCTCGTTATCATTGCTCCAATTTCGCCAATTGCCGTAGCGACAATGGGTTTCCCGGCCTGCATGGCTTGTATTAGGCCCAACGGGAAGGACTCGCCGACAAATCGCGTGGCCAGCACGACAACATCCGATATTTCATAAATGTCTCGTATGTCGTTCCGATAGCCTAGGAGCCTTACATTGCTGGGAACGCCTTGCTGGACGAGATCGTCATAGACCGGGCCCGTACCGCATAGAATGAGGCAGAGTGGCGCAGAGGTCGCCTGCTGAGCGGCTTCGAGAGCTGCTATGGTTTCTCTCCAGCCTTTTTCTTCAATAGCCCTGGATGCAATGACAAACACAATTGCATCGTCGGAGATGTCTAGGTCGGCGCGGCTCACGCCACGCTTCGCCCGTGCTTCCGGCACACCATTCGGGATGTGGCGCAGAACGTCGCTGGAAAGCGGAATACCGTCGAGGTGCTTCAGGTTCTTCTGCGTCAGATATACCCAGCAGTCGACACCGCGGATCATTGTCATCAGGTCCCGGTCGGAAATCGATGCGCTGTCGTAAGAGCCATGAAGGGTAACAACGTAGGGATGCCGCTGCCGTGCCCGCTGCAGAAGATAGTACTCGATACCGAGGTAATGGGAATGGACTATGTCGATGGATGCGCTTTCGAGGAAGGCGTCGACGCCAAATTCGAGGGCATCCTGAATGTCGTAGACGCTCACGCGGCTGTCCAGCTCCTCCCTTACCTTCGAAGCATGGTGATCAACACGGATCGCCAAGAACGAAACGAGGAACCCCCTCGAGACCAACTCGTTAGCTAGATATACGGGAAAGAGCTCTCCTCCCCCGAGCTCGAAGCCTAGGACACCCATTAAAATGTGGGTCTTCGTTCTCTTGGTGGACAATACCTCGGAAACATTGAACGCACCGGGGAGCGAGAAGCCATCGATCTGATCACTGAATCGGTCGAATTGTTCCTCGCAGCGCTTGTATAGTCGGAGCGTGTTGAGATCGTCGCTGCCCCAATACTCCCGTATCGTTCTCCCGATACGAGCGTGTTCGACGTAGTAGTGCTCAGAAACGAAACTCTTGACGGACGTGTTCCCACCGTGCTGCCTAAAATAGGAAACCGCGCTTGGCGCGTAGTGTATTTTACCGCCACGCGAAAGGATCAGATAGAGGTACCAATCGCCCAGGATCTTGTACGACATCGCCTCTTTCCATTCGGAAGGAGTGATGACTTGATGCCGGAACACGCAGCCGCCGACGTTGGGAATTATATTGGTATTACCGAAGGCAGTTTGGAACAGCTTTGCGGCTGGAATAGAAAAGCTCTCAGCCCAAGCGCCCGGCATGGATTGCTCTCGATAACCGTCCAAGCCTTGCTGTACCGCGCCACTACGATCAGCAAACTGGATACGCCCAAAGCTTACCATTACGCTTTCGTCAGCGAAGCCTTGAATGACTTCTTCCAGAAATGTCGGCTCGCAAAAATCGTCGCTCTCGCATATCCACACCAGGTTGCCGTTTGCCGCCTCAATGCCCCGACGCCACTGCGAAAAAATGGAGCCACTATTTCGCTCGTTAAGGATAGTTGTGATCAGTTCAGGATGCGTTGATCGGAACTTCTCAATTACCGCTCGACTGTCATCGGTTGAGCAGTCATCCAGGATGATGATTTCGAGGTTCTGATAGGTCTGATTCAGAATGGAATTCAAGCGCTCTTCAAGAAAGGGAGCATGATTGTAGTTCGGTACGATAGCAGTTACTTTTAAGGATACCGTTTTGCTTTTGACCTTCTGCCGGAATGGAAGAGGTGAGCGTCCCTCGCCTCTTCCGTGCTCAACAAAATGCTGAAGTGGATTCATGCCTGAATGGGCAATGTCAACATACATTGCCAAATAATGCGCCGTATTAAATAGGTTTGAAGGGTTTCTGTGCTCCTTCCAGCCGTGGTTCATGTAGTGAAAGAATGGATCAAGATCCGAGTTCGCAATATCTTGATAGTTTTTCTTATAATATTCCGCATCGAAATATGGGGTGTATTCTTCCTCATTATAAGTGTGCTGAGGAACGTAGGTTTCATCGGTGCCATTTTTTACTGAGTTTGATTTCTTTCCGCTCCGTATAAAATGTGTTAGAGGGTCAATGCGCTCGTTTACAAGGTGCGGATGCCTTTTAAGATATTCGCTTGTAGAGAAATGGGAGGAGGGGTCTCTTCCTTCCTGCCAGCCAAACGTAAGATAATGTTTTAAGGGGTCGTGTCCGCTGTCGCGCACATCGTGATTCTTTTCAAGATAGAATGTTTCATCGAATAGAACAGCATACTTTTCGCGCCGAATGCGCCAAAAGAAATTTTTGATGTTTCTCATGTCTCGTCCAGAAATACTTGCAAACAGGGCACAGGTTATATCGGCGATTCCTGTGTATTAATTGTGTCACACCGTGGCTGCAGAATGGGGCGGCGAAGGATTCCTTGTCAACTACTGCGATGCGGGTTTGGACGCAAGGCGCCCGTGGGTTGGCTGGGTTATCCTCCACTTCGAAAGCAGGATTAAAATGTTCAAAAAGCCGTACGTTGCAGGAATAGACGGCGACGCTGTCGTCCAGAAGAAAATCGCGCTTCAGGCGCTCCTACAGGATTTCGGAAACAACACCGGTAACATCATGTTTTCCGAATCCCTTTATCGCAATCTCGACAATGCTGTTCGAGGAACCTTCAACTTTACCGCAGACGACGTCGAGGATTGCGACGTTATCGTTCTGGCGGCTGCCAACTGGATGAACCCTTACTCCGACTTCGGGGATTTGGCCGCCAAAATTGAGGCGTGCGGGTTACCTTGTGTTATTGTGGGGATCGGAGCTCAAAGCGGCGTCGACAAGAGGCTCCCAAATATCCATCCGGGAACCATGCGGTTGATCGAATACGCGGGAGCCACGTCCGGCTTGATCTCTACGCGTGGCGGTTTTTCGTCGCATGTGCTTAACCATCACGGGATCAAAAACTGTCTCGCTACTGGCTGTCCATCGCTTCTGCTTAACGGCGCGAAAGCAATGGTCAGGGAAGCGCCGGCGAGTCTGACGACCGCCGATATTATGGTTCATTCGACACGGCATCTGTGGAACCAAGCCGATGCTTTTCAGGGAAAGCTATACCGTTGGGCGATGGAAGACGGTTGCGATATTCTACTCCAGTCCGAGCTAGCTGACATGTACTATGCGCTCGGGCGGACGAACAACGACGAGATTTTGTCACGCGCAAAGGTCGTGCTCGAAGCGGTTTACGGTCAGCCGATAGAAGCAGTTGCGGAGTACCTCAAGACTCATGGCAAGGTGCCATTCGCGATGCCGCAATGGGAGTCTTTTCTCAAGGCGAAAAAATTCTGCATCGGCACGCGCCTTCATGGGACTGTTGCGGCACTTCTTGCCGGAACGCCTGCTGTTCTAGTCACTCACGATTCGCGGACTGTCGAGACGGCCGAGGCAATGAGCATCCCGACGGTCTCAGCGTCGCAGATCGGCGAGCATTTTCACCCTTCGGCGTATGTGAACCAAGCGGCAATCGCCGCGTATCTCAGCGGATATGAGCGATATCGCCGCAACTTCATGACGTTCTTTCATGTGAATGGACTTCAGACCTCAAAGTACTTTGACCACTAATGTCCATCCAATGGGTTGCTGAAGCTTGTGATTGTTAGAGGTTGCAGTGGGATCAACTGTCAGCGGCCGATCGCCGTGCGTCGCCCTGCATACAAGCCTAGCTCTCTAGTAGGAGACGGCGCGTCAGCCGCTCTACGAGCAAGCCCAGGAAAAGACAGGTGATTGCGTAGAACAGAACATAGGGCTTATCGAGATGTCTAGATGCGTATCCTGGATAATAGGCGGAACGAACCCATTCAACCACCTGAAAAACAGGATTGAATGAGAGGTAATAGGTTGCTTCATCAGGGAGCCTGCTTGGCACAAACATCACTCCCGAAAGGAGATACAATACGATCAGAAACAGCGCCCAGATCGTGACGAAAAATTTCACGGCCATACACGCAATCCCGACGAGATATCCGGCGCCAATCGCGAGAATAAGGACTGACAAATAGCCGAAAACGGCTTCGAAGATGTCCGCCGGTATCGGATCCTCTCCACGAATGAGAAAGATCGAAAAAAGAAGCACCAAGGTCAGAAAAGCGCCAATGACTTCGAGTAGAGCGCGAGCTGTCATTACGTCCAGGATCGTCACTACAGGAAATGATAGCATGTTTCGGTTCGATAGCACCGACAACGCCATTCCTCGTGAAACGTACATGAATGTCAGCGTTGGCAGCAATCCGGTCGCGAAAAAGACGGGAAGGCTCTCCCCGTATGGAGTCTGGCGGCCCATGACTGAGTAAATGGTCAATAGGATCAACATGTGAACCAGCGGCCACACGGGGACCAGTAGGAAGCCTAGGCCGTGGTTGAAGAAGCGGCTCCTCATGTCTCGGAGCATAACGGCGACCATAACATTTCTCTTCTCTTGAAGAGCGTGGTGGATAGGATTGGTCTTCGTTGACATGCGTCAGCTCCTGCTCGTTGGCGACGAATAGGTCAGGCGGGCATTTTTGTCGAGGCTGCACATGATCCCACGCATCAATCATATCCTGGTCGCACTTTATCGGGCGGGTGGGAGAGGCGTTGATGAACGCCGCCTTGCGTGGAGCGAGGAGCATTACCCGGCCGTCAACGAGGCGATGCAGCTTGGCCTGGTGGAGCGCAGAACGAGTTTGCGAAAGTCGACATTCTCGCTCACCAGGCAAGGCTATCGCGAAATCGGACAAAAGCCTCCGGGCGTCACGCCCTATGAGGCGTTTAGAACTGCCGTCTCCTTATTCTTCTTTGGCCCTTCTCGATAGCAGGACGTGACGGGCCTTCGTAATCCGCACCGCGCGTGAGCTCACGCGCGGCGCTCCTGCTTGTCCAAAGGAACGAGAACCCAATGATCACCGCAGCACATGTGCGCGCGGCCGCGAAGGCGCGCGTGAACGACAGCAACCTCAACTCCGTCATGACGGCGCTCGATCGCCACGGCGCGGCGGCCGGGCTCGATCTGCCGCACCGTGCCGTGCACTTCCTCGCGCAGCTGATGCACGAGAGCGGGTCGTTCCGCTTCGATCGCGAGATATGGGGCCCGACGCCGGCGCAGAAGCGGTATGACACGCGCACCGATCTCGGCAATACGCCGGCGGCGGATGGCGATGGCTTCAAGAACCGGGGGCGCGGCCCGATCCAGGTGACGGGCGGCTATAACATCCGGGCGTTCCATGCCTGGTGCGTCGCCAAGGGGATGAACCCGCCGGATTTTGTCAGCAACCCTGATCTCATCAACACCGATCCGTGGGAGGGGCTTTCGGCGATCTGGTACTGGGATGAGGGCAATCCCGACCGCCGCAGCCTCAACCGCTATGCCGACCGGAACGATCCGGAAATGATCACCCGGCGCATCAATGGCGGATTGAACGGCTATCCCGATCGTCTGGACTGCTACACCCGCCTGGGGGTGGTTGTGCTCGGTTACCGCCCCGATGATCTGCGCGGCTTTCAGGGGGCGGCGCGCGCGGCGGGCAAATATTCCGGCGCGCTCGATGGCCTCGACGGCCCGCAGACCCGCGCGGCGATCCATCTCATGCTTGTGGATCTGGCGCCGGGCAAGGTGCGGGCGGTGAAGGCCTCGCCGGTGACGGAAGAGAAGCCGGTAGCCGTCATGCCGCAAAGCATTGATGCACCGTGGTGGCAATCGAAGGAAATCCTCGGGCCGGCCGCAGGTGGCGGGGCGGCGACCACGCTGACGGCGCTTGGCTCGATCCCCTGGCAGAACCTGCTTCTGATCCTCGTCGCCTTCGGCGCTGTCGCCGGCTTCCTCTACTGGCGCAAGCGCATCGACGCGCGAGATGTGCGCAGCCGGGCGTCCGAGGTTGAGGCATGATCCCCTGGCCGAAGATCCTCATGGGCGCCGCCATCGCCGGCGCCCTTATCTGGCTCTATGCCGAAATCCGCGACCAGGGCGCTCGGTCCGCCACCTCGAAAATCGAAAGGCAGAACAATGAAGCACGCAACGCGGCTGACGATGCTCGCAGCGCTTATGACCGTTGCCTTGATGGCGGCGGGCTGTGGAATTTCGGGGCCGGTCGATGTGACAGGTCTTCGCCGCGTCGCGGGGACTGATCTAATTGGCGCCCGCGGGGAAACTCCGGCTGATCAGCGGAAGATCGACCGAACGGTCGTCGGCTTGTGCGCCGGCAAGGTGTGGACCGCTGAAGAGTGCCGTCAGCATGGAGATAAACAATGAGCCCATCAGACTTCGACCCGCGCATGCATCAGCAAATGGGGGAGGTGCTTGCCGAGATCCGGAACCTGCGCGATGCTTTCCGGCAAGCCGAACTCAAGTCCGACACGAGCCGGGCCGCTATGCACTCTCGCATGGATCAGCTCGTAGACCGCATCGGAAAGGTCGAGGGCGGCGTCGCAGCCGTCCAGGAGGACGTGACCGAGATGAGGCCTGTCACGGACGAGGTAAAGCGCTGGAAACTCATGGGTATGGGCGCGCTGGCCGTCACGGGTCTTGCTGCTATGGCGTTGGGGGTTACCTTCAGCGAAGCGTTGAAGCGCATCGGCATGGTGATCATTGGCAAAGGCTAACCGGGAAATCCTTCAGCGGATCGAAGAGGGGCAGCGCTGAGGGATTGAGCGGCGGTAGATTGAGAACGCCCGCGGCAAGACGGGCGTCTGCACAACAAGGCTTCGTTCACGCTTGGGCATTCACCATGAGTTTACGCCCACCATCTCCTTGCCGTTGTACACCTCGACCTTGTTGGGCGCGACGAGGCGCCAGCGCTCGCAGACCTCCTTGCCGTCATCGAGGCCTTCCCAGGTTCGGCAGAACCTGTTTCCTTCGATCCGCCATTTCCCCTTGATCACGATCTTGTCGCCGCTGTCTGGCTGAGCGGACCCGTTGCCCGTTCCATCTGCGGCCAGGGCAAGAGTTCCCGTATACCCCTGACCTTTCCCGCCGAGCTGCAAGGTCTTTCCGCCTTCCAGCAATGTCTTGAGTTCGGCTTCCTTCATGTCTTTCCCCGCCGCATATGCGGACGAAGCGGTAAGTCCCAAAAGCAGCATTGTCGGCAAAAGTAGATTTCGCATGGCAATCCTCCTCTAAACAACTTCATGTTGAATTAGCTTTTTGGAAAGTCAAGCGGCACGAAAAAGCCCGCCGGTGAGGGCGGGCTATCAATTCGAGGAGGCTGGCGGTTTACGCTGCTATGCGCTCCAACTCTCGCCAGTCGGCCGTTGCGTCTATGAGGCGAGCCGTTCTATTGAGGATCAAGAGCTGATCCGAACCGAAGAACTGTTTGCCCTTCAGAACCGCGACCGTTCTGGGCGCTTCTGCTAGGCGCCGGATATCGTCCAATTTCATGTAAGCAGATGATACTGAGATGGGTGAAGGGGATACGGCTTCAACTGCGATATCAGCGCTCTCTGTGTGGACCAGCGCATCCACCGTCCAGCTGTGCGTGGACGCGCCAGAAATTGTTGCGTCAGCTGAAACTCTCTTGGCCCCGAAAACATCAACAAGCCGGTCGATAATTGATGTTTTGAGGTCGAAATCTAGCTTTCTAGCCAACCGGTCTGCAGTAACTTGTACGGCACGCCGTGCTGCATCGGCAATAATTGCAATGACCCCAGGCAGGTTCTCGATCCGGGCGTCTGCTTCGAATATTTCGAAATTATTGAATCTCAGCCCAGCATCCTCTGCTATATGCCTTGCCGCGCGACGGAATATCTCGCTCGCCCCCATCATATCAGCTTCGCTGTACGCCGCGCCATCATCTGAAACGAGGCAGCGATCTCCATTAAAGGAAACCAAGATACTGACATGCGCTCCGGAAGGGAAAAGTACGGGCGTTGTTACGACGGTTCCGCGCGCAAGGCGTTTAGCGCGTACAAGCTCGCTTGCGATCCGGTCAACAAAGTTGCCGGGAGTCAATGGCTCGTTCATAAACCCAACTGCAGCGACCATGGTGGAACCGGTATTTCTGAGGCGTTGTCAAGCTTGAATGTAACACGAACATACGAGAGAAGTTCGTTAAAATCTGGGGGCTCCGGGTCAATTTTCTTGACGATCGGGAGATTATTTTTCTGCATGGTCTCAAGGCCTAAGTCGGCGTTTTCAGGAAAGTCGTGTACGCTCGTGTAGGCTGTCAGGCCCCGTAAGCCTGGAGGGCCGATTTTGTTGGTGTGCGGCTGCCGTGGCCGCCAGTCGATGCGAGCGATGCGAAAGTCAGTGCCATCGATGTCGATAGCAAGCTGGAAAGTGACACGGGCATCCGGTTCGTCTGTCCACGCTGTGCCGATGATTGAAACGCCGGTTAGACCGCTTGGTTGTCCGCAGTCGCAAACGATCGGCACCCGCAGGATGCGTTCCCGTTGACGGTCTTGCTTCCACCCGATTGGCGGCAATGCGACTTTGTTGGCCTCATATGCTGCCTGCATTAGTTGCAGGACGCGCGTCTCATTGCTCAAGTGGCGCGCCCCTCACGTTTCCGAACCCTGCTTTAGGTAAAACCTCGATCAACTCCCGCTTGCCCTGCTCGTCAAGGACTCCGAGCCGTCGCAAGTAGAAAACGAGTGCCGCCGTGATCGATGATGTCGACAGCGCGACAGCCCCTGCGGATAGGATAGCTGGATCGTGGCTCATTGAGTTTCCCCTCGCGCGCACGATAGCGCGATTCACAGTCGGCACAAGAGTTTACGCTCGCTCCGCCTACCATCGACAATTGATAAAATGCCCGTCGTTTCCTTCAGGGTTCGTCCAACGTCGGATGTTACCAACGCGTGTAGACGATCATGTAATGCTGTTTTGGGTTATACAGCGGAGTGGGGCGATGGAAGGTCGATCGATCATCGAGATCGCAACGAAGCCTCAGGAGCAAGGCATCCCTTGGGACTGGTTCATCGCAATAGTCGCTGCGGCCGCGGCCGGCTGGGCGGTTCATTTTGCGCTCAACGAGTTCTTCCGACCAAGGTCAGCGCCCTCATCGAAATCGCCTACCGAGAGCCGCTTCCGAAATGTTTTCGCCATGATGGATGAAGGCCGGCGCCAATCCCTGATCCGGTACAACATGGAAAAGTATGAGTGCGGCCGCGAGGAAGCCATGCGGCTGGCCATGGACGAACGAACCCGCGATGCTGATAGGTGGAATTGACACAGCGGGAGGCGGCTCGCCGCGCTTTTCATTCGCCCGTTAGGCCTCTCGCTCGTTGGCAGGGACGGTCCTGATCGCCACCCTCAATCTCGGCAAGGATGTAAATTGAGGTTACGTGGCGATAAAAATCCCAACCGCATTCCCAATTAACCTGCCATCAGAACGTCTCGGCGTCGCGGAAGCGGCTGGCCGCGCCATCCTTGGCCGACAATTGCGGCTCGCCGGACGTCGGCCACTGAATGTTTAGATCCGGGTCGTTCCACAGGATCGAGCGTTCGAAAGCGGGGTTGTAGTAGTCGGTGGTCTTGTAGAGGAATTCGGCGGTTTCGCTGAGGACGACGAAGCCGTGGGCAAAGCCCTCGGGCACCCAGAGCTGCTTCTTGTTCTCTGCGCTCAAGTGCACGCCGACCCATCGCCCGAAGGTCGGGGAAGCGCGGCGGATATCGACCGCCACGTCAAACACTTCGCCCTCGACCACGCGCACCAGCTTCCCCTGCGCCTGCTCTATCTGGTAGTGCAGGCCGCGCAGCACGTTGCGGGCGGATTTCGAATGGTTGTCCTGCACGAACTCGCGATCGAGGCCGGTCGCCTCCTTGAAGGCGCGGGCATTGAAGCTCTCGAAGAAGAAGCCGCGCTCGTCGCCGAACACCTTCGGCTCGAGAATGACGACCTCGGGAATGGCTGTCGCTGTGGCCTGCATCAGTATATCGTTTCCTTCAGGATGTTTTGCAGATAACGGCCATAGCCGCTCTTGATGAGCGGCGCGGCGAGTTCCTCGAGCTGCGCAGCATCAATCCAGCCGGCGCGGTAGGCGATTTCCTCCGGGCAGGCGACGCGCAGGCCTTGGCGCTTCTCGATGGTGGCGATGTATTGGCCGGCTTCCAGCAACGAGTCGTGCGTGCCCGTATCCAGCCAGGCATAGCCGCGTCCCATGATCTCGACGCGAAGCTGGCCCTGTGACAGATAGCGGCTGTTGACGTCGGTGATTTCCAGCTCGCCGCGCGGCGAGGGCTTGATCCCGGCAGCAATGTCGCACACCTGCCCGTCGTAGAAATAGAGCCCAGTGACGGCATAGTTCGACTTCGGCTGTTCCGGCTTTTCTTCGATGGACAGCGCCTTCTGGTTCCGGTCGAAATCCACCACGCCATAGCGCTCCGGATCGGTCACATGATAGGCGAACACGGTCGCGCCGCTCTCAGCGCCTGCCGCATTGTGCAGCAGCTTCTGGAAATCGTGGCCGTAGAAGATGTTGTCGCCGAGGACCAGCGCGCTCGGCTGGCCGCCGATGAAATCACGCCCCAGGATAAAGGCCTGCGCCAGTCCGTCGGGGCTTGGCTGCACGCAATAGGTCAGGCTGATGCCCCATTGGCTGCCGTCGCCGAGAAGCGCCTGGAAGCGCGGCGTATCCTGCGGGGTGGAGATGACCAGGATCTCGCGAATGCCTGCCAGCATCAGCGTCGTCAGCGGATAGTAGATCATCGGCTTGTCGTAGACGGGCAGAAGCTGCTTCGACATGGCGAGCGTCGCCGGATGAAGTCGTGTGCCGGAGCCTCCGGCCAGAATGATACCCTTGCGTTGCATCTCAGCTCCGAATGATCTGCTGGAGGACGTGATCGAGGCCCGACTGCCAGTGCGGCAGGGTCAGTCCGAAGGTTTGCTGAAGTTTTGCCGTGTCGAGCCGCGAATTGGCCGGGCGGCGGGCTGGCGTCGGATAATCTTCCGTGGAAATCGGCAGGATCGCGTCGGCGGCGACCCGCACCGGCCTGCCGGCACGCCGGGCGGCCTCGATGACATAGCAGGCATAGGCATGCCAGTTGGTCTCGCCGCCTGCGGCAAGATGGTAGATATCGTCCGCGGCGCCGTCGCCATCTCTGACAGCCTGCCGGATGGCATGCGCCGTGACGTCGGCGATCAGCGCGGCGGAGGTCGGGGCGCCGACCTGATCGGCAACGACCTTCAACTCGTCACGCTCTGCCGCAAGGCGCAGCATGGTCTTGGCGAAGTTCGCGCCATGCGCGCCGAATACCCAGCTCGTGCGGAAGACGAGATACCGGGCACCGCTGACCGACAGAGCCTTCTCGCCGGCGAGCTTGCTTTGTCCATAGACGCCCTGCGGGCCGGTCATGGCATCCTCGGCATACCGGCCGGTGGCGGTACCGTCGAAAACGTAGTCCGTCGAATAGTGCACCACCAGCGCGCGGCGCCGCGCCGCCTCCGCGCCGATGATGCCGGGGGCGTGCGCATTGACCGCATGGGCGCGTTCCGCCTCGCCCTCGGCCCGGTCCACGGCCGTATAGGCGGCGGGATTGACGATGACGTCCGGCTCGGCCCTGCGGATGGCCTCGCGCAGGGATGTCTCGCTTTCAAGGTCGCACTCGGAGCGGTCGACGGCGATGAGCTCGCCGAGCGGCGCGAGCGCGCGCTGCAGCTCGAACCCAACCTGTCCGTTCTTGCCCGTCAGCAGGATCCGCATGGCTCAGCGCCCGTATTGCTGGCCGAGCCAGTTCTGGTAGGCGCCGCTGGTCACATTCTCCACCCAGTCCTGATTATCGAGATACCAGCGGACCGTCTTGGTGATGCCGGTCTCGAAGGTCTCCGCCGGTTTCCAGCCGAGTTCGCGCTCGGTCTTGCCGGCGTCGATGGCGTAGCGCCGGTCATGCCCCGGCCGATCCTTCACGAAGGTGATCTGGCTGGCATAGGACAGACCGTCGGCGCGTGGCTGCAGGTCGTCGAGGATCGCGCAGAGGACGTGCACGACGTCGAGATTGGCCTTCTCGTTCCAGCCGCCGATATTGTAGGTCTCGCCGACCTTGCCCGCCTCGAGCACGCGACGGATCGCGGAGCAATGGTCCTTCACATACAGCCAGTCGCGTACCTGCTGGCCGTCGCCGTAGATCGGCAAGGGCTGGCCGGCCAGCGCGTTGCGAATGCACAGCGGAATGAGCTTTTCCGGAAAATGGTAGGGGCCATAGTTGTTGGAGCAGTTGGTGGTCAGCACCGGCAGGCCATAGGTATGGTGATAGGCGCGCACCAGATGATCGGACGCCGCCTTGCTGGCCGAATAGGGACTGTTCGGCTCGTACCGGTTGGTTTCTGCGAAAGGACTATCCTCCTTCTCCAGCGAGCCATAGACCTCGTCGGTCGAGACGTGCAGGAAGCGGAATTCCCGCTTGCGATCCTCGGCAAGCTCATTCCAGTAGGCCCGCACGGCATCGAGCAGGCGGAACGTGCCGACGATGTTCGTCTCGATGAAGGCCGCCGGGCCATGGATCGATCGGTCGACATGCGATTCGGCCGCGAAGTTGACGATCGCACGCGGCGCATGCTCCGTCAGCAGGGCGCCGATCGCATCGGCATCGCCTATGTCCGCACGCACGAAGACATGCCGGGCGTTCCCCGCAAGACTCTTCAGATTTTCCGGATTGCCCGCATAGGTAAGCTTGTCGATGTTGACGACGGTCTCGTCCGAGGCCCCGACCCAGTCCAGAACAAAGTTGCTGCCGATAAAACCCGCACCGCCCGTTACGAAGATCGTCATGTTCCTTGGCTCTCGCACTCTAAAAGTTGCGATTGAGGTAGCATAGACGATGCAGAAGGCTCAATAAGAATAAGGGCGTTTTATCGTGATGTCTGCGATCTTCTCAATTACCAGTAGAAAACTTAGTTTTACAATTCGCCGCTAAGCCATTGATATTGCGTCCGATGATTGGCGGAATTTTACAGCCATGCTCTTGATCATGCGGCGTAACCACTAGCTTCCCAAGCTGAACGCGCGGGTTCGATTCCCGCTACCCGCTCCAATCTTCGTTGTCGAGCGCCACTGGTGGTACGGATCATGTCTGTCGGCCTTGCCCACTGTTCGGGCGCTTGTCGCCACGCCGTCGCAAACTAAGGCGAACTTGCCGAAGCTCTCCTATTTCTTTATTTCAAGCCAAGGCATCCGTAGGCATCCCCCAATTGCCTCATGGAGATCGTGTGATGACGAAAGCACTTGTCACGGGGCGACGCATGCTCCCGAACGCGCGGTCGCGACCACGCTCGCAAAAGAAGGGTCGGAGGTGCATGCGCTCGGGCACGATCGCATCACGCTTGACGAGATGCGCGTCGAGCACGGGATCGTGCCTCTGGCAATGGATCTGACGGATCGTGAATATGTCCGCGCCGTTGCAGAAGGATTGGAGCCTGACGTCCTCGTCCATGTGGCACTTCGCTGGTTTGAGAAGCCCCGCTTTCTGGAGCTTGCGGAAGCCGGCATCGACATGACGCTTGAGGTTAACCTGTCCGCCACGTTGCATGACACGCGCGCTGTCCTGCCCTCTATGATCGATAGAGGCCGCGGGGAGCTCGCCATGTTCTCCCAAGATAATAGTGACGCGGAAAGCGCAGTCGAACCGGCGGCCGTGGCAGCCATCGACGGCTTTGTGTGCGCGCTTGCCGACAAGACCCAGGGCAGCAGTGTTTTCGTTCACCGCCTCTCAGCGGGAAAGCCGGCTTTCAAGCAGTTGGGCTCCCGGGTTCTTGCGCAGTTGTCGGCTGCGTCAGCGAAATCGTGCCCGGCCGCGGCCGGACGGACTTCTATCGCACCTCGATCGCCGGCAACTAGGCGCAAGCCGTGCTCTATGACGGCTATCGTCCGATCCAGCCGGAACATACTGCCCCATCGTCAACGATGTCATAGCGCTCCCGGTTATGTTGATGTCGCCCGCGTCGAGGTCTTTCCGATCGACCAGGCGACGGGCGGGAGAACCATGTGAAGTTCGGGACGGAATAACGGCCTGCCGGGAGGAGAGCCATGGAAGACGAGACTGACAAGGCAGGGAACCGGCAACGGCCGGATCTCGTCCGCGACTATCGCCCTGTCGCAATCCATTCCGTGCTCGCCGCCCATGCGATGATGCCGAAATCTCGGTCGGAAGCGGCGCCCGAGCCTGCATCGCCCGAAATGGACTTTGTTCTGCCGGCCGGCTTCCGCAACTCTTCGGAGGATTGAGGTTTGCTCGCTTCATCGGCACCGGCTCGATCACCGAGGCGGCCCTCACCGGCATTCTGGCCCGCGAGGGGCCGGGATGTTCGCCGAATTCCGCGGCAACCGTGGTCTCGACGCCCTGACGCAGGTGCTGGACGACGTCTTGCGCCGAGTGCGCTCCAGATAGTTCGTGCGTCCTTCGGTGCGCAATCCCCGCTGCGCCCGAGTTGAAACGTCGGCAGCCCAGCCGAAAACCGACCGTCCGGGCAGGGACTGAAACCCAAAATAAAAACGTTTATATTTCTTCTTGAAAACGTTTATATTCCTTGTTACCGTTGCTCTCAGGATGGAGGAGGGGCCCCGTCCGTGGGATTTGTCGTGCGTTCGTCGAAAGTGGCGGCGGCGATCGTTGAGGAGGAAGAGATGAGGAAATTCGTTGCAACATTCGCGTTTGCCGTCCTTGCGGCCGGCGGCGTCCATGCCGCCGATCTTGGCGGCAAGCTCCTGAAGGTCGGGTCCGACACGACCTCGCCGCCGATGGAAAGCATCGACCCGGCGTCCGGCCAGATCGTCGGCTTCGACGTCGATGTGGTCAATGCCATCTGCGCCAAGATCAACTGCCAGGCCGAATTCGTGACGACCGGCTGGGACGGTATCTTCGTCGCGCTCGACCAGGGCAATTTCGATCTCGTGGCCTCCGGCGTCTCGATCACCGAGGAACGCAAGAAGGCGATGGATTTTTCCGATCCCTACATCGTCAACAGCCAGGCCGTGCTGACGCGCGCCGAGGACCAGGGCATCACGCTCGAAAAATTCAAGGCCGAGGGCCGCAAGCTCTCCGCCCAGGCCAACACGACGGACGCGCAGGTCGCCGAAGGCGTGGTCGGCAAGGAAAACGTCGCCGCCTATGACAGTTTCAGCGCCGCCATCATCGCGCTGAAGAACAAGGATGTCGACGGCGTGGTGATCAACGGCGCCAACGCCGCCGCCTATGAGCGCGAATTCGCCGGCGAACTCGTCGCTTCCATCAAGGACCTCGAATCCGATCCGCTCGGCCTCGTCTTCCGCAAGGGCGACGAGAACGTCGCCGCCTTCAACGAAGGCCTGAAGGCGATCAAGGACGACGGCACGCTCGACCAGCTCGTCGCCAAATACTGGGGCCTCAAGTAAACAGGCCCTTGCCGGAAGCGCCCCATACGGCGCTTCCGGCCCTTTTCCATCCCGCCGGAGGCCGGAATGTCGTTCGTCAGAAGCGTGAGGCCCAGCAATCTGGTGATCCTCGCCGCGCTGCCTTTCATCGTCTACCTGTTCGCCTCCTCGGGCGACTATCAGCGCTCGCTGCGCGCCATCCTCGGCATCGAGCAGGGTTCGGGCGCCTTCGTGCCGGGTTTCCTGCTGCTTGTCGTCGCCTTTTCCGCCGGCCTTGCCGTTCTCGTCCTGTCGCGGGCAAAGCCGGCGCGGCCGCGCATGACCCTCGCCGCCGGTCTTGCCGGCCTGCTTGCCACGGCCATTCTCGTCGCCGGTGATCTGGTTCATCCCTTCAGCGCTTCCGTGGTGGCGAACGGCGTCGATCCGTTCAAGTCCGACCTCGTCGTCAAGGGCGTCACGCCGCGCCAGCTGACGGAGGCGGCCGATCTCATGGTGCGCGGCGTCGAGGCCTGGCTCTGGCCGGCCTATGCCGTGTCGTTGCTCGCCGGCCTCGGCCTGCTTTTCATCGGCAGCCGCGCGCCCGTTCCCGCCGAAAGCCTTGCCCACCGGGCGGGCGCCTGGCTCACCGGCCTCGTCAATGGCGCGGGCCTCGTCTTCGTCGTGCTTTTCGCTCATCTCGCCTTCGCTTCCGGGCTTGCCACGACCATCCGTGCGGCCATCGCCGCCTATATTCTCGCGGCCGTTCTCGGCCTTGTCTGGGTCGGACTGCTGAAGCTGCGCTATACGCGCGGGAGCCTGCTGTTCTTTGCCGGCATGATGGTCGTCTTCGCCGCGCTTTCCGCCTGGTTCCTGCTGCAGCCGCGCGACGGCTACGTGCTGGCCGGCACGCTGGAAGGCAAGGTCGGCATCGTCACCAACACGCCCTCGGGCCTGATCAGCGCCGTGCGCTTCGGCCAGTATGAGGGCGGCCCGGCGAACGAGACGCCGGTGCGTACCTTCGTCACGCCCGAGCAGGCCATCGAGGCCGTCGGCCGGAAAGAGGATGTCAGCGGCGCGCTGCTGCCGGCCGCTTCCGTCCCTGCCAACTGGCCGCGCCTCTGGCAGGTCGAGGCGCTGAACGATCGCGACCGCGCGGCCGGCATCACCTTCGCCGTCATCGCCATCGCCGTCGGCCTTCTCACCTTCGGCGGCTTCCTGCATCGCCGCCATCCGCTGTCGGTGGGCTCGGAATTCATCGTCGATACCATTCGCGGCATCCCCATGCTGGTCATCGTGCTCTATGTCGGCCTGCCGCTCTCCGGCGCCCTCAAGGATGCGACGGCCGGCGTGTTTGATCCGCCGAACCTCGTGCGCGGCATCGTGGCTATGGCGATCGCCTATTCGGCCTATCTCGCCGAAATCTTCCGCTCCGGCATCAACGCCATTCCCGCCGGGCAGATCGAGGCGGCGGGCAGCCTCGGGCTCAACCGCTGGCAGACGGCGCGGCTCGTCATCCTTCCGCAAGCCTTCCGCATCGTCATTCCGCCGCTCGGCAACGAGCTGATCGCCATCCTCAAGGACACCTCGCTGCTGTCGATCCTGTCGATCCGCGACATCACCCAGCGCATGCGCGAGTTCCAGTCGGCGAGCTTCCTGCCGTTCGCACCCTACAATTCGGCGGCCATCCTCTACATCCTGCTGACGCTCGCCGCCGCCAGCCTCATCAGCCTGATCGAGAAGAAATATGACGTCAAACACCGCTGAGACAGGAACCGTGCTCGTCACAGGCGCCGCGCGCGGGCTCGGCCGGGCCCTCGCCGATCTCTATGCGGCCGCCGGCTCGCGTGTCATCGCCTGCCAGCGGCCGGGCGCGGGCGAGCCGCTCGACGTGTCGGATGCGGGTTCCATCGCGGCGCTCGGCCAACGGCTGGAAGGCCGGCCGATCGACATCGTCATCAACAATGCCGCGATCCGCGGCGATACCGGCGGCCTCGCCTCGCTCGAAGCGGACGGCTTCCTCGAGGTCATGCGCATCAACGCGCTGGCCCCGCTGCTCATCGCCCGGGCGCTGCGGCCCAACCTGCTTGCGGGACGCCGCAAGGTGCTGGTCAATATCAGCAGCCGCGCCGGCTCTCTGGCGGAAGGCACGATAGACGACGAGGACGGCGACTACGCCTATCGCTGCTCCAAGGCCGCGCTGAACATGGCGACGGTCAAGCTCGCGCAGGATTTCCGCCGCGACGGCATCGCGGTCATCTCGCTGCATCCCGGCTGGGTGCGCACCGACATGGGCGGCGCGCAGGCGACTATCGACGTGGCGCAAAGCGCGGCGGGCCTGAAGGCGTTGATCGACGCAACGACAATGGCCGAGACCGGAAGCTTCCGCGCCTATGACGGCCGAACGGTGGCATGGTGAGGGCGGCGGCGATGATCGGAACGATGGAACGGCAGGAGGAAATCGCGGCGATCGAGCGGCTGTTGCTCGACCGCTACGGCATTGCCGGCACGATCACGCCTCTGCCCGGCGAGCACGACCTCAACTATCGCGTCGAGACGGCGGATGGTGCGCGCTATCTCCTGAAGCTGCATGCGCCCGGCGATGCGGACGACCTCGCCATGCAGGTCGCCGTGCTCGATCATCTTGCCGAGGCCGCGCCGCATCTTCCGCTCTCCCGCGCCCTGCCGGACAGGACGGGCGCCCGGACGGCCGATGCCGACATCCACGGCCCGCGCACCGCGCGGCTGCTGACCTGGCTGCCGGGCGACGTCTGGTCGCGCGCGGCCGTGCGCGATGCGCGGAGCGTCGCCACGCTCGGCCGGCTGCTCGGCGCGCTCGATCGCAGCCTGGAGGGCTTTGCCCATCCCGGCGCGAAGCGTCTCTATGCCTGGGATATCGGCCGGGCGGACATGCACCGGGAGAGCCTCCGTTTCATCGACGATGCCGAAAAGCAGGCGGCGGTGGCATCCATTCTGGACCGCTTCGCGACCGAGGTGTTGCCGCGGCTGGAGGCCTGCCCGCGGCAGGTCATCCACAACGATGCCAACGACTACAATGTGTTGCTCGATAGTGAAGGGCATGTCAGCGGCCTGCTCGATTTCGGCGACATGGTGGAGACGTTCCGTGTCGTTGAGATCGCGGTCGCCGGCGCCTATGCGTTGATCGGCACGTCCGACCCCGTCGAAACGATCGGCCGCCTCGCCGCCGCTTACCATGCCGTCAACCCGATCGGCGAGGCGGAGGCGGAACTGCTCTTCGACCTCGTCTGCACGCGCTATGCCGTCAGCATCTGTATGGCAGCCCGGCAGATCCGCGACAATCCCGACAACACCTATCTTCTGGTCAGTCAGGAGGATGTCTGGCGCGAGCTCCGCCGCCTGCAGCGGGAAAATCGCCCCCTTGCCATCGCCCGCATCCGTGATGCCTGCGGCTTCGCGCCGATTCCGCATGCGCCCCGCGTCGAGCGCTGGCTGGAGCGCAACGCCCACGATTTCGCCGCCGTTATCCGTCCGGGCCTCGTCAGACCAAAGGTGCTCTCTCTCGACCTGACGGCATCGGGGCCGGATGCGGCCGCCTGGGCATCCCTGGATGCGGACGGCGCCGAGCGGCTCATCGAAGCGCGCGTGATGGAAGCCGGGGCGGATTTCGCCATCGGCCTCTATGGCGAGGACCGCGCCGTCTACAAGGGCGATGCCTTCGAGACCGGCCCGACCGGCGCGCGCCGTACGGTGCATCTTGGCATCGATCTCTTTGCGCCCGCCGGCGAGCCGGTGCATGCTCCCTTCGCCGGCAAGGTCGCCTTCATCCATGACGATGCCGTCGCCTTCGGCTTCGGCCCGACGGTCCTTCTCGAACATCGCACCGATGAGGGCGATGTCTTCTGGACGCTCTATGGGCATCTCTCCCGCCAAGGCGTCCAGAAGCTCTCTTTGGGGCAGGCCATCGCCAGGGACGAGGCCTTCGCCGCCTTCGGCACGGCTGCGGAGAACGGCAACTGGTCGCCCCACCTGCATTTCCAGGTCGTCACCGACCATCTCGGGCTGGAAGGCCGCATGCATGGCGTCGGCGTGCGCGATCAATGGCAGGTCTGGCAGGCGGTCAGTCCGGACCCGAGCGTCGTCTTCGGCTTTGCGACGCCCGCTTCGGTCATCGTCGCGCGCGACAAGGATTTCCTGGTGCGCGAGCGCCATCGCCGCATCGGCCGCTCGCTCTCCGTCGCCTATTCCGCCGCGCCGCTGAAGATCGTCGGCGGGGAGGGCGCCCACCTCATCGATGAAGAGGGCAACCGCTGGCTCGACATGGTCAACAATGTCTGCCACGTCGGCCATTGCCATCCCCGCGTCGTCCGGGCGGCGCAGGCGCAGATGGCTCGGCTCAACACCAATTCGCGCTACCTGCACGATTCGCTGGTGGAATATTCCCGCCGCCTCGCCGCGCTCTTTCCCGATCCGCTCAATGTCTGCTTCTTCGTCAATTCGGGCAGCGAGGCGAATGACCTCGCCATCCGCCTTGCGCGTGCCTATACCGGCAACCGCGATATCGTCACGGTCGACCATGCCTATCACGGGCACCTGTCGAGCCTGATCGACGTCAGCCCTTACAAGTTCGCCGGCAAGGGCGGCGACGGCTGCCCGCCGCATGTGCGCGTCGCCGAAATGCCGGATCTCTATCGCGGCCGCTTCCGCTATGGCGATACCCATGCTGGAAAAAAATACGCCGAGGACGTGCGCCGGCAGGTCGAGGCGCTGGCCGCGGAGGGCCGCCGCCCGGCGCTGTTCTTCAGCGAGGGTATCCTCGGCACCGGCGGCCAGCTCACCTTGCCGGAGAACTACCTGAAGGAAGCCTATGCCCATGTTCGCGCGGCAGGCGGCCTCTGCCTTGCGGACGAGGTGCAGGTCGGCTTCGGCCGCGTTGGCAGCCATATGTGGGCGCACGAGCTGCAGGGCGTCGTCCCTGATATCGTCACCATGGGCAAGCCGATCGGCAACGGCCACCCCATGGCAGCCGTCGTCACCACGGAAGCGATTGCCGCCGCCTTCGCCAACGGCATGGAATATTTCAACACCTTCGGCGGCAATCCCGTCTCCGCCGAGATCGGCCTTGCCGTGCTCGACGTCATCAGGGACGAGCGGCTGATGCACCATTGCAGGGTGGTCGGCGACCGGCTGATGGACGGCGCCCGGGCGCTCGCAGAACGCCACGCGATCATCGGCGACGTGCGCGGCCACGGCCTGTTCAACGGCATCGAGCTGGTGCGCGACCGGGAGACGCTGGAGCCGGCGGCGGCGGAGCTCGATTTCGTCATCGCCGAGATGAAACGCAGGCATCGTATCCTGCTCTCCAGTGAGGGTCCGCACCACAATGTGCTGAAGGTGAAACCCCCCGCACCCTTCAGCGCCGATGACTGCGACCGCTTCCTCGCCGCCCTCGACGAAACCCTCGGCGCGCTCGCGCGCTGAGGTACACCGCTCCCCAAGGGGTTTGCAATCGTGACGAAAGCGGCGCTCCAAAAGGCGCCGTGAATGACAAGGACAGTACTAGTGCACAAGCCGCTCGCCAGACAGAACCGCTTCGACGCCAGCCGGCAGGAGGCCGGCATGCTGGAGCTTGGCGTGTGCTATTATCCCGAGCAGTGGCCGCGCGAGAAATGGGACGAGGATGCCCGCCGCATGGTCGAGCTCGGCCTTGCCTGGGTGCGCATCGGCGAGTTCGCCTGGTCGCATATCGAGCCGCAATCCGGCGTCTTCCATTGGGAATGGCTGGACGAGGCGATCGAGGTGCTCGGCTGCGCCGGCCTCAAGGTCATCCTCGGCACGCCGACGGCCGCGCCGCCGAAATGGCTGGTCGACCGCTATCCCGATATCCTGCCGGTCGATGCGAAGGGCACCGTGCGCAAGTTCGGCGCGCGCCGGCACTATTGCTTCTCCAGCCGCCGCTACCGCATCGAGGCCGCCCGCATCACCGAGGCCATGGCGCGCCGCTACGGCGAAAACCCCTTCGTGCATGCCTGGCAGACCGACAACGAATACGGCGACCACGATACGATCCACAGCTATTCCGACGAGGCGAAGCTCGCCTTCCGCGCATGGCTCGCCGCGCGCTACGGCACCATCGACGAGATGAACCGCGCCTGGGGCACGCAGTTCTGGAGCATGCACTACAACAGCTTCGACGAGGTGGACCTGCCCAACAACCTCGTGGAAGAGCCGACTCCGACCCATCTCGTCGATTATTTCCGCTTCTCCTCCGACCAGGTGAGGAGCTTCAACAGGGCGCAGGTCGATCTCATCCGCCGGCATTCGCCGGGCCGTCCGGTCACGCACAATTTCATGTCGCAGAACACCGACTTCGATCACTACAAGGTCGGCGAGGACATCGATATCGCTTCCTGGGACGTCTACCCGATGGGCGGCCTCATCAACGGGCGGCTCAGCTCCGAGGAGAAGGCGCGCTACCTGCGCGTCGGCGACCCGGACCAGACGGCCTTCAACCACGACCTCTACCGCGCCGTCGGCCGCGGCCGGGTCTGGGTGATGGAGCAGCAGCCGGGGCCGGTCAACTGGGCCGCGCACAACCAGTCGCCCGCCGACGGCATGGTGCGCCTGTGGACGTGGCTGGCCTATGCGCACGGCGTCGACATGGTCTCCTACTTCCGCTGGCGCCAGGCGCCCTTCGCGCAAGAGCAGTTCCATGCCGGCCTGCTGCTGCCGAACAGCGAGGTGGACCAGGGCTATCTGGAAGTCGCGCAGGTGGCCGAGGAAATAGCGCGCCTTCCTGCCGGCGAGGTCAGGCAAAAGGCCTCGGTCGCCATCCTGCTCGATTATGAATCCCGTTTCGCCACCCGCGCCCTGCCGCAGGGCCGCGGCTATGCGGCATCCGCCATCGCGCTCGACTGGTACGCGGCGGTCGCCCGCCTCGGCGTGGACGTGGATTTCATCGGCCAGCATTCCGACCTTTCGGGCTACAAGCTGGTGCTGGCGCCCGATCTCGTCATCCCCGATGCGGATTTCATCGCCCGGCTGAAGGCCTCCGGGGCAAAGGCGCTGTTCGGCCCGCGCAGCGGCAGCAAGACGCGCGACATGCACATTCCTGCCGACCTGCCGCCCGGCCCGCTTGCCGCGCTCCTGGATTTCCGCGTGACGCGCGTCGAATCGCTGCCGGAATTCCACAGCGAGCCCGCGCTCTACGGCAATGCGAGCCACGCCGTCACCGGCTGGCGCGAGCTCATCCGCACCAGCGAAACGGTTCTGGCGACCTTCGAGGGCGAGCACCGCACCGGTTCCCCGGCGGTGATCGGCAACGACAAGGCGCGTTATGTCGGCACGCTGCCGCGCGGTGAGTTCCTCTCGATGCTGGTGGGCGATACGCTCGGCTGGGCCGGCGTCGCCAGCCTTCCCGATCTCGGCGACCTGCGCCTCGCCCGCCGCGGCCGGCTGCACTTCGCCTTCAACTACGCCAGCATCCCGGCGACCGTGCCGGCCGCTACGAGTGCCGCGTTCCTCGTCGGCAGCCGCGCGCTTGGTCCGGTCGATGTGGCGATCTGGACGGAAGATTGACGAAACCCGAGTCGGGCGCCGGAGCTCTCATCCGGTGCCGGGCGCCGCTGCGGGGCCTTCCTGCGTCTTCGCCGGGCGATGGGCCGTCTTGTTCCAGAAGAACGGATTGGAGCGCAATTCGCGCACGGCGCGCCAGGCGGCCTGCGAGATCAGCAGCCAGTAGACGGGCGTCAGCGCCCAGCGCGATCCGACCGTCCGCCGCTCCTCCCGCGTCATGCCGATGCGCCCGAGCGCGATGAAGACCGCGTAGCTTCCGGCAATGTTGAGGGCATCGAGCGTGAACAGGGTGAGATCGAGCAGCCCGACGGTCGCGTTCTCCAGCGCGACGAGGCGCCAGACGATGACGCCGAGATAGGCGAGAATGAGCGGATGGGCGAGCGAGGAGAGGATGAGCCCGCCGACCAGCACCTGGAAGACCAGGCTCGGCCCGAGCCCCATTTCCCTGACGAGTTGCGAGGGCCGGCGCATCAGCACCAGCCAGGTCTGCAGCCATCCCTTGAACCAACGCGTGCGCTGGCCGAGCCAGGCGCGGATTTCGGTCGGCGCCTCCTCGTAGGTCGGCCGGCTGATCACCCCGCAGCGGTAGCCGAGCCGGTAGAGCCTGAGGCCGAGGTCGGCATCCTCGGTGACGTTGAACGGATCCCACCCGCCCACGTCCTGCAGCACGCGCGTGCGGAAATGGTTGGACGTGCCGCCGAGCGGCATCGGCATGCGGGCGGCGGCCAGCCGCGGCAGCAGCACCCGGAAGAGGCCGGCATATTCGACCGCGAAGAGCGCGCTGATCCAGCTTTCCCGCGCATTGGTGATGATGAGCGGAGCCTGGAGGCAGGCGATATGCGCCGGCCCGGCCGCAAAGGTCCGCCACGCTTCCTCGAGCTGCATCGGGTCGATCCGGTCTTCCGCATCGTAGATCACCAGGAATTCGCCCCGTGCCGCGCCGAGCGCATAGGTCAGGGCCCTCGGCTTGGTGCGCGGCCGGCCGGGCGGCACCGTGACGATCTCGAATTGCGGGCCGAGGGCGGCTGCGGCCAATGCGTCGAGCGTCTCCCGGTCGTCGGCCTCGCAGATCAGCTTGATGTCGAGGCAGGCCGCCGGCCATTGCAGCCGGTTCAGCGTAGCGACGAGCTGCGGCACGACCGCCGCCTCCCGGTAGAGAGCGACGAAGACGGAATAGACCGGCCGCCGGCCGAGGAGGGGCGCGGGCCGCGTGCGGAATTTCTCCCGCCATTTGGCCAGCAACGCCATCACGCGGATGATGACGGTGGCGAAGAAGAACAGCCCGAGCACGATGTGAAGCAGCAGCAGCACGGCGATCGGCTGTATGGCCAGCAGCATGACGAGAAGCGTGAGGGCCATGCCGATATAGAAACCCTGCCGCCCCCACAGGGTGATGCGGGCGCTGGCTTCGGGCGTGGCGCTGAACAGCCGGTCGACGGTCTCGCGAAGCCGGCGCCCGCTGCCCGCCTGCCAGACCGCCGCACGCACGGCGACGGGCGTGGTCGAGACCATCATTGTGCGCAGCGACGGAGAGAAGCGCAGCCGTTCCTGCAGATAGTCCAGCCGGGCCGCGCTGGGGACGATGGCCGTGATCGGTGCGCGGGTACGCTGGCGCAGCCGGACGACGGTCGGCTCTACGAGTTGGCTGTCGGCGCCAGGAAGATCCTCCACCTCGTTCGGATCCAGCTTGCGCAGGAAGGGCAAGCCGAGAATTTCCGCAAGCGCTTCGTAGTAGATGTCCGGCGCAACCATGCCGCTTGCGATGAGTTCCGCTTCCAGCGTCGTGCCGTGCTGGCCGGCGCGCACCAGCATTGTGGAGATGAGCGTTTTCGAGAGGCCGAGCCGGCGGAAGAGCTGGGCTTCCGCCATGAGAGGCGCCGGCACATGCCGGTCTTCCGAGGGCGGCGCCTGCCGCGCCGGCGCAATGCCGATTGCGGTGGCGAAAGCGATGTCGTCGGGATATTCTGCCAGTCGCATGCAGCCCATCGCCGCCGTGTAAACGGCTGCGCCCCATTTAAACCCCAAGTTGATTGTAATGTGGAAGAACAGAATTTCATCCCTTAAATCCCATGGGATTTTTGCGCTTTGCCTGCTGATGGCGACGGTAAATCCGCTATCCGCCGCCGCGCAGGAGCGGGCGCCGGTCGATCTGCCGATCCTCTTCGATACCCGAGAGCGCATCGCCCGGCCGGACCTTTCCGGCATCGTGCGGCTGCGCTTCCTGACGACCGTGGATTTCCCGCCGTTCAATTTCATCGACCAGACCGGCAAGCTTGCCGGCTTCCACGTCGATCTCGTGCGCGAGATCTGCCGGGAACTGGCCTTGACGGAAAAGTGCCAGATCCAGGCCGTGACCTTCCCGGAGCTGGAAAAGGCGCTGGTCGACGGCAATGGCGAGGCGATCGCCGCTGGCGTCGCCGTCACGGCGGAGTTGCGCATGCGTTTTGCCTTCTCGCGCCCCTTCATGCGGCTGCCGGCGCGCTTTGCCGTCACGAAGAAGGCGGCGCCGGCCGGCGAGACGGCGGCGGCGCTCGATGGCAAGCGGGTGGGTGTCGTGGCGGCAAGCGCACACGAGGCTATGCTGAAGGCCTTTTTCCCGCGGGTGACAGCCGAGGCTCTCCCGGATCGGGCGGCCCTGCTCGCGGCACTGAAGGATGGCAAGGTGGATGCCGCTTTCGGCGACGGCATGCAGCTCGCCTTCTGGACGAACGGCACGGAATCGGCCGGCTGCTGCCGCCTGTTCGACGGCCCCTACGTTTCCGAGCGGTTCCTCGGCGAGGGATTGACGATCATGGTGCGCAAGCAGGACGAGGCCATTGCCGGCGCCATCGACCACGCGCTTCTGGCGCTTTCGCGCAGCGGCCGCCTGCAGGAAATCTACCTGCGCTACTTCCCCGTCAATCTGTACGGCGGCTGATATAGGTAAGTGGTTACTTACTGGCTCGCCCAGATGATGCGGGCGATCCAGTCGATTTCGTCGATATCGAAGTTGCGGTTCGGGTGTTCGGGGTTGAGCGAGACGAGCTCGATCGTACGCGGGCTCTGGCGGTGCAGCACCTTGGCCATGACCTCGCCTTCCCGCGTCTTGACGACGACCCTGTCGCCGCGGCGCACCTGTGCGCCGGGTTCCACGATCAGCACATCGCCGTCGCGGTAGAGCGGCAGCATGCTGTCGCCCTGCACTTCCAGCGCATAGACGCCGGCCTTGCGGTCCGGCGAGGCGGGGAATTCGACCACGTCCCAGCCCTGGCCCGCCGGAAAGCCGCCATCATCGAAGAAGCCCCCGGCGCCGGCCTGGGCGAAGCCGAGCAGGGGAATGGTGCCGGCCTGCGGTGGAAAGGCGCCCTGCGGCAGCGCGGCATCGCGCGCCGGGTCGGCCAGCGTGAAGAATTCGTCGATGGAGGCGCCCGTCGCGTCGAGCACCTTGGCGATCGATTCCGTCGAGGGCCAGCGCTGGCGGCCGTCGGCAGCCTGCCGTTTCGACTTGTTGAAGGACGTGGGATCGAGCCCGGCGCGGCGGGCAAGGCCGGACGGCGAGAGGCGGTAGCGCTCGGCGAGGGCGTCGATCGCCGCCCAGATCCGGTCGTGGGAAAACATGCTGCGAAACCCTGCCAAGGCGGCGGACGGCTCTTGCCGGTCCGATTGACCGGAAGCATATCGAAGGACGATTTCCGAGTAAAGAAAAAAGGATTATATTCCTGTATCGTTCCGGCCGGCATTCTCCCGCGCTCGCCGGCGCGCCACGACGCTTTCGCGCCAGATGGTGAAGATGCCGGCGCCGACGACGATCGCCGAGCCGACGATGGTGTTGAGGTTCAGCGTCTCGCCGAAGACGCTGACGCCGATGATCGCCGCCAGCACGACCTGGAGATAGGTCAGCGGCTGCACCGCCGCCGCGTCGAGCAGGTCATAGGCGCGGATCAGGAAATAGTGGCTCGACATGCCGGTAATGCAGAGCAGGCCCATCCAGAGCCAGTCGCCGGGGGTGAGATTGGTCCAGAAGAACGGGCCGACGAGCGAGATCGCCGCCGCCCCGGCGACGCCGATATAGAAGAAGCTGGTCGAGGCCGGATCGTCACGGCTGACGAGGCGCGTCACGATGACGTAGATCGCGAACATCAGTGCGCCGGCGAGCGGCAGGAGGACGCTCGCGTCGAAGGAACTGCCGGCCGGGTTGAGGACGATCAGCACGCCGCAGAGGCCGACGCCGATCGCCGTCCATCGCCGCCAGCCGACCCGCTCGCCGAGAAGTGGCATGGAGAGAAGCGCCACGAAGATCGGCCCGGAGGACAGGATCGCCTGGGAATGGGCAAGGCCCACCGTGCTGAACGCGGTGATGACGACGACGATCTGGAACGCGAGCAGCACGCCGCGCAGGATCTGGAGGAACGGCCGCTTCGCCGCCGCCGCCGCCCTCAGGCCGCCCGGGCTGCGCGCGCCCAGCACCATCGCGAAGGCGCCGAACGCCCAGAAGCGCAGCATGGCGATGAAGACAGGCGGATAGGCGCTGCCGAGATGTTTCGAAATGGCGTCCTGCAGGCTAAAGATCACGATCGCGAGCAGGGTGAAGGCGTAGCCGAGTCGTTTGGAATCCATGGTCCGCGCATATACCCGTCCCGCCCTGCTTGCACGCCCAAACTTGCCCGCGGGCGGACATTTCGCGGCGGATGGGCACGCGCAGGAAAAATTTCCTTCACACCGTGATTTTCAGCCACTTTCGCGAAAACGCGGGGCGCGCTATCAAGGCAGGGCGCGGCCCTGTTCCGCGCGTCGAGGTTCCTTCCGTGCACAAGACCGTCACTTCCGGCATTCTGCTGACGTCCTTCGCCTATTTCCTGTTTTCGTTGCAGGATGCGTCGGTCAAATGGCTCGTTGTGGCCCTGCCGGTCTGGCAGATCCTCTTCGTGCGCAGCGTGACGATCTTTTCGCTCTGTCTCGTCGTCGGCGGGCGTCCGCTCCTGCGGGCCTCGCACCGGTCGCCGGTGCTGAAGCCGCTCTTCCTGCGCAACCTTTTGCTGCTTGCCGCCTGGCTCAGCTACTACAACGCCGCGCGTGATCTCGGCCTCGCGGAGCTGACGACGCTCTACTATGCCTCGCCGGTCGTCATGACGATCCTTTCCGTGCCGATCCTCGGCGAGCAGGTGCCGGGCTACCGGTGGCTTGCCGTCGTCGTCGGCTTCATCGGCGTGGTCGTCGCCTGCGGCATCGCGGCGAAAGGGCTCACGCTGTCGCTGCCCGTCTATCTCGCCCTGCAGGCCGCCGTCTTCTGGGCCATCGCGACGGTCCTCCTGCGCAAGACGGCGCTGCATGAGCGCACGCAGGTGCAGATGACCATTTCCAGCGGATTCTTCGTGTTCTTCACGGCGCTCGCCATGCCCTTCGTCTGGCAGCCGATCTCGCTCGTCGATCTCGCGCTGATGGCGGGAACGGGTGTGATAGCGGGCATCGGTCAGTTCGCGATGTTCGAGGGCATGCGCCGCGCGCCCGTATCGGTCCTCGCCCCGTTCGAATATACCTCGCTCGTCTGGGCCTTCGCGCTCGGCTATCTCATCTGGAGCGACGTGCCCGGTTCGAATGTCTTCGTCGGCGCTGCGCTGATCTTTTCCGCCGGCATGATCATCATCGCCCGCGAGCGGTTCGACCGGCGCCTGCGCGTGCGGACATGAGGGTTAAGTTGCGAAGCAACCAAAAGAATCCCCGTTTTTTGACGTTCGTCAGTTGCGTGCTGGTTCCATGACGATATTGTCGCCGTCCGTAAGGCAGCTTTAACCGGGGGGCTGAATGCCGATATCGAACGCCGCATTCGTGCGCTCGACCGTTATGCTATTGATCGGCGGAATGATCGCGCTGCTCGGCATCGTCGGCACGTCGCTCTGGCTCGTCCACAAGGTCGAGGGTTATTTCACCGGCTATATCGAAGTGCGGGAAGTCCGCAGTGCGGCATCCGACCTCCTGTCCACGCTGAAGGACCTGGAAACGGGCCAGCGCGGTTTCGTCATCACCGGCGACGAGGCGTTCCGCGCGCCTTATGACGCGGCGCTTGCGGCCGTGGCCGAAAAACAGCAGCTCCTCAGCGAGAAGGCCGCGCGCTTCCCGAACTACGCAGCCCGCATGCCCGAGATCGAGCGGCTGGTGAAGGACAAGCTGCAGGAGCTCGCCGAAACGGTCGAAGCCGTCGAGGAGGGCCGGCAGGCCGAGGCGGTGGCACAGGTCAAGACCGACCGTGGCCGCGTGATCATGGACCAGTTGCGCACCCAGCTCGGCGACATCATGGGCAATGCCGACAATCGCCTGCAGGAGGGCGTTACCGATACGGTATGGTCCGCTGGCGCCCTGCAATGGACGACGGTGATCGGTGCGATTGCCATCATCGGCGTGCTCGGTGGCGCGGCCATGGTCGTCGCGCAATATACCCGCGACATCCTCGCCGCGCGCCGCGAGGTCGAGACGCTGAACGCCACACTGGAGAAGCGCGTGGACGAGCGGACGGAAGAGCTGATCCGCGCCAATCAGGAGGTCCAGCGTTTCGCCTATATCGTGACGCACGATCTGCGCGCCCCGCTCGTCAACATCATGGGCTTCACCAGCGAGCTGCAAGCCTCGCTCGCCGCCATCCAGGCCTATGTGCTGGCCGACGGCAAGGCGCCCAGCCCCGACGACATCCTGGAAGCCCGCCGAGCCGCGTCCGAGGACCTGCCGGAAGCGATCGGCTTCATCCGCTCTTCGACGAAGAAGATGGACGGCCTCATCAACGCGATCCTGAAGATCTCGCGCGACGGGCGGCGGGAACTCAAGATCGAGCGCGTGGACATCAAGGCGCTGGTCGAGGCCGGCGCGGCCGCGGTCGGCCACCAGGTCGCCGAATCGGATGGCGTGATCACCATCGGCGACACCCTGCCGACCGTCATTTCCGACCGGCTGTCGCTGGAGCAGGTGTTCGGCAACCTCTTCGACAATGCGATCAAGTACCAGGCGCCCGACCGGCCGCTGCGGGTTTCCGTCACCGCCCGCAACAGCGGCCGGGCCGGCTTCGTCATCGAATTCACCGACAACGGCCGCGGTATCGCGCCGGAAGACCATGAACGGGTCTTCGAACTCTTCCGCCGCTCGGGAACGCAGGACAAGCCCGGCGAAGGCATCGGTCTGGCGCATGTGCGTTCACTGATGCGCAATCTCGGCGGTGATATCGTCGTCAGATCCGAATTCGGGCAGGGGACGACCTTCGTGCTTCGTCTGCCGCCCGACCTCAGCAAGGTAGTAAGGAGTATGCAGGCATGAACGGACTGGGCAAGGAAGTCACCATCGTCATGATCGAGGACGACGAGGGCCATGCGCGCCTCATCGAGAAGAACATCCGCCGCGCCGGCGTGCACAACGAGGTCGTGCCCTTCACCAACGGCACCGACGCGCTCGATTTCGTGCTCGGCAAGGATCGTTCGGGCCTGGCGAGCGCCGGCCGGTTCCTGCTGATCCTGCTCGATCTCAACCTGCCGGACATGTCGGGCATCGACATCCTGCAGAAGATCAAGTCCAACTCCCACACCAAGCGCCTGCCGGTCGTCATCCTCACGACGACGGACGACGAGCGGGAAATCCAGCGCTGCTACGATCTCGGCGCCAACGTCTACATCACCAAGCCTGTCGAATATGAAAGCTTCGCCCATGCGATCCGCCAGCTTGGCCTGTTCTTTTCCGTGATCCAGATTCCCGAGACGCAATAAAATGAAGGAAGGCCCTGTCCGTATCCTCTATATCGACGACGATCCGATCCTCGCGCGGCTCGCCCAGCGCGCGCTCGGCCGTCTCGGCTACGAGGTGCTGCATGCCGAGGACGTGGAGCAGGGCCGCGAGCGCATCGCCGAGGGCGGCTTCGATGCCGTCGTGCTCGATCATTTCCTGCAGTCGGGAACGGGGCTTTCCCTGCTCAGGGAACTCGTCGATGCGCCCGGCGCCGTGCCGGTGGTCTATGTGACGGGCTCGAACGACGCGCAGGTCGCCGTCGAGGCGCTGAAGGCGGGGGCGGCCGACTATGTCATCAAGTCGGTCGGTGACGATTTCATGCCGCTGCTTGCCAATGCCCTTGGCCAGGCGCTGGAAAATGCCGCGCTGAAGAGGGCCAAGCTCAGGGCGGAGCTCGAAATCCGGCTCGCCAAGGAGCGTGCGGAAATCCTGCTGGCCGAGGTGAACCACCGCGTCGGCAATTCGCTGGCGCTCGCCGCCGCGCTCATCCGCCTGCAGATGTCGAGCGCCACCGACGACGCGGTCAAGGAGGCCCTGTCCGAAACGCAGGCGCGCATCACCGCCATCGCCGGCATCCACCGCCGGCTCTACACCTCGGAAGACGTGCGCCATGTCGACATGGGCGCCTATCTCTCCACGCTCCTGTCCGAACTCGACACCTCGATGAAGGGGCACGGCCGCAACGTGCGCCTCAACCGCACGCTGGAGCCGCTGCATGTGCCGACCGACCGGGCCGTCTCGCTCGGCGTCATCGTGACGGAACTCGTCACCAACGCCTTCAAATACGCCTATGGCGAGGCGGGCGGCGAGGTGCGCGTCAGCTTCACCCGGCTCGACGCGGACAATGCCCTTCTCTTCGTCGAGGACGATGGCATCGGCTGGCGGGGCGAAGGCCCCGTGCGCGGCACCGGCCTGGGCTCGAAGATCATCGGCGCCATGGCCTCAAGCCTCGGCACGAAGCTCGACTATGCCGCCCGTGCCATCGGCACGCGCGCGGAGCTGCTGGTGCGCATGGCGGAGGCCTCGCGGCCGGCGTGACATTTCCTTCGGAACGGCAAAGGACCCGGATGCAGGGACATCCGGGTCTTCGGGGAGGTCAGTCGGGGTGGCTTACTTGCAGACCTTGATCTTCTTGATCACGACATTGCCGTAGTAGTCGTAGGACTTCACCTTCTTGATGAAGCAGTGCGGCTTGTAGCCGTAGCTGTAGTAGCCGGCCTGCGAGGGGGCGGCGAAGGAAATGGCGGCGACGGCGGCGATGGCGGCGGAAATGATGAACTTGCGCATGGGTCTCTCCTGATCACTTGGTGGGGACGAGCCTCTCTCGTCCGGTGATCAGAAAGTCTCACATTGCCCCGTCCACCGCTGTTCCCGGGGAAACAGGGGCCGGCGTTGACGATCGGCGCGGGTGACCTAGCTAGAGGCTTTCACATTATGGGAGCCTCAGACATGGAAACGCAGGAACTCCATCGCGGCCGTCTCATCGACCATATCCAGCTCGTCGTGCGCGATCTTTCGGCAAGCCGCCGGTTCTACGAGGCGATCTTCGACGCGCTGAAGATCCCCATCGGCGGCACCGGGGAGAATTATTTCTGGGTGGACGAATTGTTCGTCTCGAGCATCGACAGCGAGGCGGCCCTGGGCAAGCTGACCGGGCGGCATCACCTCGCCTTCCAGGCGGCCGACCATGGCATGGTCGAGGCGTTTCACGCGGCGGGACTTGCCGCCGGCGGCAAGGACAATGGCGGGCCGGGCGAACGACCCTATCATCCCGGCTATTTCGCGGCCTTCCTGCTCGATCCCGACGGCAACAATATCGAGGCGGTCCATCACGGTGCGGCTGAGCGCAGCGCGCCGTCGGTGAAGATCACCTTCTAGAGTTTGTCAGGGAAAAGTGGGAACCGGTTTTCCCGAAAAGACAAACGAAAACAAAAGAATTTAGAGCGTGTCTGGTTCAATCTGAACCTGATACGCTCTAGGCGTCGTCCAGCGGAACGATTCTCAGCGGATCGCCGCCATCGATGAAAAGCAGGCCGCCGGGCACGAGCGCGCCGGCGATGCAGGCGCGCGCCTTGCGCCCGGCCTCGGGGTGGCGGCCATCGAGCGCGCCGACGCGGATGGCGACGGCAAGGTCATAAGGTGCCTCGCCGGGCTCGAGCGTGAAATCCTCGGCTGCGGTGCAGCGGAAGGCGAGGCGGCCGGCGGCGATTTCGGCGGCGGATCCGGCAATGGCCTGCCGGATCGCGGTGTCGGACCGGTCGATGGCCAGCACATGGCCGTCACCGATGCGGCGGGCGATCTCGCGGGCCATGGCGCCTGGGCCGCAGCCGATTTCGAGGATGCGCTGCCCCGGCTTGAGGGGCAGCGCCTCGACGATCTCGAGCAGCCGGGGCGAGAGGTCGCGCGCCATGGCGACAGGAAGGCGGCTCAGGCCGCCTTCTTCGCCTCCGGCGCGAAGCGGCCGTAGAAGGTCTCGCCCTTGGCGGCCATGTCCTTCAAGAGCGGCGTCGGCTGGAAGTGGCTGCCATATTTGGCGGCGAGCTTTTCGCAGAGCGCGACGAAATTCTTCACGCCCATGCCGTCGATGTAGGACAGCGTGCCGCCGGTATAGGGCGCGAAACCGAAGCCGAGGATGGAGCCGACATCGGCCTCGCGCGGATCGGTGACGATGCCTTCTTCCATGGTGCGGGCCGCTTCCAGCGCGATGGTGACGAGCAGGCGCTCCTTGATCACCTTGATGTCGACATCGTCGGGCTTCTGCTGCGGATAGAGGTCCTTCAGGCCCGGCCACAGCTTCTTCTTGGCCGGCTTCGGCGGGTAGTCGTAGAAGCCCTTGCCAGCCTTGCGGCCGAGGCGGCCTTCGCCTTCCACCAGCTTCGTGACCAGTTCCATGTGGCGCGGGTCGACGGACTGGGGCCCTAGATCCGCGATGGAGGCCTTGAAGATCTTGTAGGAAAGATCGACGGCGACCTCGTCGTTGAGCGAGAGCGGCCCGACCGGCATGCCGGCCATCTTGGCGGCATTCTCGATCATCGCCGCCGGCACGCCTTCGATCAGCATGTCATAGGCTTCGGCCATGTAGCGGAAGACGCAGCGGTTGACGTAGAAGCCGCGCGTGTCGTTGACGACGATCGGCGTCTTCTTGATGGCCGCGACATAGTCGAGCGCGGTGGCGAGCGCCTTGTCGCCCGTTTCCTTGCCGAGGATGACTTCCACCAGCATCATCTTGTCGACCGGCGAGAAGAAGTGGATGCCGATGAACTGGTTCGGGCGCTTGGAGTTCTTCGCAAGGCCGGTGATCGGGAGGGTCGAGGTGTTGGAGGCGAAGATCGCGTCCTCGCGCAGCACGGCCTCGATCTTCTCCGTGACTTCCTTCTTGACGTTGCGGTCCTCGAAGACGGCCTCGATGACGAGGTCGGCATCGGCGAGCGCGGCGTAGTCGGGCGTCGGGGTGATGAGGGAAAGCAGCTTTTCGCCGTCCTCCTTTGCCATGCGGCCCTTGCCGATGGCGCCGGTGACGAGACCCTCGGAGTGCGCCTTGCCCTTGTCGGCAGCCTCCTGGTCGCGGTCGATGAGGACGACCGGAATGCCGGCGGCGGCGGTGACATAGGCGATGGAGGCGCCCATGAAGCCGGCGCCGACGACGGCGACCTTCCTGATCTTCGACTTCGGCACGCCGGCCGGGCGGCGCGCACCCTTGCCGAGTTCCTGCATGGAGATGAACAGCGACCGGATCATCGAGAAGGCTTCGGTCGTCTGGAGGATGTGCGTGAAGTAGCGCTGCTCGATCTTCAGGCCCGTCTCGAAGGGCACCTGCAGGCCTTCATAGACGCATTTGAGGATGGCGAGCGCGCCCGGATAGTTGCCGGCGGTCTCGCGGCGCAGGATCGCCGGTGCGGCGGGCCATAGCTGGGCGGAGGCGGGCGTCCAGATGCCGCCGCCGGGGGCCTTGAAGCCCTTCTCGTCCCACGGCTGGACGGGCTTGAGGCCGTCCTTGATCATCTGCTTGGCGGCCGGGACCAGCTGGTCGGGCTCGACGACCTGATGGACGAGGTTCATCGCCTTGGCGCGCGCGGCCGTCAGCGAGGAGCCGGTGGTCATCATCTGGAGGGCGTCCTGCGCATTGGCAAGGCGCGGCACGCGCTGGGTGCCGCCGGCGCCGGGGAAGATGCCGACCTTGACTTCAGGCAGCGCGATCTTGACCGACTTGGCATTCGAGGCGACGCGGCCGTGGCAGGCAAGCGACATCTCGAAGGCGCCGCCCATGCAGGTGCCGTTGATGGCGGAAACCCACGGCTTGCCGCAGGTCTCCAGCTTGCGGAACAGCCAGGTCATGCGGCCGGTGGCTTCGAAGAGTTTTTGCACGGCGGTGGCCGGGTCGGTCGCCTGCGCGTCCTTCAGGAGATCGAAGCTCGCCTTGATCATGGAAAGATCGGCGCCGCCCGAGAAGGAGGACTTGCCGGAGGTGATGACAACGCCCTTGACGGCGGCGTCGGCGACGACCTGGTCGATGATCTTGTCGAGTTCGTCCATCACCTCGACGGTGAAGACATTCATCGACTTTTCAGGCATGTCCCAGGTGACCAGCGCAATGCCGTCGGCGTCGGTCTCGATGGTGAAGTTCTTGTATGCGCTCATGGTTTTCTCCCCCTCAGTAGAGAATGGGTTCGATCTGCAGCGAGACCTTGCCTCGGCCGCTATATCCCTGTTTCGTCGTGTTGGTGGCAATGAGGCGACCATCGCGCTCGAGGCGAATGGTGAAGCCCGGGTCGATCGCCTTGCGCAGCGCCGAACGCTTCACCCGCATCGAAAAGCGGATGGAATGCCGGTTGCCCTTGCTGACGACCGTGGTTTCGGCGATGCGCTCGGCGGCGACATCCATGATGCCCTGTTCCTCCAGCCGGATCATCAGCCGGCCGACAGGCACGGGGCCGCTCGCCACATTGGTGACGGTGCCCGACAGCACGATGCTGTCGCCCGCCTCGGCGGACGAGGCGACAAGGCCGGTCCCGACGAAGGCGAGGAAGCTGCGGCGTGTCGGGTTGGTCATGGTTACACCCGTTCGATGATCGTCGCCGTGCCCATGCCCGCGCCGATGCAGAGCGTGACGAGGGCGGTGTTGAGATCGCGGCGTTCCAGCTCATCGAGCACGGTGCCGAGGATCATCGCGCCGGTCGCGCCGAGCGGGTGGCCCATGGCGATGGCGCCGCCGTTGACGTTCATCTTGTCGTGCGGGATGTTGAAGGCCTGCATGTGGCGCAGCACCACGGCGGCGAAAGCCTCGTTCAACTCGAAGAGGTCGATGTCGGAGAGCGCCATGCCGGTGCGGGCGAGCAGCTTTTCCGTGACGTCAACCGGGCCGGTCAGCATCAGCGCCGGGTCGGAGCCGATATTGGCGAAGGCCTTGATGCGACCGCGCGGCTTCTTGCCGAGGATGTTACCGCCTTCCTTGGAGCCGAGCAGCACGGCGGCCGCGCCATCGACGATGCCGGAGGAATTGCCGGCATGGTGCACGTAGTTGATGCCTTCGATTTCCGGATGCGCCTGGATGGCGACGGCCTCGAAGCCGCCCATCTCGCCGGGCAGCTGGAAGGAAGGCTGGAGCTGGGCCAGCGCCTGCATGTCGGTGCCGGGACGCATATGCTCGTCACGGTCGAGGATGACAAGGCCGTTGATGTCCTTCACCGGCACGACGGAATTCTTGAAGTAGCCGTTTGCCCACGCATGGGCGGCGCGCTTCTGGCTCTCGACGGCATAGGCGTCGACGTCGTCGCGGCTAAAGCCGTACTTCGTGGCGATGAGGTCGGCCGAGACGCCCTGCGGCATGAAATAGGCCGGGAAGTTGACCGAGGGGTCCATGAACCAAGCGCCGCCCGACATGCCAAGGCCGACGCGCGACATGGATTCGACGCCGCCCGCGATGACGATGTCGTCGGCGCCCTGGGCGATCTTCGCCGCGCCGAGGTTCACGGCGTCAAGGCCAGAGGCGCAGAAGCGGGAAAGCTGCACGCCGGGGGCCTTGGTCGAATAGCCGGCCTCGAAGGCGGCGGCCTTGGGGATCACCGAGCCGGCGTCCATGACAGGATCGACGCAGCCCATGACGATGTCGTCGACCTTGGCCGTATCCAGTCCGTTGCGGTCGCGCACCGCCTCCAGCACCTTGGCGGCAAGGCGCACGGACGGCACTTCGTGCAGCGAGCCGTCCTTCTTACCGCGCCCGCGCGGGGTGCGAACGTGATCGTAGATGAAGACGTCGGTCATTGTTTTCTCTCCCTGGCGGCGCGTTTGCGCCCTAGAATTTTTGGCTCGCGGCCTGCGACTGTAGCCCCTCGCCCCGCTTGCGGGGAGAGAGGATGAGGCGAAGCGTCAGAATGCCTCTGCGGCGAGTTCCATCATCGTGTCCGCGCCGGCCTCGATGCGGGTCTTGCGCAGGGCCGTTTCCGGCATCAGTCGTTCCATGAAGAACTTCGCCGTCACCAGCTTGTTCTTCAGGAAGTCTTCCCGCTCGTCCGCGCCGTTTGCAAGGCCTTCCTCGGCGGCTTTCGCGATCTTCGCCCACATGTAGCCGACGACGACGAGGCCGAAGAGGTGCATGTAGTCGGTCGAGCCGGCGCCGGCATTGTCGGGCTTGGCCATGGCATTCTGCATGAACCACATGGTTCCGGCCTGCAGGTCGTTCAAGCCCTTCTTGAGGCCCTTGGTGAAGGGGGCGAGCTTTTCGTCGGCGCGGTTCTCCTCGCAGAAATCGCCGATTTCCTTGAAGAGGGCCATGACGGCGCGCCCGCCGTTCATGCCGAGCTTGCGGCCGACGAGGTCGAGCGCCTGGATGCCGTTGGCGCCTTCGTAGATCATGGCGATGCGCGCGTCGCGCACATACTGGCTCATGCCGTGCTCTTCGATATAGCCGTGGCCGCCGAAGACCTGCTGGGCCATGACGGCATGGTCGAAGCCCTTGTCGGTCAAGACGCCCTTGAGGATCGGCGTCATCAGGCCGAGGATGTCGTCGGCGGACTGGCGTTCGGCCGCATCGGCCGAGCGGTGGGCGATATCGGATTTCAGCGCGGTCCAGAGCGTGAAGGCGCGGCCGCCCTCCGTCCAGGCCTTGATGGTCATCAGCGTGCGGCGGATGTCCGGGTGGACGATCAGCGGGTCGGCCTTGCCATCCGGGTTCTTGACGCCGGAGAGCGAGCGGCCCTGCAGGCGCTCGCGGGCATAGTTGGCGGCGTTCTGGTAGGCGATCTCGGCGATGGAGAGGCCTTGCAGGCCGACGCCGAGGCGCGCCTCGTTCATCATCACGAACATGGCGTTGAGGCCCTTGTTCTCCGCGCCGATGAGGAAGCCGGTCGCCTCGTCGTAGTTCATGACGCAGGTGGCGTTGCCGTGGATGCCCATCTTGTGCTCGATGGCGCCGCAGGAGACGCCGTTCTTCTCGCCCGGGGTGCCGTCGTCCTTGAGCATGAACTTCGGCACGATGAAGAGCGAGATGCCCTTGGTGCCCTCGGGCGCGCCCTCGATGCGGGCGAGCACCAGATGCACGATGTTCTCAGACATGTCGTGGTCGCCGGCGGAAATGAAGATCTTCTGGCCGGAAATCTTGTAGGAACCGTCGGCCTGCGGCACGGCCTTGGTGCGCAGGAGGCCGAGGTCGGTGCCGCAATGGGGCTCCGTCAAGTTCATCGTGCCGGTCCAGGTGCCATCCACCATCTTCGGCAGGTAGGCGGCCTTCTGTTCGTCGGAGCCGTGCACCAGGATCGCGGCGATCGCGCCCTGCGTCAGGCCGGGATACATGATCAGCGCCATGTTGGCGGACGACATGTATTCGCCGACGGCGGTGTGCAGCACGTAGGGAAGGCCCTGGCCGCCGAATTCTTCCGGCACGGCAAGGCCGATCCAACCGCCCTGGCGATAGAGGTCATAGGCCTGCTTGAAACCCTTCGGCGTCGTCACGGCCGCGTCGTCGCTGCGCTTGCAGCCTTCCTGGTCGCCCGAGAGGTTGACCGGGAACAGCACCTCCTCGGCAAGCCTTGCGGCCTCGCCGGCAATGGCTTCGACCATGTCTCCAGTCGCATCGGCAAAACCGGGCAGGTTGTTGTAGCGCTCGAGCGACAGGACGTCGTTCAGGATGAAAAGCGTGTCATTCACGGGGGCCTTGTAGATCGGCATTTCTCGCGTTCCTCACCTATGCCACGGACAGGAGTCCGGTCCTTGGGGAGGGAGTGTATAAAACTTTGACGTTTGCGTAAACGTCAAAACGTGAGAAGCGACGAAATTTTCATCAGAGAGGCGAGGAAGGCGGCGACCCAGAACGCTGGGAGGCGCCTTCTTGTTCTTCAGGCAAGCCGACCGGGCCCGTATCCAACTGTCCCGCAATCATCCGCTTTCTTCCTTCAATCCAGTCTATGAGCAAATCGTTAAAAAAATTCGGGCCAGGTTAACTGCTTGTTTACCACGTTCCATGAATTGTGGCGCTTGAGGGCGTGGGATCGGGAATCATTTCGGCTTCCCTCTGTGACGCCGGGACGGACAGCCCGGATGGGACAGGGACGATACGGATTCCCCCGCATGCAGCGATGACGGCGAGAGAGGTTTCGCCGGATGCAACAGGGCGCAGCCGGGCGGCAGCGCCGTCAAGGGTATCTCCCGGCAGGCCGTGAGGCCGCCAAAGCGAGGCGAAAGATGAACGGATCGCGAAACCCGCAACGTCATGGCGAACGGTCTTCGCTCGACGCGCTCAATCGCACCATCGAGGGGCTGGAAGCCCGCATCGAAGGCCTGATGGCGAACGGCCGGGACGCGCGCGGGCGCGGCGAGGAGCGGTTTGCCCCGCGCACCGAGCAGCCGGCCCGCTACGAGCATTCGCGCAACATTCCGTTGCGCGACGATCCGGTCTCCGAGATCATGCAGCGCCAGCGCGCCATCGAGGGCGGCCGCGAGCGCGTTGCCCCGCGCGCGGAACGCCGCCCGCTCTCCGGCGATCACCATACAGCCGCCCAGCAGGCCCACGCCGCCTACGGCACGGCCGCGCCCGCCCGCACGGAAGGCTCCGTCGAGGACATCGCCAAGGCGCTCGTTTCGCTGCGCCAGGACCTCAAGAAGGATATCGCCGACGGGCTGGAACGCGAAATGCAGTCGCTGCGCTCGGAAATCCGCGGCATCCGCCAGATGGCCGAAGGTCGCGGCAACGGTGACGACCTGCGCGAGGAGCTGCTGCGGCTTTCCACCGGCATCAACCAGCTCGGCCGCCAATCGGGCCATGCCGAAGGCCTGCGCGTCGAGTTCGACGAGCTGCGCTCGGTGCTCGACGGCCTTGCCCGCGAAGATTCCGTGCGCCGCATGGAGGACCGCTGGAACGGCGTCGAGCAGAAGCTCTCCGTCTTCGACCAGACCCGCGACGACGAGCTGGTGGCGCTCGCCTACCGGCTCGACGAGCTGAAGAACCAGATCAACACGATGAGCGCGACGCCGGCGATCCGCGCGCTGGAAAGCAAGATCGAGACGATCGCGCAGTCGGTCGACATGCTCGGCCGCCGCAGCGAGCCGGACAACGGCCGTTTCGTCTCCGCCGTCACCTCGCAGTTCGAGGGGCTGGACACGCGCCTCGACGAGATCAGTCGCGCCATCGCGGCGGCCGGCCGCATGCAGCAGTCGCCGTCCGCCGACCACGGCATGATGCAGCGCCTCGAAGGCCGCATCGCCGATCTCGCCGGCCAGCTCGACCTCATCGCCCGCCGCCCGGCGCCCGCGCACGACCAGGGGCTCGGCCTGCGCATCGAGGCGCTGGCGAGCCGCATCGAGGAAATGTCGAACGAGCGCGCCGCGTTGCGTCTCGAAGAGCGCATCGAGCAGCTTTCGCAGATGCTTGAGCAGAGCCAGAACCAGCAGGCCGCGCCCGTCATGGCCGGCAGCGACGAGCTTGCCTATTATCTCTCCGATATTTCCCGCAAGATCGACGCGCTCGACCAGGGCAGCGTCAACGGCGAACTGGCCGACCGGCTGGACGCGCTCGCCCGCCGCATCGACGGTCTCGACGCGCCCGTCGGCAGCCCGTTCCAGGACGATCGCTTCTCGCATATCGAAGGCCGCCTCTCGGCGATCGCCGACCGGCTCGACGCGACCCGGGCAGCGCCCGTCGGCGACCAGGAGGCCCTGCGCGGCCTCGAAGCGCAGATCGCGCATCTCTCCACGCTGATCAGCACGCCGTCTTCCTCGTCCCCCGCGATGTCGCCGGACGTCGAGAACCGGCTCGCGACGATCGAAGACTACATGGCGACCAATGACGAATATATCGTCGAGGCCGCCCGCCAGGCGGCGGAAGCCGTGATGGAAGCCTATCGCCACGCCGGCCCGGCCGCTGCCGCCAACACCGACATGGACGCGATCGCCGGTCTTGCCGGCGACCTGCGCGCGCTGGAGGAGCTGACCCGCTCCAGCGAGGACCGCACGGCGCGCACCTTCGATGCCCTGCACGACACGCTGGTGCAGATCGCCGGCCGCCTGGAACAGCTCGACGCCCCGCGCGAGACCTTCGGCCGCCGGGAAGCGGCGATGCCGCGCGCCGACATGCCGGCCATGGATTTCGCCCGCAATGCCGAGCCCGCCGCAGGCCTTGGCGGCAATGACTACCCTTTTGACGACGACGGCTTCGGCGCGGCGGACCTGCGCCAGGCTGAGCCGGCGCCGCACGAGGAAAGCCGTTTCGCCGAGATCGAGGTCGAGCATATCGATGTCCCCGAACGTCCCGCGCCGCTGGAAGAACTGGCAGACGAGGCCGTGGCCTTTGCCGGCGAAGAGGCGGAAGACCGGTCGAAGGGCGGCCTGCTGGCCGGCCTGAAGCGCCGCTTCAAGCCCGCCCGCAAGGAAGCCGCCCCGCAGGCCGAACGCCGCCAGATCGACCCGACGCCCTCCATCGACCCCGCCGACGAACTGGCGCCGGAAGAGGCGAACCAGCTTCTGGAGCCGGGCTCCGGCGTGCCGGATGTCCGCCGCATCCTCGAGCGCGTGCGTGCCGGTCAGGCCTCGGGCAACCGGGCGGGCACCGGTGGCGAGGGCGAGAAGGCGGACTTCATTGCCGCCGCGCGCCGCGCCGCAAAGCTCGCCGCCGAGGAAGCCGACACGATCTCCCGCGTCGCTCCGACGAAGAAGGCCGACAAGCCGGCGAAGGGCGAGAAGCCCGCCTCCGCTCTCGCGCGCCACCGCCGGCCGATCCTGCTTGCCGTCGGTGCGGTGCTGCTCGCCGTCATGTCCTATCCGCTGGTCAGCACGCTGCTGAACGGCGACGAGGCACCGGTGCTCGTCGAGCAGACGGCCCTGACCCGTGAGGAAACAAAGCCCGCCGCAACGACGGCAGGCGCCGGCGAGAGCGTGACAGCCAACACCGCCGCCACGCCCGTTGTTGAGGAAAAGACGGTCACCGACCCGGTACCGGCCGAAACCGGAAGCGAACGCAGCCTTGCCGGCGCGGACGGCAATGCGGCGGCCGTCGAGGCGACGCCGACCCGGTCCTTGGGGGATGATACGAACGTCATCACCGCTCCGGCGATGACGGACGACAATGCGACAGCCGGCTTCGAGCCGGTGACGACGCCGGAAGCAGAGCCGCTGGCCGACAAGGACACCAAGGCGGCCGCGGAAACGGCGCCGATCGATGCGACGCAGACGGCGGCGATCGTCGTTCCCGATGCCATCACGCCGGCCTCGCTGTCCAAGGCGGCCGGTGAGGGCGATCCGCTGGCGCTGTTCGAAATCGGCGCGCGCTATACCGAAGGGCGCGGCGTTGCGACCGACCTCAAGGAAGCCGCCCGCTGGTACGGGCTTGCGGCGGACCGCGGCTTTGCGCCGGCGGAATACCGTCTCGCCAACCTCTACGAGAAGGGCCAGGGCGTCGAGCGCGACCTGAACCGCGCCCGCGGCCTCTACGAGGTGGCGGCCGGCAAGGGCAATGCCAGCGCCATGCACAACCTCGCCGTCCTGCTCGCGACCGGTATCGGTGACAAGGCGCCGGACTTCAACGCGGCGGCGAAGTGGTTTCAGAAGGCCTCGGAACTCGGGGTGCGCGACAGCCAGTTCAACCTCGCCATCCTCTATGCGCGCGGCAACGGCGTGAAGCAGGATCTCGAAGAATCCTACAAGTGGTTTGCCATCGCAGCCCGCGACGGCGACAAGGATGCGGCGGAAAAGCGCGACGAAGTGGCCAACGCCATGCGTCCGGAACAGCTTTCCAGCGCCAAGGCGAAGATGGAGCTGTGGAAGCCGCAGGCGCTCGACGAGAAGTCGAACGCGGCGGACCTGCCCGACGAATGGGTCGGCAAGCCGACCAAGACGGCCAGCGTCGACATGAAGAAGGCGATCCGTAACATCCAGGCCATCCTCAACAACAACGGCTTCAACGCCGGCACGCCGGACGGCGAGATGGGCAAGAAGACGACTGCCGCCATCAAGGCCTTCCAGAAGTCGGTTGGCCAGAAGGAGACCGGCGAGATCGACGACGCGCTCGTCACCGAGCTACTGAAGCGCAACAAGCAGCCGAGCTGATCGGCGGACCGCCGGAGAGGCCGCTGAAAGGCTTCTCCGGTTGACTTGTCCACGGCCCGCGGGCATGAGGCCCGCAAGGTTGCCGCATGTCGTTCACGATGTGCGACAAGCGCTGCGGCAATGTGTATCCCCCCGGCATGATTCCATCCTTAAATCGGCCCCGATTTGCGGAATTATGCGATAGAAATTTCATGTCGCTCCAAGATGATAACGCCTTCGACAAACGTCATCATCCCTAAGGGCGCAGGGGCGCGCCGCAATGGCCGCGCCCCATGACGGATCCTTGCGTGATGCAGGGCGCGACCGGCCGGTGGGAGGGGTCCTTTCCGCGGCGGGGCGCTTGCCTGCATTCGCTGCCTGCCGAAGAGGAGCCGCGGCGGCACGAACGGGTGAAGCGGCTGCCGGACTTCTAGCCTCCGCGCGAGCGGAAGAACGACCGATCGGGGTAACGTTGTGACTGTCTATCTGCCCATCGCAGAGCTCTCGGTGAACATCTTCATCATTCTCGGCATGGGCGCGGCCGTCGGTTTCCTTTCCGGCATGTTCGGCGTCGGCGGCGGCTTCCTCATCACGCCGCTGCTGATCTTCTACAACATCCCGCCGATCGTCGCCGTGGCGACGGGCGCCAACCAGGTCGTCGCGTCCTCCATGTCCGGCGCGCTCTCGCACTTCCGGCGCGGCACGCTGGACGTCAAGCTCGGCACGGTGCTGTTGTTCGGCGGCCTTGCCGGCGCCACGGTGGGCATCTGGATCTTCGCGCTGCTGCGCAGCATCGGCCAGCTCGACCTCGTCATCTCGCTGCTCTATGTCGTGCTGCTCGGCACCGTCGGCACCCTGATGCTGCTCGAGAGCATCCGCGCCATGCGCCGGTCGGCCAACAACCAGCCCGTCTCGTTGCGCCGGCCCGGCCAGCATAGCTGGGTGCACCGCCTGCCGTTGAAGATGCGGTTCAAGAAGTCGAAGATCTATCTTTCGGTCATTCCGGTGATCGGCCTCGGCTTCGGCATCGGCATCCTCACCTCCGTCATGGGCGTCGGCGGCGGCTTCATCATGGTGCCGGCCATGATCTACCTGCTGCGCATCCCGACGAACGTCGTCGTCGGCACCTCGCTGTTCCAGATCATCTTCGTCACCGCCTATACGACGGTCGTGCAGGCGACGACCAACTACTCGGTCGATATCGTGCTCGCCTTCATCCTGATGGTGGCCGGCGTGATCGGCGCGCAATATGGCGTGCGCGTCGGTCAGAAGCTGCGCGGCGAGCAGTTGCGCGCGCTCCTCGCGCTGCTGGTGCTTGCCGTCGGCGCCCGCCTTGCGGTCGATCTCGTCGTCACGCCCGCCGACGTCTATTCCGTCGTCAGCGAGGGGGTCTATCGATGAAGGCCCTTGCGACGCTTCTCCTGGTCCTCGGCCTCGCCATGCCCGCGGCAGCCCAGGTGCTGGAAGACCCGCCGGTGGAATTTCCCGAAAAGCTCGAGATCGGCATCTCCACCGACGAGATCGCGATCTCCTCGGATTTTCGCGGCGCGGACCTCACGATCTTCGGCGCCATCGAGGGTTACGATCCGGCCCTGCTCGCCCAGCGCAAATACGATATCGTGGTGGCGCTGGAAGGGCCGAAGGACAACAACACGGTGCGCATCAAGGAGCGCGTCTTCGGCATATGGGTCAACCGTCGCTCGATGACCTTCGAGCTGGTGCCGGAATCCTATTCGCTGTCGAGCACGCGCGATGTCGAGACCATCGCCGAGCCCGCCATGCTCAACGGCGTCGGCGTCGGCATCCAGCATATCCGGCTTTCGCCCATCGGTTATGTCGGCGACGGCAGCACGATCGGCGAGTTCCGCGAGGCCTTCCGGCGGCTGAAGGAAAGCGGAAGCTTCTACCAGCGCGATCCGGGCGGGGTGCAGTTCATCAGTGCGAGCCTGTTCAAGGCGACCGTGAAGCTGCCGGCGAACGTGCCGAACGGCACGCACGTCGTGCGCGCCCATCTCTTCCGTGACGGCGTCTTCATCGCGGAAAAGGCGTTGCCGCTACGCGTGATGAAGACCGGTATCGAGCAGATGATCTCCAATGCCGCCTACAACAATTCGCTCGCCTACGGCGCGCTCTCGGTGCTGCTGGCCGTGCTGACGGGCTGGCTTGCCAGCGTCGTCTTCCGCAGGGACTGATCAGCCGGAGGCCTTGGCGGCGTGCCGGGCGACGGTCGCCTCGTAGGCGGCCCTGAGTTCGTTGAAGACGGACCGGGGGGGCGGCGGGCTGCCGAGATGAATGGCGCGCAGCTCCTCCATGAAGGCCTGCCACATGGCGGGTCCGCCGTCTTCCAAAAGTTCGGCGCGGATCGACAGCTCTTCCGTCACCGGCAGGAAACGCCGGCCCCAGGCGCCCATCATGGCGAAGACCGGCACGAGCGCGATGCCCATCTCGGTCAGGCTGTAGAGGGCCTTCTGCTTGTGGCTCGGATCGTCCGCCTTGCTGATCAGCCCCTCGTCGACGAGGCGGCGCAGGCGATCGGCGAGGATATTCGAGGCGATGCCTTCCTCCGATTTCGTCAGCAGTTCGCGGAAATGGCGGCGGTTGCCGAACATCATGTCGCGCAGCACGATCAGGCTCCAGCGGTCACCGAGAATTTCGAGGGTAAGATTGATCGGGCAGCCGGAGCGGCTTGTGTCTCTCATCGGGGTCTCCAAAAACTGATTGCATTGTACAATCGGTTTTGCTATTCATCAACCAGTTGCAAATCGCAACTGGTTTAAATCGGCGCGGCAAGGCCCGCAAAGGGAGGACAGGACGATGGCAAAGGTAATCATCTGGAATCTCGTGACGCTCGACGGCTTCTTCGAGGGCGAGAAGAAATGGGATCTCGACTTCCACAACAAGGCCTGGGGGCCGGAGCTGGAAAAGCTCAGCAACGATTTCGGCACCTCCGCCGGCCTGCTCGTCTTCGGCCGGGTGACCCATGACGGCATGAAGGCCTACTGGACGACGACCGAGGACGAGGGCGAGGTGAAGACCTTCATGAACGCCCTGCCGAAGCTCGTCGCCTCGCGCACGATCACGTCCTCCGACTGGAACAACACGGAGGTGACGGCGGATATCCTTGGCGAGATTTCCCGCCGCAAGCAGGCGCTGGACAAGCCGATCTATGTCTTCGGCAGCGCGGATCTCACGGACTCGCTGCTGAAGGCGGGCCTTGTCGATGAGGTGATGCTGGCCGTCGTGCCGGTGCAGCTTGGCAAGGGCACCCCCTTCTTCAAGGAGGGCGCGCGGCGGGATTTCGGTCTCGTCGAGGCAAGGCCGCTCTCCAACGGCACGATCATCACGCGCTATGCGCCGGAAGCGACGGCCGTCTGAGGGCGATAAACATTTCTTGAAGAGATGTGTTGAAACAAATCACGGTGCCGAACCCTTCGGGCGTTAAGGTGGATTGCGGATATCGCATCCACCGACGCGTTCACGATCGAACCCCAAGGGAACAGCCATGCGCACCAACTCTCTTCTCACTGGTACCATGCTCGCCGCCACGCTTCTCGCCGCCCCGGTCTTCGCCCAGACCGCCAGGACGGCGGAGACGCAGGAGGCCAATGCCCCGGATCAGAAGCCGGCCTTCGAGAACCAGACCCGGGCCGCACTTCCCGATGCGGTGCCTCAGATCGGCGTCGATGTCGTGGCGGAAGACCTGCCGCATCTGTGGGCCATGGAATTCCTGCCTGACGGACGCATGCTGGTGACGACCAAGGAGGGTGCCATGCATGTGGTCTCGCAGGAGAACGGCGAAGCGAGCCCGCCGATCGAGGGTGTGCCTGCGGTGATGGCCGAAGGGCAGGGCGGCCTGCTCGACGTGGCGCTCGCCCCGGACTTCGAAAGCTCGAACCGCATCTATTTTTCCTTCTCCGAGCCGCGCGAAGGCGGCAACGGCACGTCGGTCGCCTCCGCGCGCCTGACCGAGGAAGACGGCAAGCTGGCGCTCCAGGACGTCAAGGTCATCTTCCAGCAGATGCCGACCTACGATGGCGACAAGCATTTCGGCTCGCGTCTCGTCTTCGGGCCGGAGGGTCAGCTCTATGTCACGGTCGGCGAGCGCTCGGACGCCGAGACGCGCGTCGGGGCGCAGGACGTCGCCAGCGGCTTCGGCAAGGTCTTCCGCATCGATGCGGAGGGCAAGGCGCTCTCGGACAATCCCTTCGCCGGCAAGGACGGCGCGCTGCCGGAAATCTGGAGCTACGGCCACCGCAACCTGCAGGCCGCCACGTTGGACGGTGAGGGCCGGCTCTGGACGGTGGAACACGGACCGAAGGGCGGCGACGAGCTGAACCGGCCGGAAGCCGGCAAGAACTACGGCTGGCCGAAAGTGACCTATGGCATCGAATATAGCGGCGGTCCGGTGGGCGAGGGTATCACGGCGCTCGAAGGCACGGAGCAGCCGGTTTATTACTGGGACCCGGTGATCGGCCCCTCCGGCATGGCCTACTACAACGGCGACGCCATTCCCGAATGGAAGGGCGCTTTCCTGATCGGCGGCCTCGTCAGCCAGGGGCTCGTCGTGCTGCACATGGACGGCGACAAGGTTGCCCGCGAGGAACGCGTGCCGCTCGATGCCCGCATCCGCGACGTGAAGGTCGCGCCCGACGGCACCGTCTTCGCCGTGACGGAGCAGCAGGGCGGCCCGTCGACGATCCTTCGGCTGGTGAAGGCGGGCTAGCCTCTCAGATTGGAAAACCGCACCGAATAGATGCGGTCGCGGCCGAGCATGTGGGCGACGAGGCTCTGACGGTCGAAGAGGCCGGTCATCGCCTTGTGGCGAAGGTCGAGGCCGCCGGTCATGATGCCGAAGGCAGGCATCAGCAGGCGGCGGCCGTCGGTCGCAAAACACGGGCGGCGCACCGCCTTCTCGCGGCGAATGACCGTTGCGGCCGGATGCAGGTGGCCGGCGATCTCGCCGGCGGGGGCAAGAAGCGACGGTTCGTGCCGGAAGACGAGGCCGGCATAATGCAGTTCGTCGGCCGACTGGCCGGGCAGGTCCACCGTGCCGTCGGGATCGTGGTTGCCGTTGATCCAGATCCAGTCGCGCCCGCGCGCCAGCGCCGCGATCTTCGCGCGAAAAATCTCCGGCAGATGGGCGGAGCCGATGCGGTCATGGAAATTGTCGCCGAGGCTGACGACGATGGCGGGATCGTGCCTGACGATGACGGCTTCCAGAACCTTGAGCGTCGCCAGCGTATCGTAGGGCGGCAGCATCATGCCGCGCCGGGCGAAGGCGGCACCCTTTTCGAGGTGCAGGTCCGAGACGACGAGCAGGCGCGTTTCCGGCAGGTAGAGCGCGCCGAGCGGATCGCACACGGCCTCGACGCCGGCAATGACCGTGCGGGCCGAAACGGCGCCGAAATCCTGAATGTCCATTGCTGCCAGCGCCAGTCTCTGCATGCGCGTCGTCTATTCCCTAAATGCCGGCCTCGCCCATCGCCTCGGCGATCAGGTCCTCCGCGGCTTCCGCCAGCAGAGAATCCTGCGCCTCGCCCGCCACCGTCTCCTTGCCGATTTCCAGCATGATCGGCACCGCGAGCGGCGAAATGCGGTCGAGCCGCCGATGGGTGATATGGCCTTTGATTCGCACCAGCATATCGCCCAATCGCTGAATATCCAAAAGTCCCGCCGCCGCGTCGTTGCGCGTGGCTTCGAGCAGGATGTGGTCCGGCTCGTGGCTTCTCAGCACGTCGTAGATCAGGTCGGCCGAGACCGTGACCTGCCGGCCGGTCTTTTCCTTGCCCGGATGGCGCTGCTCGATAAGGCCGGCAATCACGGCGCAATTGCGGAAGGTACGCTTCAGCATGAAGCTTTCGTCGAGCCACGCCTCGAGATCGTCGCCCAGCATGTCCTCGTCGAAGAGGTCCGCGAGCGATGGGCGCTCGATGGCGAACGAATAGCCGAGGTCGTCCAGCGCCCAGATGGCGAGCGAATAGTCGGTGGCGACGAAGCCGAGCGGCCGGCGGCCGGCACGCTCCAGCCGGCGGGTGAGCAGCATGCCGAGCGTCTGATGCGCCAACCGCCCCTCGAAAGGATAGGCGACCATGTAGTGCCGGCTGCCGCGCGGGAAGGTCTCGATCAGCAGCTCGTCGCGTCTGGGCAAGGCCGAGACGTCCCGCTGCAGGGCGAGCCAGTCGCGTACCTGGTCCGGCAGCTCGCCCCAGCGGTGCGGGTCGTCCAGCATGCCCCGCACCTGGTCGGCGAGATAGGTGGAGAGCGGAAACTTGCCGCCTGCGTAAGCCGGCACTTTCGGATCAAGCGAGAAGGCCTGGGAGACGAGACATTCGTTCTCGCGGATGCCCTCGAAGCGCAGCACCTTGCCGGAGAACAGGAACGTGTCGCCGGGCGCCAGCATTTCGAGGAAATATTCTTCGACCTTGCCGAGCGAGGCGCCGCCACGCCCGACCGCGCCCTTGGCGCCGCGCTTGACCATGCGCACGTTGAGCATCGGCATTTCGACGATGGTGCCGAGGTTGAGGCGGTATTGCTGGGCGACCCCCGGATTGGAAACGCGCCACAGCCCGTCGACGGTCTTGCGGATGCGGGCATAGCGCTCGTAGGTCTTCAGCGCATAGCCGCCAGTCGCCACGAACTGCACGATGCGGCCGAATTTCTCGCGGGAAAGTTCGGTATAGGGCGAGGCGGTGGTGATCTCGGCAAAGAGCGCGTCCTCGTCGAAGGGCGCGGCGCAGGCCATGCCGAGCACATGCTGGGCGAGCACGTCGAGCGCGCCCGCGCCGACCGGCGGCGTGTCCTGCGCGCCGAGATAGTTGGCGTCGAGCGCGGCCTGGCACTCCATCACCTCGAAGCGGTTGGCGGGCACGAGGATGGCACGGCTCGGCTCGTCCATGCGGTGGTTGGCGCGGCCGATGCGCTGGGCAAGGCGCGAGGCGCCCTTCGGCGCACCGACATGGATGACGAGATCGACGTCGCCCCAGTCGATGCCGAGGTCGAGCGTCGAGGTGGCGACGACGGCGCGCAGGCGGTTTTCCGCCATGGCCTGTTCCACCTTGCGGCGCTGGCCGACATCGAGCGAGCCGTGGTGCAGTGCAATCGGCAGCGTGTCCTCGTTGATGTTCCAGAGCTCCTGGAAGAGGATTTCCGCCTGGCTGCGCGTGTTGACGAAGAGCAGCGAGGTCTTGTGCGCCTTGATCGCCGCGTAGACCTCCGGCATGGCGTATTTCGCCTGATGGCCGGACCAGGGGATGCGCTGCTCGCTCTTCAGGATGGTGATGATGGGCTTGGCCCCGCCCGGCGCGGTGACGAGGCCGGCATGGTGGCCCGCATCCGGCGCCTGGGCGACCAGCCAGCGGCGAAGATCCATCGGCTCGGCGACGGTGGCGGACAGGCCGATGGTGCGAAGCCCCGGCGCGAGGCGGCGCAGGCGCGCGAGGCCGAGTGAGAGCAGATGGCCGCGCTTGGAGGTGACGAGCGAATGCAGCTCGTCGAAGATCACGTATCTGAGGTCCTTGAAGAAGCGCTCGGCCTCGCCGTTGGCGATGAGGAGGGCGACCTGTTCGGGCGTCGTCAGCAGGATATCGGGCGGGTTGAGGCGCTGGCGCTGGCGCTTTGCCTGCGGCGTGTCGCCGGTGCGCGTCTCGACGGTGATGGGAAGGCCCATTTCGCTGACGGGCTTCATCAGGTTGCGCTCGATATCCACCGCGAGCGCTTTCAGCGGCGAGATGTAGAGCGTGTGGATGCCGGTGAAGGTGGAACCGGGCGGGATCTTTCCGCGGCGTGAAATGTCGGTCAGCGCCGGCAGGAAGCCGGCGAGCGTCTTGCCGGCGCCGGTGGGGGCGATCAGCAGCAGGCTTTCGCCCGCTGTGGCGCGGGCGAGCAGCTCCATCTGGTGGGCGCGCGGCTGCCAGCCCTTGGCCGCGAACCAGCCGGCGAAGGGTTTGGGCAGAAGGGAAAGGCCGGCGGCGGAATCGAAGGTGCTCACGGGCTTAAAGCTAGTGATGGGCCGGCGAATGTGAAGTCGCCCCAGGAAAAATAGGTCACATCGCGATGTAGCGGTCGGCGCGGTGGTTGACGGTGAGGAAGAGGTTCAGCACCAGCGCGCCGACGACCGAGCACAGCACGATGAAGGGCGCGGCGACGGAGAAGGCGGCGACCAGCACCACGAGGTCGAAGGCGAGCTGCACGAGGCCGGCGCGCATGCCGAAGCGCTCCTGCAGGTAGACCGCCAGCACGCCGATGCCGCCGAGACTGGCGCGGTGGCGGTAGAGCCCGAGCAGGCCGAAGCCGAGCAGGATGCCGGCGAGCACTGCCGTCCACATCGGATCGATGCTCTCGATGTGCACGAAATGCGGCTGAAGCTCGGTGATGAGCGAGGTGAGGGAAACGGCGATGACGGTCTTGATGGTGAAGGCCCAGCCGAGGCGCTTCAGGGCGAGAATGTAGAACGGGATGTTCACGACGGTATAGTAGAGGCCGAAACTGACGCCGGTGAGATAGTGCAGAATGAAGGCGACGCCGGCGGTGCCGCTCGCCACCAGCCCGGCGCTGCTCATCAGCGCAAGGCCCAGCGCGGCGATCATGCTGCTGGCAAACAGGCCCTGCGCATCTTCCAGCGGCGTATGGCGGGTGGGGGTGGGGTTCCAGAAGCCGAAACGCCGTTTGTCGCCGTCCATGCCTGATCTCCGAAGGGTTCTTGTCGTTGTTGTAACGGGCGATATGGCCCGCGCGAGGGCTATCCCTGCCGCCGGGCGAGGAAGAGCAGGCCGTGCACCGGCTGGCCGGCATCGCGCCGGATCACGCTCTTTTCCATGGCGACGAGGTCGAAGCCGTTTTCCGCAAGCCGCCGGCGGATGAAGGCCTGCGGATGGGCATAGCGCAACGAGGGGCGCAGCAGCGGCGCATCGCCCTCGCCGCCATCCTCGACGGAGAAGGCGAAGAGGCCGCCGGGCCTTGCAAGGCGCGCGACGCTCGGGAAAATCGCGGCGAGGTCGCCGAGATACATCAGCACATCCGCCGCGCTGACGAGGTCCGCGCGCGCCTCCGGGCCTTCGGCAAAAAGGCTGCTCGTCTCTGCCGGAAGCGAAAGGTCGGCCTGGGCGAGATGGTCGTAGACCCCTTTTTCCGCCGCCTTGGCCAGCATGCCGGCGGACAGGTCGAAGCCTTCCAGCCTTTCGGCCTCGGCGCGGAACTCGACGCCGAAGAGGCCGGTGCCGCAGCCGATGTCGCTGACGAGGCCGAAAGGTGCTGTCCCGCCCGCGTGCCTGCGCACGAGGCGGGCGAGCGTCTGGGGAACGGTGTAGTCGAGCTTCTGGACGAGCGCGGTGTCGAAGCGGTCGGCATAGTCGTCGAAGAGCCGCTCGACATAGGGCGTCGGCGGCGCGGCTGGCATGTCGGCGGCGGCGAGCACGGCAAGCTTCAGGCCGGCGCCGAAGATGTCGGTGGGATCGAGGGCGACGACCTTTTCGAGGGCGGCGGCGGCCGCCTCCTTCCGGCCCGATTTTTCCGCATATTCGGCGAGCCGGAACCAGCCGGCGGCCCACAAGGGCACCTGTTCGAGCGCCTGTTCCATGATTTCGGCCGCCTCCGCGAACTCCCCCGATTCCGCGAACATGCGGGCATAATCGGCGCGGCGGTCGGCGATGAGATCGCCGGAAGAGAATTGCGGGCTCGTCATGGGGGCTCGAAAATGGGGAACTGGCTGAGCTACATGGCAGGGCCGCCGCAAAAGGCAAGCGAATTCTTGGCCGGCGGCCCTTGCTTGCGGCGGGACCGGGGACGGCTTATCTGGAACGGACACGAATTTTTGGAGAATCAACCGATGTCGAATGGCGTGAACGGGTTCCTTGGCGACACACCGATCCGCGTGATCATCAAGCTGCTGATCCTGTCGGTGGCCGTCGGCTTCCTGATGTCGATCTTCGGGCTCTATCCGGACGATATTCTCTTCGCGGTGCGCGATTTCGTCATCGACCTGTGGAACACCGGCTTCAAGACGCTCGGCCGCCTCGGCGACTACCTGCTGCTCGGCGCCGTCATCGTCGTGCCGGCCTTCATCCTCATCCGCCTCCTGAGCCATCGCCGGTGACCATGCTTTCACGCCGAACCTTCCTTGCCACCTCCGCGGCGGCCGTGGCAGCGCTCGCCGCCGGCTGTTCCACCACGAGCCTGCTAAGCCCCTCGGCCGGCACCGGCAGCGACCAGACGCCGGCCTCGCTCGCCCTCGTCAACAAGCTGAGGGCCGGGCGCGGCCTGCCGGCGCTTGCCGTCGACAAGGCGGCGCAGCGCGCGGCGATGGACCAGGCAAGCCGCATGGCATCGGCCGGCAAGATGCAGCACAATATCGGCTTCGGCGCGAGTTTCATGAAGCGTATGAAGGGCATGGACGTCGCATTGCCGGCGGCCGAGAACATCGCGGCCGGGCAGGACGGCGCGGCCGAGGCCTTCGACGCCTGGTACCGCTCGCCCAAGCATCTGGAAAACATGCTGGGCGCCTATCGCGGGCTCGGCGTCGCGGTCGTCTCCAATCCGGCGACGGGCAACCGGCCGTACTGGGCGATGGTGTTGTCGGGCTGAGGCCGGGGAAGGCGGAGGGGGAGAGATGAGCGCGACAACGGCGGGCGAGAATGAAGGAGCAGGCGCCTTCGAGGTGACGCATCGGCTGGTGCTGTCGATCGCCATTCCCATGACGCTCGGTTTCCTGACGACGCCGCTGATCGGGCTCACGGACACGGCGGTCGCCGGGCGGCTCGGCTCGGCGGATGCGCTGGCCGGCTTGGCTGTCGGCGCGGTGATCTTCGACCTGCTGCTCGGCAGCTTCAATTTTTTGCGCGCCTCCACGACAGGGTTGGTGGCGCAGGCCTTCGGCCGCGGCGACCGGCGCGAGGAGCAGGCGGTCTACTGGCGCTCGCTGATGATTGCGCTCTGTTGCGGCCTGGCGATCGCGCTGCTCTCGCCGCTGCTGCTGTCCGCTGGCCTTTTCCTGATGGCGCCCACCCCGGGCGTGGCGGCGGTGACGTCGACCTATTTCACGATCCGCGTGCTGTCGGCGCCGATGGCGCTGGCCAATTACACCCTGCTCGGCTTCGTGCTCGGCCGCGGGCAGGGCATGACGGGGCTGCTGCTGCAGGCGATCATCAACGGCATCAACATCGTGCTGTCGATCACGCTCGGCCTGTGGCTCGGCTGGGGCATTGCCGGCATCGCCTGGGGCACCTTCGCCGGCGAGACGATCGGCATGCTGGCGGGCCTCTTCATCGTCGTGACCCGCTTCGACCGCGTGCACCGGCCCACCCGGGCGGAAATCTTCGCGCGGGCGCGCCTGCGGGCGCTGTTCTCGCTCAACCGCGACATCATGATCCGCACCTTCGTGCTGATCGGCGCCTTCGCCATCATGACGCGCATCGGCTCGTCGATGGGGCCGCTGGTCCTGGCGGCCAATGCGGTGCTGATGAACATCTTCCTTGTCGCCGGCTACTATCTCGACGGCCTCGCCAATGCGGCCGAACAGCTTGTCGGCCGGGCATTCGGCGCCCGCTTCCGGCCGGCCTTCGACCGGGCGGTGAAGCTCACCATGCTCTGGTCCTTCGGTCTCGGCCTCGTCACGACGCTGCTCTTCCTGGTCTTCGGGGGGGATGTGGTCGGCCTGCTGACGACGACGGAAAGCGTGCGGGCGGAGGCGGCTAAATATCTGCCCTGGGCCGCGTTGACGGCGATTACCGGCGCGCTCGCCTTCCAGATGGATGGGGTGTACATCGGTGCGACCTGGTCGTCCGCCATGCGCAACATGATGCTGGCGGCCTTCGTCGGCTATCTTGCCGCGCTCGCCCTCTTCGTGCCGCTTCTCGGCAATCACGGCCTCTGGCTGTCGCTCAATCTGTTCCTGGCATTCCGGGGTGTTTTCCTGGCACTGCGCCTCCCGCAACTTGCCGGACGGCAGTTCGCCTGATCGTCGCCGGGCCGGAGTTCATATCCGGCCCCGCGGTGCCAGTGCTAAAATGGCTGGTCGAGTTGGGTGTCGATGTCCCGGGCATCGAGCGGTTTCCTGGGCGCCGTCGGCTTCAGCCGGGTGATGCGATCGGGATTTTCCGCCGTCGGGTTCTCCGGCACGGTGCCCGGCGGCAGGGTGCTGCGGGCGATATCGGCCTTGCTGGTCCGCTCTAGCCTTTCCGCCGGATGCAGGTCCGGGCGCAGGATGAAGCCGTTTCCGGCACGTTGCGACGCTTCAACGTCCGCCTCGTTCACATCCGCCCTGGCGCGCAGCCAGTGCGAATATTCGCGACCTTCCGGGCGGCCTTCTTCTTCCCATATCTCGTGGGCCCTTTTCCGGATCCGTTCGTCGTGATCGTCCATGGTACGTCCCTTCCTGGCCGTTTTGGCCGTTAATGGCGGGATCGGTGCAGGCTACCGTCGATGTGAACCGGCTTTTGCCGAACACTCCACCCGCATGGAAGAAACCCTATCGGGCGGCTTTGGTTCCCTTGGACGTTCAGAGCGGCCGGTCGGCCCAATGGGCAAGGCGGGTGCCGCGCAGCGCGCGGATCGAGGTGATCTGCTCGCGGTCGCAGAGGCGCGAGAGCCCGCTGACGATCTCGCCGGGCAGTGTCGGGCCGGCATAGACCATGCAGGAATAGAGCTGCACGAGGTCCGCGCCGGCGCGGATCTTCTCGGCCGCTGTTTCCGCCGAGGAAACGCCGCCGACGCCGATGATCGGCAGGCCCTCGCCGACGCGCCTGCGCATCTTGGCGAGCACGGTGGTCGATTTCTCGAAGAGCGGTTTTCCCGAGAGACCGCCGGCTTCCTTCGCCTGGCGCGCGTCGCGCAGGCCTTGGCGGGAGAGGGTTGTGTTGGAGACGATGAGGCCGTCGAGTGGATGGGCGAGGGCCACCTCGGCGATGTCGTCGAGGCCTTCCTCGGTGAGGTCGGGCGCGATCTTCAGGAAGACCGGCACCGTCCGGCCGCGCTGCGCCTGCATCTCGGCGCGGGCGGCAAGCACGGTGGAGAGCAGCGCGGAGAGGCTTTCCTTCGCCTGCAGGTCGCGCAGACCCGGCGTGTTGGGCGAGGAGATGTTGGCGGTGAAATACCGCGCGACGTCGTAGAAGGTGCGGATGCCGGCGACGTAATCGGCGATGCGGTCCTCGCTGTCCTTGTTGGCGCCGATATTGACACCGATCAGCCCGTCGCGGCCGCACGTCTTCAGGCGTTCCAGAGCGGCCGCGTGGCCGGCATTGTTGAAGCCGAGGCGGTTGATGACGGCGTCGTCCTCGACGAGGCGGAAGATGCGCGGCTTGGGATTGCCCTCCTGCGCGCGGGGCGTAACGGTGCCGATCTCGGTGAAGCCGAAGCCGAGGCGCAGCAGCGCCTCCGGCACCTCGGCATTCTTGTCATAGCCCGCGGCCATGCCGAGCGGGTTGGGGAAGGCAAGGCCCGCGACGGTCTGGGCAAGGCGGGGATCGGCCTTCGCCTGGCAGGCTGGCACGATACCGGCCTTCAACGCGGCGATCGACATTCCGTGCGCGGTTTCCGGATCGAAGAGGAAGAGGCCCTTGCGGCCGAGCGAGGAAAGCAGCGACATCACAGGGGCATCTCCGGAAACTGGTGGGCGCCGTCGGCGCCGCGCGGCAGGGGTTTCTCCCAGAGCACGGCGGATAGCGGGAGGGCGGCATAGAGGTGCGGGAAAAGGTCGCCGCCGCGCGACGGCTCGAAGACAAGCTTTTCGCCGAGCGCGTCGCCGTCGACGGCGACCAGCAGGAGGTCGTCCTGGCCGGCGAAGTGGCGCACGGCGGTCTCCCTGGCCTGGCTTGCGGTGGAGAAGTGGATGTAGCCGTCTGAAAGGTCGATGACGGCGCCCTTGAAAATCCCGGCCTCCCGCGCATTTTGCCACAGACTTGCCGGAACGATCTTGTAGATTGTTTTGGCCATCTCGCCCGTTACTCCCTTGCCTGCCGTCGATAACGGTAGCGCTTGCCGCAAAGAACGGCGAATGTCCACCGGCGACAGGCCCGCAAACCGGCTCTTGGAGGATTTTGCATGCGAATCTGTGCTCTGCCCCTGATCTTCGTCGCGACCCTCCTGGCGGGCTCCGCCCATGCGGAAGGCGAAGGCCGCTACCGCATGGAGAAGACGGAGACCGGTTTCATTCGGCTCGACACGGCCTCGGGCGACGTTTCGCTCTGCCGCGAACAGGACGGGCAGATCGTCTGCCGCATGGCGGCCGACGAGCGCGCGGCCTTCGAGAAGGAGCTCGATCTCCTCGCCAAGCGTGTCGAAGCGCTGGAAAAAGGCGGGGTGAGCGGTCAGACGGGTGCAAAACCCGCTCTGCCGACGGATGAAGAGATTGACCGGACCATGACCATCATGGAAAAGATGATGCAAAGGTTCATGGGCATCGTGAAAAACCTGGAGGACGGCGAGGAGGAAACCGCCCCCGGGAAAGACGCGGACCCGCAGAAGACCTGACGGACCGTCCTGCGCCGGCAATGCCGTGCTGCATCCGTCACGAGGTCTTTGTACTCCGGGGAGGGAGCGCATGGCATCGGCACTCACGATCATCATCGCGGATGACCATCCGCTGTTCCGCGGCGCGCTCAAGCAGGCGCTGACCGGAATGGCGGGCAGTCCCGATATCGTCGAGGCGGGCGATTTCGAGGCGGCGCGCAAGGCGGCCGCTGCCAATTCGAACGCCGATCTGCTGCTGCTCGACCTCGCCATGCCTGGTGTCAGCGGCCTCTCGGGCCTCATTTCACTGCGCGCCGAATTCCAGAGCCTTCCCGTCGTCATCGTTTCGGCCAGCGACGACCCGGCCACTATCCGCCGCGCGCTCGATCTCGGCGCGTCCGGCTTCATCTCCAAATCCGCCTCCATCGAGGAAATCCGCGAGGGGATAGGCTCGGTGCTCGACGGCAATGTCTACACGCCGGGTGGCTATGTGCGCGGGCCGGAGCAGGACAGCGAGGTGGCGGATCTCATCGCGCGGCTGCGCACGCTGACGCCGCAACAGTCGCGCGTGCTGGCCATGCTCGCCGAGGGCCTGCTCAACAAGCAGATCGCCTACGAGCTCGGCGTCTCCGAGGCCACCATCAAGGCGCACGTCTCGGCGATCCTCCTGAAACTCAATGTCGACAGCCGCACCCAGGCGGTCATCCAGCTCGGCAAGATCGGCAACGCGCAAGCTGCTGCTTAAATTTATTCCGCCGCCTCGCGCTGCAGCGCGGAGAACTGCGTCAGCCAGGCCCGCATGGACGCGGGGCGGACGGGCTTGTTCTGTACGAGGATCGTGTCGCGCTCGGCCTCGGCGCGCACGTCCGGCGTGCGGTCGGCGGTCACCAGCAGGGCCGGCACGTCGCGGCCGAGAGCGGCGCGCAGCTCGCCGATGGCGGCGATGCCGGTGCCGTCGTCGAGATGGTAGTCGGCAATAACGGCATCGATGGCCGGCGGCCCGCCCGCGACCAGCGCCTCGACCGCCGCCACGGATTCGGCGAGCGTCACCGTGCAGCCCCAGCCGGACAGGAGCAGCCGCATGCCGTCGAGAATCTTCGGCTCGTTGTCGATGCACAGCACCCTGAGGCCCTTCAGCGGCTCGTCGCTCGCCGGCACGACGGCGGGCTTGTCGGCGACGTGGCGGCTGGCGGCGATGTCGACCGGCACGCGTACCTTGAAGCTGGTGCCGCGGCCCGGCGTCGATTGCAGCTCGACCGGATGGGAAAGCACGCGCGAGATGCGGTCGACGATGGAAAGGCCGAGCCCAAGGCCCGGCGCCGTGCGCGCGCCCTCGTCGAGGCGGGCGAACTCCTTGAAGACGGTGCGGAATTTCGAGGCGGGAATGCCGATGCCGGAATCGAGCACCTGGATATAGGCATGTCCGCCCTTGCGCCGGACGCCGACGAGGACTTTTCCCGAATTGGTATACTTGATGGCGTTCGAGACGAGGTTCTGCACGACACGGCGCAGCAGGTTCGGATCAGTGCGGATGGCAAGCGAAGAGGAAAGCACGGTGAACTTCAGGTTCTTCGCCCGCGCCATCGGCGCGAAGTCGGTCTCGATGCGCTTCAACAGGTCCTTCAGCGGCACCGTCTGTACGCGCGGCTTCATCGCGCCGGTATCGAGGCGGGAAATGTCGAGCACGGCGCCGAGGATCGCCTCCACCGATTCCAGCGAGGAATCGATGTTGTGGATCATCTCGCGGTTCTCCGTCTCGCCCAGTCGCTCGACGAGCGAGGAGGAGTAGAGGCGCGCGGCGTTCAGCGGCTGGAGGATGTCGTGGCCTGCGGCCGCGAAGAAGCGCGTCTTGCTGATATTGGCCTCCTCGGCGGCGGCGCGGGCCTCGGCAAGTTCCGTGTTGACGCGGGTGAGCTCGGCGGTTCGCTCGGCGACGCGCTGCTCCAGCGTCTCGTTGACCTGTTTCAGCGCCCGGTCGGAGGCGACGCGGTCGGTGATGTCGGTATAGGTGGAGACGAAACCCTTCTCGGGCATGGCATTGGTGCGCACCTCGACGATGCGCTCGCCGCCTGAAAGCACCAGCGCGAAGGGTTCGTCGAAGGTCATGGTCCGGGTGATCGCCGTCTCCCGGTCGGCCTCTGCGATGTCGCCGCGCTCGGCGAGGATTTCCACAATGTCGGCGAGCGGGAAGCCGACCTGGCCGACATATTCCGGCAGGTCGAGCAACTGGCGGAAGCGGCGGTTCCAGACGGTGAGGTTGCCTTCGCTGTCGAAGACGGCGATGCCCTGGTCCATCTGGCCGAGCGCCGTCTGCAGCATGTCCTGATTGTATTGCAGGGCCTCGCTGGCCTGGTCGAGCAGCCAGTCCGTATCCGTCGGCGTGTCGTCGATGCGCTGGAGCACCAGGGACAGCACGAGGCGGGCGGAGGAGGAGCCGATGGCGCTGCCGAGCAGCTGTTCCGAGAAGTGCACGATGGCGGCATCGGCCGGCGCATTGTCCTCCAGCCAGCGGCCGACCTGTCGCTCATAGGTGTGGAAGGAGCGCTGCATGCGCTCCTCGCCGAGATATTTGGCGATGGTGGTCTTGAGGTCCCGCACCGTCACCTTCGTCCGCCGGCCGCGGAAGGCGCGTTCGAGGCGCGGCTTGGCGCGGATGAAGGTGCCGGCCTGCAGGCGCTCCAGCGAGGTCGGGTTGCGGGTGAGCGAGCCGATCACATAGGCACCGACATTGACCATCATGGAAAGCAGGGTCGCGTTGACCAGCGGATCGGCGTTCTCGCCGGTGAAGATGGTGGCACCGGGGAAGAGGAAGCCGAGCACGGTTTCGGCGACATAGGCATTGTCGGCGACGCCGATGCTCGGCAGGAAGAGCAGGTACGCCCAGACCACCAGGCCGCAGATCATGCCCGCCATCGCGCCGCGCGCATTCGCGTTGCGCCAGAAAAGGCCGCCGAGCAGGGTGGGTGCGACCTGCGCCGCCGCGGCAAAGGCGAGGAGGCCCATCGAGGCGAGGCCCGCATTGGCCGTCGCCGCGCGATAATAGGCATAGCCGAGCAGGAGCACGAAGAAGATCGCCAGCCGGCGGATGCGCAGCAGCATGCGCGACAGGTCGTCCTGCTGCTCGACGCCGCCGATGAGGTTGCGGCGCAGCACGACGGGGATGACGATATCGTTCGACACCATGATGGACAGCGCCACCGAGGCGACGATGACCATGGCGGTGGCGGCGGAAAAGCCACCGATGAAGGCGACGAGCGTCAGGACCGGCTGGTCGAGCGCGAAGGGCAGGGTCAGCACGTAGAGGTCGGCGTCGCCCTGGCCGTTGAAGGTCATGACGCCGCCGATGGCGACCGGCAGCACGAAGAGGTTGATGGCGATGAGGTAGAGCGGGAAGAGGAAACCCGCCATGCGCAGCTCGCCCGCCGTGCGGTTCTCCACGACCGTGACGTGGAACTGGCGCGGCAGCATCACGATGGCGAAGGCGGAGAGCACGATGAGCAGGATCCAGCGTGCGACCGGCGTCTCGTAGCTCAGCGACTGCATGACGCGCTCGTTCTCCGAGGCGCGCTGCCAGAGGTCGCCGGGCCCGTCGAACATGAAATAGATCACGTAGATGCCGACCGAGGCGATGGCGACGAGCTTGACCAGCGATTCCATCGAGATGGCGAGAATCAGGCCATCCTGGTGCTCGGTGGCGTCAGTGTGCCGCGTGCCGAAGACGATGGCGAAGCAGGCGAGGAAGAGCGTGACGACCAGCGGCAGGTCGATGAGGCCGCCCGAGGCGGCGATGCCGAAGCCGGTCGTGTCGACCATGGCCGCGACGGAGCTCGACACGGCCTTCAGCTGCAGCGCGATATAGGGGATGTAGCCGATCAGCGAGATGAGCGCGACGACGGCGGCGACGCCCGGATTCTTGCCGTAGCGGGCGGCGACGAAGTCGGCGATCGAGGTGAGACGCTCGGATTTCGCCAGCGTCACGATGCGGCGCAGGAGCGGCATGCCGAGCGTGAACATCAGGATCGGCCCGATATAGATGCCGGCGAATTCCAGCCCGTGGCTGGTGGCAAGGCCGACACCGCCGAAATAGGTCCACGAAGTGCAGTAGATGGCAAGGCTGAGCGCATAGACGAGCGGCCGGCCCCTGGAGGCGCGCTCGGAGCGTCTGGCTTTGCGGTCGCCGTAACTTGCGACCGCGAAGAGCAGGAGCAGATAGGCGAGCGCCAAGGCGAATATCAGCGAGCCCGGCATGCTTCCTCCCGCAGTCCTTCGGCCTTTTCGGGCAGTGTAGGCCAAAGCGTTGCGGAAGCAAATCGCGCCGGAAGTCGGGGTTGGAGAAGACCCGTGTGCAAACCCCTGAATATTGATGGAGCGCAGTTTCCTCGCAACAAAAACTGCACTAGGTTGCTTTCGCGTCGCAGCAAAAGGAGACCCGTATGCTCAATGAGTTCAAGGAATTTATCGCCCGCGGCAATGTCATGGACCTCGCCGTGGGTGTCATCATTGGTGCAGCCTTCAACAAGATCGTCGAATCCGTCGTCAATGACCTCGTCATGCCGATCATCGGCGCCTTGACCGGGGGTGGTTTCGACTTTTCCAACTACTTCATCGCGCTGTCGAGCAATGTGACGGCCAGTTCGCTCGCCGCCGCCCGCGAACAGGGCGCGGTCTTCGCATACGGCAATTTCATCACCGTTCTCATCAACTTCCTCATCCTTGCCTGGATCATCTTCCTGATGATCAAGGGCGTGAACCGCATGCGCGCTTCGCTGGAGAGGGAAAAGGCAGCGGGCGTTCCCGAAGCTGCGCCGCCGCCGGAAGACGTGCTCCTCCTCACGGAGATCCGCGACCTGCTCAAGAGCCGCCCGGCAATCTGATCATGACGCTTTTAATGGAAAAGGCCCGGGAAACCGGGCCTTTTGCTTTGCGTTGTCTAGAGTTTGTCAGGGAAAAGTGGGAACCGGTTTTCCCGAAAAGACAAACGAAAACAAAAGAATTCAGAGCATGTCTGGTTCAATCTGAACCTGACATGCTCTAGATCAGGCCGTCGCGCCGGCCGTCTTCGTCTGGTGGATTTCGAGGAGGCTCGGGCCGTTGCGCGCGCCGGCGCGCTCCAGGGCGGCCGGAAGGTCGCGTATGTCGGCGAGCCGTTCGGACGGCACGCCATAGGCGGTACCGATGGCGATGAAATCGGGCGCGGACGGTTTGACGCCTTCCGGCGTGATGCCCGCCTCGACCATGAAGTTCTCGATTTCCTGGTAGCCGTCATTGTTCCAGACGAGGAAGACGACGCGGGCGTCCGCATCGGCCGCCGAGCCGATTTCGGACAGCGAGAATTGCAGGCCGCCGTCACCGACAAGGCAGATGATCGGTGCGTCCGGCTCGGCAAGCGCCGCGCCGATGGCGGCGGGTGGGGCGAAGCCGAGCGCGCCGTAGCCCGTCGCGGCGTTGAACCAACTGCGCGGGCGCGGCGCGGCGCAATAGTAGTTGCCGGCATAGACTGCCTGGGTCGAGTCGCCGACGATGATCGCCTTGGGTAGGGTGCGCCAGATCGTGTCGATGATGCCGACCTCCGCCTGCATCTTCGGCGTCAGCTCGCTCCAGGCGCCCTTGCGCGCGGTCTCGGCGCGTGGGCCCCCGTTGCCGATCGGCTTGTGGCCTTCGAGGAAGCCGAGCATGCCGGCGGCGGCCGTCTTGGCGCTGGAGAAGATCGACAGGCCCGATTGCGGCGTGCGGGCGAGTTGGGCGGCATCGATGTCGATGCGGATCAGCGTCTTCAGCCGCGGGAAGCCGCCGTCGACATTGATGTCGTAGTCGGTCGGGCCGAATTCCGTGCCGAAGGCGACGACGAGGTCGGCATCGGCAAGCAGGCGCCGCACCGATTTCATGCTCGGGCTGGCCGGTACGCAGAGCGGGCTGCCGGCGAGCATGCCGCGTGCATTAACGGTGGTGACGACCGGCGCGCCGATGCGTTCGGCAAGCGCGCGGATTTCCTCCTCCGCCGTGATCGCGCCGCCGCCGGCAAGGATGACGGGGCGCGACGCGTTGGTGCAGAGGATCGCGGCGCGCTGCAGGGTTTCCGCGTCGGCGCGCGGGCGGGTGGCGACGGCGGCCGGGAAGCTGCCGGTCTCGATGGGTTTGGCCATCACGTCGGTCGGGATTTCGATATGCACCGGGCCGGGGCGGCCGGAGAGCAGCACCGCGAAGGCGCGCTCGACGACGAGCGGCAGGTCGGCGGGGTTGAGCAGCGTATGCGAATAGAGCGCCAGCGTCTTCATCATGCCCTGCTGGTCCGGCAGTTCATGCAGCAGGCCGCGGCCATGGCCGAGCGAATCGCGCCGGTTGACGCCCGAGATCACCAGCATTGGCACGGAATCCTGCCGGGCCTGCGCCATCGCGGTGATGGTGTTGGTGAGGCCCGGGCCGGTGATGACCAGCGCGATGCCCGGCTTGCCCGAGACGCGGGCATAGCCGTCCGCCATGAAGCCGGCGCCCTGTTCGTGGCGCGGCGTGATGTGGCGGATCTTCGAGGCTGCAAGGCCGCGATAGAGCTCGACCGTGTGCACGCCCGGAATGCCGAACACGACTTCGACGCCGTTGGCTTCCAGCAGGTCAACGAGAACTTCCCCGACGGTCTTGGTGGTCATGCGCGGCGCTCCCTCGGGCTGGCGGATCGGGCGGCGAGCGCAGCGATGCGCCGGCAGGCCTCGTCGATATGGGTATCGGGCACGGTCAAACTCAGGCGGATATAGCCTTCCGCCTCCTCGCCGAAGGACGAGCCCGGCATGACGGCGACCAGTTCCTCGCGCAAGAGCGCCCAGGCGAATTCCTCGCCGCTCATGCCGGTCTCGGACACGTCGACGACGATGAACATGCCGGCCTCCGGCGGCAGCGGTACGAGGCCCGGCGCACGGGAAAGGGCGGAGGCGAAGCGCGCGGCGCGCGCCCTGTAGCTCTGGCGCATGGTGGCGGCGGTCGAAATCGGGTTGTCGAGCGCATAGGCCGTCATGTCGGCGATGAAGGGCTGGCCGCCGAAGAGCATGGTCTCGGAGACCGAGAGCAGCCGCGTGCAGAAGTCCGCCGGGCCGATGGCCCAGCCGCTGCGGAAGCCCGGCGCGGCGTGGGATTTCGAGATGGAGGAGACGACGATGGTGCGCTCGGCAAGATCGGGATTGTCGAAGGGCGAGGCGAAGGTCGCGCCGAAGACGAGCTGTTCATAGACCTCGTCGCAGACGATCCAGAGGTCGTGCCTGCGGCAGACGGCGCCGATCTCGGCGATCTCCTGCGCGGTCAGCACGGCGCCGGTCGGGTTGTGCGGCGTGTTGAGCAGCAGCACACGGCATTCCGGCGTGATGGCGGCCTCGAGGTCGGCGGCCTTCATGTGGAAGCCGTTTTCCGGGCGCAGCGGCACGGCGATGCGCTCGGCCCCGGTCGAGCGGATGACGCCCTCATAGGTCGCGTAGAGCGGATCGCCGACCAGCACGGCGTCGCCCGTCTCGACGAGGCCGAGCATGACGGCGAAGAGCGCGGTCTGGGTGCCTGGAAAGCAGAGCACGTTCTCGACGGTCACGTCGCTGCGGCGCTTCTTGTACTTGCGCACCAGCGCCTCGACGATCGGCGGCTCGCCGCGGCCGTTGGAATAGCGGTAGCGGCCGGCATGCATGGAGCGCACGGCTTCGGCCAGCAGCGCCGGGTCCGGCGGCACGTCCGGCTCGCCGATGGTGAGCTCGATGATGGCCTGGCCTTCGGCCTTCATGCGCCGGGCCGCGGCATGGATGGCCCATTTCTCCGAGCCGAGATTTTGAAGTCGGTCTGTGATGGACGCGTAGCGCATGGCCGTTCTCCGCATTTCGATTGGGGTATGGTTTTAGGGGTCGGCGCGCGCGGCGTCGACCGGTCCGAGGGGTAATCCCAGCAACGTTTCGATCGAGGTCAGCGCGATGCCGACCAGTTCGCTCTCGCCGAAGAGCTCGCCCGCAAGGCAGCCTTCGAGCCAGAGGCCGTCGAGCAGGCCGTTGATGGCGATGGCGAGCCGGCGGCAGCGCTCGGGCGAGGCGTCCGCGCCGCGGGCGGTCAGGAAATCGGCAAGCAGGCTTTCCAGCGCGTTGCGAAAGCTGAGATAGCCCTCGCGATGGATCGCGGCGAGTTCAGGATCGACGCTGACGCGGCTGATGAACGAGGCCCAGAGTGACAGGCTGCGGCTGTTGGCGACCGGCTCCGTCAGGTTGATGACGATGAAGTCGCGCAGCCGCGTTTGCGGATCGCCCGTCACCCGCTCGGCCTTCTCGGTGAGCCGGGCGATGACGACTCGGTAGGCCTCCTGGAGGATATGCTCCTTGGACTGGAAATAGTGCCGGATGAGGCCCGCCGTCACGCCCGCCTTGATGGCGATCTGCCGGACCGTCGCACCCTCGAGGCCGTATTCGGCGATGCAGTCGAGCGTCGCCTCGATCAGGTCGTGGCGGCGTTCGGCCTCGGGGGCGCGATGGAAGGTCCGGCGGGCCATCTTGTCCTCTTCTAGTTTCTACGCAATTCCGGACGCAAAACCGCTACACACTTTGCTGGAATTGCTTTAAGCCGCGCGGCGCAGCACCGGCCGCGTCAGGCAGGTCGGGCCGCCCTCGCAGGCGATGCACAGTGCGTCGGCCTCGAACGTCTCTACGGTGCAGCCGGCCGCTTCCATGGCCGCCTTGGTGGCCGGGAAGCCTTCCACCATGATGACCTGGTTGGGGCGAGTGGGCAGCACGTTGAGCGACAGGCCGTTGCTGGCGTGGAATTCGTCGGCCGGCGCCTCGATGAGGCGGACGCCGCGCTTCTTGAGCAACTGGTAGAAGGCAGCGGGCAGGAGCGGCGCGAAGACAAGCGCGAGATCGTCGGCAAGCGGGCTCATCACGCTCATCAGGTGAAGGCAGGCCTCCTCGCCATGCCAGAGCGGCAGGTCGTAGGCGAGCACGGTGACGCCGTGGGGCGCGAGGATTGCCGAGATCTGGTCGATGCCTTCCTGGTTGGTGCGCACGCCGCGGCCGATGACGAGTGTCTTCGCGTCGAGCCAGATGCAGTCGCCGCCCTCGACGGTGCCCTCGCCGGTGATACGGCCGAGAATGGGGATCTGGCGCTCGGCATAGGCCTTCTCGTGCAGGGCGGTTTCGGCGACGCGCAGCGGCTTGCCCATGCGCAGGAGGATCGCGCCGTGGTCGGACATCAGCGACGGGTCGTGGGTGAACATCGCGTCGGCAAGGCCGTCGCCCTCGTCCTCCAGCCAGATGATCTCGGTGCCGGACTTTTCGACGAGGTCGGCGAAGGCCTTGTACTGGTGAACCGCGCGGGCGCCATCGAAGGTCGGGCCGTAATGCCACTTGGCCGGATCGGCGCCCTTCAGGCTGGCGCCGGGACGACGCATCAGAACGCGCAACAGGGGGGCCGACATTTCCTGCGAACCGTAGGCGGTCATTCAATGCTCCTCAAGGAATTGGATCGTGGGCGGGCGCTGGCGGAAAAGTCAGCGATGCACCTATTATACGCTTGAATAATTTCTTAACAAGTGCCACGATGCTTTCCACAAGACGACACGACGGGCCGAAGATGCCCGCGGGAGCGCTGAAAAACAGGGGAAGTTTGGCATGATGCATGCATCGATTTTCCGTGCGCCGGAGACTGCTCCGCGATGACGGAACGCGCCGAGGCAATCGCGGTCAAGGACCTGCACAAGCGCTTCGGACCGCTCGAGGTTCTCAAAGGCGTATCGCTCACCGCGCATGAGGGCGACGTCATCGCCATCATCGGCGGTTCCGGCTCGGGCAAGTCGACATTCCTTCGCTGCATAAACATGCTGGAGCTGCCGAGCGCCGGTTCCGTAACGATCCACGGCGAGACCATCGCCATGAAGAACGACGGTCACGGCGGCATGATGCCGTCGGACCGCCGCCAGGTGCAGCGCATCCGCTCCCGCCTCGGCATGGTGTTCCAGAGCTTCAATCTCTGGCAGCACATGACCATTCTCGAAAACGTCATCGAGGCGCCGGTGCATGTGCTGGGCGTGAAGAAGGACGAGGCTGTCGAGCGGGCCGAGGCGCTGCTGCGCCGCGTCGGCCTCCACGAGAAGCGCGACGCCTATCCCGCCTTCCTTTCCGGCGGCCAGCAGCAGCGCGCGGCCATCGCCCGGGCGCTCGCCATCCAGCCCCATGTCATGCTCTTCGACGAACCGACCTCCGCGCTCGACCCGGAACTGGTCGGCGAGGTGCTCTCCGTCATCGGCGATCTCGCCAAGGAGAAGCGCACGATGATCCTCGTCACCCACGAGATGAAGTTCGCACGCAACGTCGCGAGCCATGTCGTGTTCCTGGCGGGCGGCCTCATCGAGGAACAGGGCCCGCCGGAGGAGATTTTCGGATCACCGAAATCGGAGCGGCTGAAGAAGTTCATCAGCTCCATTCATTGAGAACCATAAGACCAACAGAGGGAAGATCATGAAGAGTGCCTTGAAGACCATCGCCCTTGCCGCCGCCATCGGCCTTGCGGCCATCTCCGGCGCGGCCGCCCAGCAGGTCCGCGTCGGCTTCGCCGCCGAGCCTTATCCGCCCTTCACCTCGCCGGACGCCTCGGGCAACTGGGAAGGCTGGGAAGTGGACTTCATGAAGGCGATCTGTGCCGAAGCCAAGCTCGATTGCGTCGTCACGCCGGTCGCCTGGGACGGCATCATCCCGGCGCTGACCACCAACAAGATCGACATGATCATCGGCTCCATGTCGATCACGCCCGAGCGCCAGCAGACCATCGACTTCTCCGACAAGTACTACAACTCGCTGCCGGGCATCATCGGCCCGAAGGACGTCAAGTTCGAGCCGACGCCGGAAGGCCTCAACGGCAAGACGCTCGGCGTGCAGGTCGCGACCATCCACCAGGTCTACGCCAACAAGTATTTCGCCCCGGCCGGCGTGACGGTGAAGGAATACCAGACGCAGGACGAGGCCAACAACGACCTCGCCGCCGGCCGCATCGACGCGGTGCAGGCCGATTCCGTCGCGATGCTGGAATTCGTCAAGTCCGAGCAGGGTTCTGCCTGCTGCGACATGAAGGGCATGGTGAAGGACGATCCCGAAGTCCTCGGCCTCGGCGTCGGCGTCGGCTTGCGCAAGGGCGAGACGGAGCTGAAGGACAAGATCAACGCCGCGATCAAGGCGATCCGCGAGAACGGCACCTATGACACCTTCTCGAAGAAGTATTTCGACTTCGACATCTACGGCGGCTGATCGGGGGAAAACCCCTCCCCAACCCCTCCCCACAAGGGGGAGGGGCTTTTCTGCCCCGCTCGGTGTTTGGGGTGGGGCAGGTCCTTGCCGCATCTTTTCTCCCCCCTTGTGGGGGAGATGGCCGGCAGGCCAGAGGGGGAAAGGCAAGCGCCGGCTTTCAGGATTTGTCTGCACGGAAGGAAACTGAGACCCCATGGCCGATGCCGGATCGCTGATCAACTGGAGCCTGCTGGCTCTCGAGCCGCCTGGCTGGGGCGGGGTTCTCCTGGCGGGGCTGTGGAATTCCATCCAGATCGCCGTCGGTGGCTATGGGCTCGGCCTCATCCTCGGCACCGGCGGCGCGATGGGCAAGCTCTACGGCGGCCCGGTCACCAGGGACCTGCTGGAGGTCTATACGACGCTGGTGCGGGCGGTGCCGGAACTCGTGCTTATCCTCATTCTCTACTATGCCGGCACGGACGTGCTGAACCAGATCTCCGCCGCCCTCGGCTGGGGCGCGGTCGACATCAGCGGCCTTGCGGCGGGCATCTTCGTCATTGGCGTGGTGCAGGGCGCCTATTCCACCGAGGTTATCCGCGGAGCGATCAAGGCGGTACCGGCCGGGCAGATCGAGGCGGCGCGCGCCTACGGCATGTCGCCGATGAAGATCATGCGCCGCATCACGCTGCCGGCCATGCTGCCGCACGCCATTCCCGGCCTCTCCAATCTCTGGCTGATTGCCACCAAGGATACCGCGCTGCTCGCGGTGGTGGGCTTCAGCGAACTGACGCTCGTCACGCGGCAGGCGGCGGGCAGCACCAAGGCCTATCTTCTCTTCTTCTGCGCCGCGGGCGTGCTTTATCTCGCGATCACGCTCATCTCGAATGTGCTGATCGGCTTCATCGAGCGCCATTACCGGCGCGGCATGGTGAGGCCGGCGTGATGAGCGAGCAGACCGTTTCCGCCCTGGCGCTCACCGAGCTGCCGTCGAAGAAGAGCTTCTTCAAGCCGCACCGCATCGTGCTGATGGCGATCGCCGCCATCCTCGTCTTCTGCGTCGTCTGGTTCATGCGCTGGGATTGGGTGCCGAAATATTCCGGCCGCCTTGCCCATGGAGTCGGCGTCACGCTGCTGATGTTGTTCAGCACCGCGTTCATCGGCTTCCTCCTCGCGGTGCCCATCGGCCTCGTGCAGGTGACGGGGCCGTGGCCGCTGAAGATGCTGGCAAAGATCTTCTGCACCGTCATCCGCGGCACGCCGCTCCTGCTGCAGCTCTGGCTGCTCTATTACGGGCTCGGCTCGCTCTTCCCGCAGTTTCCGGGTATCCGCAGCTCCTTCCTCTGGCCCTATCTGCGCGAGGCCTGGCCCTATGGCGTGGCGGCGCTGACCATTTCCTTCGCCGCCTATGAGGGCGAGGTGATGCGCGGGGCGTTCGCCGGTGTGCCGTCGGGAGAGCTCGAGGCCGCGCGGGCCTACGGCATGGGCCGGTTCACGATGTTCCGCCGCATCTGGTTGCCGCGCGCCGTGCACCGGGCGCTGCCGACGCTGAACGGCGAGACCGTGCTGCAGCTCAAATCGACCCCGCTCGTGGCGACGATCACCGTGATCGACGTCTACGCCGTCATCTCCAAGGTGCGGCAGGAAACCTACATCACCTATGAGCCGCTTCTGCTGCTGGCGCTCATCTATCTTTGCCTGACTGCCATCCTGGTGGTCGCCTTCCGCTATTTTGAAAGCAAGATTCCAACGCGCGGCGCGTGAAAAGGGATAATGACATGACGATCCATTCGACCCTCCTCAATTCCATGCCCGAAATGGTGGCGATCCGCCGCGACCTGCACGAGCATCCGGAACTTGGCCTCGAGGAAGTCCGGACGTCTGATGTCATCACCCGTCATCTTGAAAGCTATGGCTACAAGGTCACGCGCGGCCTTGCGAAAACCGGCCTTGTTGCGACGCTGACCAACGGCACCGGCCGCAAGTCGATCGGCATCCGCGCCGATATCGATGCGCTGCCCATCCATGAGGAGACCGGCCTTGCCTATGCCAGCAAGACGCCCGGCAAGATGCATGCCTGCGGCCATGACGGCCACACGACCATGCTGCTCGGCGCGGCGAAGGCGATTGCCGAGCGGCGCAATTTCGACGGCACCGTGCACCTGATCTTCCAGCCGGCCGAAGAGAATTTCGGCGGGGCGAAGATCATGGTGGAGGAGGGGCTGTTCGACAGGTTCCCCTGCGATGCCGTTTTCGCGCTCCATAACGAGCCGGGCCTGCCGTTCGGCCAGTTCGCGCTGCGCGAAGGTCCGATCATGGCGGCGGTCGATGAGGCGCGCATCACCGTCAACGGCGTCGGCGGCCATGGCGCGGAGCCGCAGGAGACCCTGGACCCCATCGTCTGCGGCGCTTCGATCGTCATGGCGCTACAGACCATCGTCTCGCGCAACATCCACCCGCTCGATCCGACGGTGGTCACGGTCGGCTCGTTCCATTCGGGCTCGGCGAGCAACATCATCCCGTCCCGCGCAGAAATCGTCGTCGGCATCCGCTCCTTCGATGCGGCCGTGCGCGACGAATTGGAGCGCCGCATCCGCCTCATCGCCGAGCGCCAGGCGGAAAGCTACGGCATGAGCGCGAGCGTGAACTACCAGCGCTTCTACGACGCGACGGTCAACCACAAGGCCGAGACGGATCTGGTGCGCGACCTTGCCGTCCGCTTTGCCGGCGCGGACAAGGTCGTCGATCTCGCCCGGCCCTTCATGGGCAGCGAGGACTTCGCCTATATGCTGAAGGAGCGGCCGGGCACCTATTTCTTCCTCGGCGGTAGGAGCGGCGAGAACGACAGGTCGCTGCATCACCCCGCCTACAACTTCAACGACGATCTTCTGCCGGTCGGCGCCGCCTTCTGGACGGAACTGACGGAACATTATCTCCGCTCGGCCTGAAAAGGGCTGGATAGGGGGAATCATCTGCGCCGGATGGGCGATGAGGGGCGGGTCGTGACCCGCCTCGCGCGGCTGCTTTCGTCACGATTTCGTCACAATTGAAATCACGCCACAAGACGTTTTGTGACTGTTTTTTTACATGTCACACATTCGTGAAACTCTTGAAATCGGCATTCGTTCATATACCGCCACATTTCTTGATATGGCGCGTCGGTGCCGCATTTTTTGCGTGCATTAGCGACTTGGCTTTTATCAAAAAAATCTAAATTGGTTGGTAAAACAATTATTTAAAGGAACTTTTCTGCAAAACAATAAACCGTCTGCATGGACGGTTCTTGTGCTTCGGACCGGTTTTGGTTGCAGCGCAAAATGCCGATTTTCACTGTTCAAAAAACGTTGACAGTTGTTTCCAAAAGCAGACCCTTGCGTCCCACAAATTGAGGGACCATCTTTAATTCACGAAAGCGGCACACCCCGCTTCCGGAAGTCAACCGAAGGGAATGACGATGTCGGAACTGTTGAAGCAAAGAGAGCTGTGAGCGCCCCGCACTGGCCCGCCCCGGCAATCGAGCAAGACCACACCGCCGCTTCCACCCACACATATATGGAAAGAGATACGACCATGACCAAGACCCTCAACACCACTTTCGCCGCTGCTCTCGTCGCCGCTTCCGTTTTCGGCGCATCCGCCGCTATCGCCGGTGACGACTATTACCAGGGCGTCTCGCCGCAACAGGTCCAGAACCACCAGATCGACCGCTTCACCACGCAGAGCATCCGCAACGACAATGGCGCCGTGAAGGCCGCTCCGACGAGCGCTGAAGTCGGTGCCGCCCAGGGCGACTACTACCAGGGCGTTTCCAAGCACCAGTAAGCTGCCGCACGCCTGAACAACCTCCCAAGACTGACCTCCATTCAAGGATTACGACCATGACCAAGACCCTCAACACCACCTTCGCTGCCGCTCTTCTTGCCGCCTCCGTCTTCGGCGCTTCCGCCGCTCTCGCCGGTGACGACTACTACCAGGGCGTCTCGCCGCAGCAGGTCCAGAACCACCAGATCGACCGCACGACGACGCAGAGCATCGGCAACGGTGCCGTCAAGGCTGCTCCGACGAGCGCCGAAGTCGGCGCTGCACAGGGCGACTACTACCAGGGCGTTTCCAAGCACCAGTAAGCCGCCGCCACGCCTGAACAACCTCCAAGACTGACCTCCATTCAAGGATTACGACCATGACCAAGACCCTCAACACCACCTTCGCCGCCGCTCTCGTTGCCGCCTCCGTCTTCGGCGCTTCCGCCGCTCTCGCCGGTGACGACTACTACCAGGGCGTCTCGCCGCAGCAGGTCCAGAACCACCAGATCGACCGCACGACGACGCAGAGCATCGGCAACGGTGCCGTCAAGGCCGCTCCGACGAGCGCCGAAGTCGGCGCCGCGCAGGGCGACTACTACCAGGGCGTTTCCAAGCACCAGTAAGCTGTGGCTACGCCTGAACAACCTCCCAAGACTGACTAGCATTCAAGGATTACGACCATGACCAAGACCCTCAACACCACCTTCGCCGCCGCTCTCGTTGCTGCGTCCGTCTTCGGCGGTTCGGCCGCTCTCGCCGCCGGCAAGGGCGACTACTATCCGGGCGTTGCCAACGAACAGGCCCAGAGCCAGTCCGTCGACACGATCCGCACGCACAGCATCGGCAACCGCGTCGTCATCGCCAATGAAACGGCGTCCAATGTCGGCCCGGCCAACGGCGACTACTACCAGGGCGTCAACCGCGACGCCCGCTAACAGGCGGCGCCACTGCGGCATGTCCTCGAAGCCCCCGGTGGAAGCACCGGGGGCTTCGCTCGTTGTGGCGAGCCATAGCGGGACGCGAAATGCCGCACGCGGGCGATTGTCGCGGTGCGGCAACGTGGGCGGGCGGGCGGAATTGACCTTTGCCTATTCCGGACCACATTCTTCGTCGCGGCCACGGGGCAAAATCCGCGGCGCTTCAGAAAGGATGTGGCCAATGTTCGAACAGTTGGACGCAACGCTGCTCGCCCGGTTCCAGTTCGCCTTCACGGTCTCCTTCCACATCGTCTTCCCGGCCTTCTCGATCGGCCTTGCGAGCTACCTCGCCGTCTTGGAAGGGCTGTGGCTCTGGACCAAGGACGAGGTCTACTTCGCCCTCTTCAATTTCTGGAAGACGATCTTCGCGCTCGCCTTCGGCATGGGCGTCGTCTCGGGCATCGTCATGTCCTACCAGTTCGGCACGAACTGGAGCGTGTTCTCCGACAAGGCCGGGCCGGTCATCGGGCCGCTGATGGGCTACGAGGTGCTGACCGCTTTCTTCCTCGAAGCGGGCTTCCTCGGCGTCATGCTGTTCGGCCTCAACCGCGTCGGCCCGAAGCTGCATTTCTTCGCCACCCTCATGGTCGCCGTCGGCACCCTGATCTCGGCCACCTGGATCCTTGCCGCCAATTCCTGGATGCAGACGCCCGCCGGCTTTTCCGTCAACGAGGCGGGCCAGTTCGTGCCCACTGACTGGTGGGCGGTGATCTTCAATCCCTCCTTTCCCTACCGGCTCGTGCACATGGTGCTTGCCGCCTACCTGACGACCGCCCTCGTCGTCGGTGCTGTCGGCGCCTATCACCTCTTGCGCGGCGATGCGCCGAAGCGCGCGAGGAAGATGTTCTCCATGGCCATGTGGATGGCGGCCATCGTCGCGCCGATCCAGATTTTCGTGGGCGATCTGCACGGCCTCAACACGCTGGAGCACCAGCCGGTCAAGGTCATGGCGATGGAGGGGCATTATGAGAGCCATCCGGACGGCGCGCCGCTCATCCTCTTCGGCATTCCGAACGCGGCCGAGCAGCGTATCGACTACGCCATCGAGATTCCGAAACTGTCGAGCCTCATCCTGAAGCACGATCTCAACGCCCCGCTCGCCGGCCTCGACACGGTGCCGAGGGAATTGCAGCCGCCGGTCGCCGTCGTCTTCTGGTCCTTTCGCATCATGGTCGCCATCGGGTTCGCCATGCTCGGCCTCGGGCTCTGGTCGCTGTGGTGTCGCTGGCGCGGCACGCTCGGCCAGAACCGCTGGCTGCACCGCGCCTCGATCCTGATGGGCCCTGCCGGTTTTATCGCCGTGCTGGCCGGCTGGGTGACGACGGAGGTCGGCCGCCAGCCCTATACGGTCTACGGCCACCTCTTGACGGCAAATTCCGTCGCCCCGATCGATGCGCCGGCCGTCGCGACCTCGCTGATCGCCTTCATCGTCGTCTATTTCCTCGTCTTCGGCGCCGGTACCTTCTACATCCTGCGCCTGATGGGTCGGCTGCCGCGTGATCCGATGCCCGATCTTGCCGAAGGCCCGATCCGCTCGGCCGGCATCACGCCTGCCGCCGCCGTCGCCACCAAATCCGGGAGCCACCACCATGGTGCTTGACCTTCCCTTCATCTGGGCGGCGATCATCGCCTTCGCCGTGCTCGCCTATGTCATCCTCGACGGCTTCGATCTCGGCGTCGGCATTCTCTTCCCCTTCTTCAAGGAAAAGCACGACCGCGACGTGATGATGAATTCCGTCGCCCCCGTCTGGGACGGCAACGAGACCTGGCTGGTGCTGGGCGGCGGCGGGCTGATGGCGGTCTTCCCGCTCGCCTATGCGACCGTCCTGCCGGCGCTCTACATGCCGCTCGTGCTGATGCTGCTCGGCCTCATCTTCCGCGGCGTGGCCTTCGAATACCGCTGGCGCACGCGGCGCGGCGAGTTCCTCTGGGATATCGCCTTTGCCGGCGGCTCGATGGTCGCGGCCTTCACCCAGGGCGTGGCGCTCGGCGCGCTTGTACAGGGAATCCCGGTCGAAAACCGCGCCTATGCCGGCGGCTGGTGGGATTGGCTGACGCCGTTCTCCATCGCGACGGGCCTTGCGCTTCTCATCGGCTATGCTCTGCTCGGCGCCACCTGGCTAGTGATGAAGACGAGCGGGCCGCTTGCCGAGCGCGCCCGCGGCTACGCGCTGAAGGCCGGCATCGGCACGCTTGTCGCCATGGGTGTCTTCAGCCTGTGGACGCCCTTCCTCGAGCCGCTCTATTTCGAGCGCTGGTTCGGCTGGCCGACCGTCGCCTTCTCCCTGCTCGTGCCGCTGCTCGTGCTCGGCTGCTTCGCGCTTCTCGTCCACGGCCTGCGCACGCAGCACGATTCGCGGCCCTTCCTCGCCGCGCTCGGCCTCTTCGTGCTCGGCTTCGCCGGCATCGGCATCAGCTTCTATCCCTATATCGTGCCCGCCTCGCTGACGATCTGGCAGGCCGCTGCCCCGGAGGAAAGCCTCGCCTTCCTCCTGGTCGGGGCCGTGGTGCTGGTGCCGATGATCCTCGGCTACACCGCCTATGCCTATTGGGTCTTCCGCGGCAAGGTCGATCCGGAAGAGGGCTATCATTGATGGCGGAGCATTCGACGGCGCGCAAACTCCTCTGGTTCGCCGGCCTCTGGGCCGGCGGCGTTCTGGCGGTGACGATCCTCGGGTTAGCGATAAAACTCGCCATCGGAACCTGACTTCACGTTACGTTACCGCTTCCAGCCTCGCGCCAGCTTGCTTGCCTAGGTTCCGCCTCGGCCAGCATGCAGGCCCGCAGGCGAAAGACAGGACCGCACCCTCCTTTTGCCTAACCCCCGGGCCTGCATGTGGCCTTGTGTCTTGCGACACCTGAGCGCCTTCCCCCAAAAACGTTCCTCTGCTATCCCGTTCCCGACACGAGGAGACCGGAATGGCGAAGACTGCGGCAGACTGCACGACGATGGCGGAGATCCGGGAGAACATCGACCGGGTCGACGACGCGCTGATGTCGCTCTTTGCCGAGCGCTGGAGCTTTATCGGCCGGGCCGCCGAGATCAAGGCCGGCCTCGGCATTCCCGCCGACGTGCCGGAGCGTGTCCGGCAGGTGCGTGACAACGCCCGCCGCAATGCCGAGGCGCACGGCCTCGACGGCGATTTCTACGAAGAGATCTGGGCGCGGCTCATCGACCGTGCCATCGCGCATGAGAAGACGCTGCTCGGGGAACCCTGAAACTCAGCGTTGGTTGCGCTTGCCGAGGTGATCTTCCCAGTCGAGCGCGGTGCGCACGATGAAGGAGAGGTCGTCATGCTGCGGCTTCCAGTCCAGCTCCTTCATGGCGACGGAGGGATTGGCGACGATGAGCACCGCATCGCCCGGCCGGCGCTCGGCAAAGCGCACGGGAAAATCCCTGCCGGAGACGGCCTTGACCTGCTCCAGCACTTCCAGCACGGAGAAACCGCGGCCATAGCCGCAATTGGCGACGATCGAGCCGCCGCCCGCCCGCATGCGCTGCAGGGCTTTGAGATGCGCATTGGCAAGGTCGCTGACATGGATATAGTCGCGGATGCAGGTGCCGTCGGGCGTTGGATAGTCGAGGCCGTAGACATCCATGCCGTCCCGCTTGCCGAGCGCCGCCTCGCTCGCCACCTTGATGAGGTGCGTGGCGCCCTTGGTGGATTGGCCGGTGCGGCCGCGCGGGTCGGCACCCGCCACGTTGAAATAGCGCAGCGCCGTATAGGTGAAGTCATGCGCGGCGGCGGTGTCGCGCAGCATGATCTCGGTCATCAGCTTGGAGGAGCCATAGGGCGATTCCGGCCGGAGCGCCGCGGTCTCGAGCACAGGTTCCGTTCCATCCGGCGTGCCGTAGACGGCGGCGGTGGAGGAGAAGACGAAATGCGGCACCTTGGCCGCGACGGCGGCGGCGATCAGCGCGCGTGACTTAACCGTGTTGTTCTCGTAGTAGGAGAGGGGATCACTCACCGATTCCGGCACGATGATCGATCCGGCGAAGTGGATGATCGCATCGATGCGGTTTTCCGCGAAGATCTTCGCCAGCAGCGCAGCATCGGCGATATCGCCCTCGTAGAAGCGCGCCTCGGGCGCCACCGCCCAGCGGAAGCCTGTGGAAAGCCGGTCGAGCACCACGACCTCCTCGCCGGCATCGACGAGCGCCCACACCATATGGCTGCCGATATAGCCCGCGCCACCCGTTACCAGAACTGCCATGTCATTCTCCGAATCGCCTGAATTGCAGGCATATCACCCCGCTCGCCGGCAAGATGCAACCGGCAGCGGCCGACCCTTCTTCCGTACCGGAAAGGCAACATCATGTCCGATCGTTTCATCGTGCTCTCCGGCTGCTCCGGCGGCGGAAAATCGACCCTGCTGGAGGAACTGCTTCGGCGCGGCCATGCCGTCGTGGAAGAGCCGGGCCGCCGCATCGTGCAGCAGGAGCTGGCGGCGGGCGGCAGCGCCCTGCCATGGCTGGACCTTGAGGCCTTCGCGCGCCGCGCCGTGGCCCTCGCGCTTGCCGACCGCGCGGCGATGCGCGCCCAGTCCGGCCTCGTCTTCTTCGACCGCGGCCTGATCGACGCCGCATCGGCGCTGGAGGAGGCCGGCGGCGAGCGGGTCCTCGCCGCTCTTGGCGCGGAACACCGCTACCACAGCCGGGTCTTCCTCACGCCGCCCTGGCCGGAGATCTATGCCGGGGATCCCGAGCGCCGGCATGGCTTCGACGCGGCGCGCGCCGAATACGAGCGCCTGGAAAGGGCGTATCCGATGCTCGGCTACGAGACGGTCATCCTGCCGAAAGTGCCGGTGGCCGAGCGTGCGGATTTCGTGCTCGCCCGGCTCTGACGCGCCTCAGCGCGCAGCGATGTAGCGGGCGAGCCGGCCGGCCGCCTCTTCCACCTGTTTCGGGTCCCGCAAGAAGCAGGCGCGCATGAACAAATCGCCGCCGGGGCCGAAGGCCGTGCCCGGTGCAAGCCCGACATTGGTGCGGTCGACGATATCGAGCGCGGCCCGCCGCGAATCCGTCACGCCATCGATCTTCAGGAACGCGTAGAGCGCCCCGTCCGGCTTCAGCGTCTCCACCCGGTTGGTGGCGATCAACGCATCGCAGAACACATCGCGGTTCCTCGCCGCCTTGTCGATATTCGCCTGTACGAAGGCGTCGCCCTCGTCGAGCGCCACGATCGCGCCCTGCTGCAGGAACTGCGGCACGCCGGACGTGGAGTACTGGATGAGGTTTTCCAGCACTTGGCCGATTTCCGGAGGCGCGACGATCCAGCCGACGCGCCAGCCGGTCATTGACCAGTTCTTCGAGAAGGAATTGACGAAGATGATCCGGTCGCCCTCCTGCATGACGTCGAGGAAGGAGGGCGCGCGCCCGCCTGCATAGTGATAGAGCGCGTAAATCTCGTCGGCCATGATCCAGAGGTCATGCCGCCGGGCGATGGCGAGCAGGTTTTCGAGGTCCGCGCGCGTCGCCGTCCAGCCGGTCGGGTTCGACGGCGTGTTGACGAAGAGTACGCGCGTCTTCGGCGTGATCACCGCCTCGACGCGGTCGAGATCGACCTGCCAGCGCCCGCCGGCAAAATCGAGCGGCACGGCAATGGGATTGGCGCCGGAAAGCTCGGCCGCTGCCGCGAAGTTCGGCCAGGCCGGTGTCAGGTAGACCATGTCGTCGCCCGGCGAGACGAGCGCCTCGATGGCAAGCTTGATCGCCTGCATGCCCGAGCCGACCGCATAGAAATGCTCGGCCGGCAGCACCGCGCCGAAGCGCCGCGCATAATAGCGCGACAGCGCCGCCCGAAGCTCGGGAATGCCGCGCTGCCATGTATAGAAGGTCTCGCCCCGTAGCAGCGCGTCGGACGCCGCGCGCGCAATGAACTCCGGCGTCGGCAGGTCCCCTTCGCCGACCCAGAGCGGGATCAACCCTTCGCGCCCGCGCGCATAATTGACGACTTCGACGATCCCGCTCTCCGGCGCCCGAAGCGAGCGGGGGCTGAGGCTTTCGACGATGCTCATGAAATTCACTCCGGCAAACCGCAATCCGCCTTCGCCCGGCCGGACGAAGCGGCCAAGGTCTAGCCGGTTTTGCGGCATGGTTCACGCGAGTTTCGCTGACAGATGCATCGGTTTCGGTGATGGGAGTGGCGCGAGGAACGCGCAGCATCGAGAGATGTTGGGCAGCGGCTGCTTGCATGTGGGGGAAGTGATGGTGCCCGGAGGCGGATTTGAACCACCGACACGCGGATTTTCAATCCGCTGCTCTACCAACTGAGCTATCCGGGCATCCAGGTGGATTTCGCTTGGAAATCCGTGGGGCGCTTGGTTTCGCCCCGGAAGCGAGCGGGGTTATAGCATCTTGCAAAAATGTGTCCAGCCCTATCGGCGGTTTTTTGCCGGAAAAATGGGGTGGTTTGCAAGCTATGGAAAAGATTGCGTTTTTGTCGTGTGACAGGGCTGTCACGTCTCGTCGTCTTCGGCCTTTGCCTCGTCGTCGGCAACGGGGATGGCGTAGGAGCCGGAGAGCCAGCGGTTGAGATCGACGTCGCGGCAGCGGTTCGAGCAGAAGGGGTAGTGCTCGCGCGCCGAGGGGCGCTTGCAGATCGGGCAGGGCACGGCCTTGCGCAGCGGCGCCACCTTCGCGGCCGGTTTCGGGGTCTCGTCCGTCATGTCAGGCGTCCGCCCAGCCGGCGTGCACGTCGAAGCCTTCGCCCGACAGGAGCGTTAGGGTCTCGTAGAGGGGAAGGCCCACGACATTCGTGTAGGAGCCGACGAGCTTGACGACGAAGCTGCCGGCAATGCCCTGGATGGCATAGCCGCCCGCCTTGCCGCGCCACTGGCCGGAGGCGAGGTAATGCTCGATGTCGGTGGTCGACAGGCGCTTGAAGCGGACCTTGGTGTCGATGACCTTCTGGCGCACGGTGCGGTCAGGCGTGATGAGGCAGACGCCGGTGAAGACGCGGTGGCTGCGGCCCGACAGGAGGTGCAGCGCGCTCGATGCCTCGTCGATCATCTCGGTCTTCGGCAGGATGCGCCGGCCGACGGAGACGACCGTGTCGGCGGAAAGGATGTAGCTGCCTGCAAAGGCGGGATCGCCCTTGATGGCGGCCAGCGCCGCCTGCGCCTTGCCGGTCGACAGGCGCCGCGCCAGCGAGCGCGGATGCTCGGAGCGCTTCGGCGTCTCGTCGATGTCCATCGGCATCAGGCGCACGGGCTCGATGCCCGCCTGCGCGAGCAGTTCGACGCGGCGCGGCGAGCCGGAGGCGAGGATGAGCTTGTCGGTCTGCGCCATGATGTCTCCGGGAAAGCGCGGGATGCGCCGCTCTTCGCACGACGGCCGTGGCCGGGCGAGGGTACGGCCCCCGGGCCTGCGAGAAGCGGCTTACTTGAAGCGGTAGGTGATGCGACCCTTGGTGAGGTCGTACGGGGTCATCTCGACCAGCACCTTGTCGCCGGCGAGAACGCGGATGCGGTTCTTGCGCATGCGGCCCGCGGTGTGGGCGATGATCTCGTGCTCGTTTTCGAGCTTGACGCGGAAGGTGGCGTTCGGGAGCAGTTCCGTCACGACGCCGGGAAATTCGAGGACTTCTTCTTTTGCCATCTTTGTGCGGTATTCCTTGAGGGTGGATTCGGGGAGGCTCTATGCCCGCCTCGAAAAAGTTGCCGGAAACTACACAATCCCCAGTGCTTTGTGAACACCGAAGCGCCGGCTTTCTGCATTTGCCTTGTTTACGGCTATTTGCGGCTCAGCCGGGGCCTTTCAGCCGCTTCTCGATGAGGAGCTTCAGGTGCTCGCGGACCTCGCGGTAGGAATGCATGATCTGGTCGCGCGTGCCCGTCGCGGCTGCCGGGTCGGGCGTCGGCCAGTACATGACATCGACGGCCATCGAACGGGTGAGTTCCAGCGCGGCATGGTGCGCCTCGGGGGCCAGCGTCACGATGAGGTCGAAATAATCGTCCTCCAGCTCGTCGAGCGAATGGGGCGCATGCCGGCCGAGCGACAGGCCGACTTCGCCGAGAACGGCATCTACGAAGGGGTCGCGCTCGCCGGGGCGGATGCCGGCGGAAGCGACATAGGTTCCGGGCAGCAGGCTGCGGGCCAGCGTCTCGGCCATGGGCGAGCGCACCGCATTCATGCGGCACATGAAGAGGACCGAACCGGGCGTTCGTGACTTGGCTTTGTCAGGCGATGGGAAAACGCCCTCCATCCGCTCACCCGCGCCAGTAGAGAACGCAGACGAGCGTGAAGAGGCGGCGGGCCGTGTCGAAATCGAACTTGATCTTGCCCGAAAGCCGGTCCAGCAGCGTCTGCGAACCCTCGTTGTGGATGCCGCGGCGACCCATGTCGATCGCCTCGATCTGGCTGGGCGTCGCCGAGCGGATCGCCTGGTAGTAGCTCTCGCAGATCAGGAAATAGTCCTTCACGATGCGCCGGAAGGGTGTCAGCGAGAGGATGTGCGTGGCGACGTCGTCGCCGGCTTCCGTGCGGATGACGAAGACGAGCTTGGAATCGAGAAGGGACAGGTTCAGGCGATAGGGACCGCCGGCATGGCCGATCGGCTCGAAGGTGTTTTCCTCGATGAGGTCGAAGATGGCAACCGCGCGCTCGTGCTCGACATCGGGCGTGGCACGGCCGATCGTATCGTCCAGCACCACGTCGCAGAGGCGGAAGCTGCCCTTCGTGCCCATGCCCTATGTCTCCAGGTTGAGCCGGATGGCGACGGAACGGGCATGCGCGCCGAGCCCTTCGGCCTCGGCAAGCGTGATGGCGGCCGGGCCGAGGGCGCGCAGCTGATCGGGCCCGAGGCGCAGGATGGAGGTGCGCTTCATGTAGTCGAGCACGGAAAGGCCGGAGGAGAAGCGGGCCGAGCGCGCGGTCGGCAGGACGTGGTTCGAGCCGCCGACATAGTCGCCGATGACCTCCGGCGTGTGGCGGCCGACGAAGATGGCGCCGGCATTGCGGATGCCGGGCATCAGCGCGTCGGGATCAGCGGTGGCGATCTCCAAGTGCTCGGCGGCGATGCGGTTTGCCAGCGGCACGGCCTTTTCGAGTTCCGGCACGAGGATGACGGCGCCGAAATCGCGCCAGCTGGCGGCGGCGGTTTCAGAGCGCGCCAGCGTCTTCAGCTGCCGCTCGACGGCGGCCTCGACAGCATCGGCAAGCGCCACGCTGTCGGTGACGAGGATCGACTGGGCGCCGACATCGTGCTCCGCCTGGGCGAGAAGGTCGGCAGCGAGCCAGTCCGGATCGTTGTCGCCGTCGGCGATGATAAGTACTTCGGAGGGGCCGGCGATCATGTCGATGCCGACGGTGCCGAAGACCTGACGCTTGGCGGCGGCCACGAACGCATTGCCGGGGCCGGTGATCTTGGCGACGGGGGCGATCGTCCCGGTGCCGTAGGCGAGCGCGGCGACGGCCTGCGCGCCGCCGATGCGGTAGATCTCGTCGACGCCGGCAATGCGCGCGGCGGCGAGCACGGCCGGATTGATCGCGCCGTCCTTGGCCGGCACGACCATGACGAGGCGCGGCACCCCGGCGACCCGGGCCGGCACGGCGTTCATCAGCACGGAGCTCGGATAGCTCGCAGTGCCGCCGGGCACGTAGAGGCCGACGGCATCGATCGCCGTCCAGCGCGAGCCGAGGCCGACGCCGATATCGTCCTGGTAGATGTCGTCCTTCGGCTTCTGGCGGGCGTGGTGCTTCTCGATACGCTGGGCGGCCAGCTCGAGCGCGGCGATGATCTTCGGATCGACCGCGTCGAAGGCGGCGTCGATCTCCTCCAGCGACACGCGCATGGAGGTGGTGGCGAAATCGAGGCCGTCGAACTTCCTGGAATAGTCGGCCAGCGCCGCGTCGCCGCGGGCGCGCACATCCTCGATGATGGTGCGCACGACGGCGTTGACGTCTTCGGAGACCTCGCGCTTGGTGGTCAGGAAGGCAGCGAACCGGCTTTCGAAATCGCTGCTCTGGTAGTCAAGTCTGATCGCCAAGTCGTTCAAGTCCCTGTCGTCCACCGGCGAAAGCGCCGGACCATGCTTCAAACCGCCGGATGGCGGGGCTTCAAGCTGGTTTCCCATGCTCCGCCGGTATCTGCAAGCTGAACTTCGACGCATTCCACATCGAGCGCGATGGAAGCATTGCCGGAGAGCACGAGTTCCAGCGTTCCGTCCGGCCCTTCGCCGTTCTGGGCGAAGTTCACGGCGAGCAGGGAGAAGACGGCGTCCTTATCCTTGCGGTCGATGCCGAGCGAGCGCACGGCGTTGACGCGCTTGAAGGCGACGACGGCGCGGCGGCGCTCGAAGCTCTTGCCGCGCGCGCCCGCCTTTTCCCAGACGAAGCGATTGACGGCGACCGAAAAGACATGGTGGCGGGCGTCATAGGCAAGGCCGTCGGTCTTGAAGACCGCGTCCTGCAGGTGGGCCGAGACGACGGAAAGGTCTTCCGTGTCGAGGGCAAGCAGTTTCAGGCTGTCCATTTTGTGTCCTTCCCGGGAGATGCCGCCGTTGCGCGGCATCCCTATCGTCGTGAACGAGATAGGACGGCGCGCGGCGGTCTGCAACTCCGCCGCGCGAAAGATCAGTCGCTGACGCGCTCGACGACGGCGCCGCAGCGGGTGAGCTTCTCTTCCAGCCGTTCGAAGCCGCGGTCGAGATGGTAGACGCGCGAGACCATGGTCTCGCCCTCGGCGGCAAGGCCGGCGATGACGAGCGAGACGGAAGCGCGCAGGTCCGTCGCCATGACCGGTGCGCCGCGCAGCCGCTCGACGCCCTCGATCTTGGCCGTCTGGCCGGAGAGCGAGATCTTTGCGCCGAGGCGCGCGAGTTCCTGCACATGCATGAAGCGGTTCTCGAAGATCGTCTCGGTGATGTGCGAAATGCCGCTGGACTTGGTCATCAGGCCCATGAACTGCGCCTGCAGGTCCGTCGGGAAGCCGGGGAAGGGATCGGTCACCACGTCGACCGGCTTGATGCCGCCGCCGTTGCGCACGATGCGGATGCCGCTCTCAGTGGCGGTGATCTCGGCGCCCGAGCGGCGGATCGTTTCGAGCGCCGTGTCGAGCAGCGCCGCATCCGTGCCTTCCAGCACGACGTCGCCGCCGGTCATGGCGACAGCCATGGCATAGGTGCCGGTCTCGATGCGGTCGGGCAGCACTCGGTGGCGTGCGCCGGAAAGCTGGGTGACGCCCTTGATGGTGATGGTCGCCGTGCCGGCGCCCGATATCTTCGCGCCCATGGCGTTGAGGCACTTGGCGAGGTCCTGTACTTCAGGCTCGCGGGCGGCGTTGCCGATGACCGTCGTGCCGCGGGCCAGCGTCGCCGCCATCATCATGACATGCGTCGCGCCGACCGAGACCTTCGGGAAGGTGTAGCGCGCGCCGATCAGGCCGCCTTCGGGCGCCGTCGCCTCGACATAGCCGAGATCGATCTCGATCTTCGCGCCGAGGGCGGCGAGCGCCTCGATGAAGAGATCGACTGGGCGCGTGCCGATGGCGCAGCCGCCGGGCAGCGAGACGCGGGCCTTGCCCTCACGGGCGAGCAGCGGTCCGATGACCCAGAACGAGGCGCGCATCTTCGAGACCAGCTCGTAGGGCGCGGTCGTATCGACGATGTTGCGCGAGGTGAAGTGGACCGTGCGCGAATAGCCCTCGCCCTGGCGCTCGCGGCGGCCGTTGACGGAAATGTCGGCGCCGTGATTGCCGAGGATGCGGATAAGCTGCTCGACATCGGCGAGGTGCGGCACGTTTTCCAGCGTCAGCGTGTCGTCGGTGAGGAGCGACGCGATCATCAGCGGCAGCGCGGCGTTCTTGGCGCCGGAGATCGGGATGACGCCCCGGAGCTCGTTGCCGCCTACAATCCTGATACGATCCATATATGACTACGGGCCGGGCCCGCCTTTCTCAAAGAATATCGGCTTTCGGAGATGGCGGCTTCTTTAGAGCATCGCGATCGAAAAATGAAGAGCATGCCGGCCGCGTGGTGAAACGCACGCCGGTCGCGAACCATCCCCGTCGCCTTCGTGATGAAGACATGTGCGACTAACCGTCCGATTCGTCTTTTTTTGCGGCAGGAAGCCCGCCGGGCAGTCCCGTCGTCTCGTCCGCCGCGCCCGCCCGCCGGGCGCGCGCCTGCTGCTTGCGGCGCTGGAGATTGTCGCGCAGCGTCTTGGCCAGCCGCTCCGCCCTTATCTCCGCTTCCGTCCTGATCTTCCCGCTTTTCGTATCGTCCTTGCCGCTCATGCCTTTCCTTCTAGCGAAACCGGCGCTGTGAAAAAAGCATATGCCGCATCCGATTTGTTGCAATAATCGCAAGCGGCGGCTTGCACTGCCCGATCACCTGTGGCAATAGGCCCTCGCTCACGCGAAAGCAGCCTTCTGCTTCGCAAGATGCTGCTATAGCTCAGGGGTAGAGCACTCCCTTGGTAAGGGAGAGGCCGAGAGTTCAAATCTCTCTAGCAGCACCATTTTTCCTCCCCGTTCTTCCATTCTCTGCCGCACCGGTCGTCGCCTTTCTGCGCGCTTTTCCCGGCGGTTCGCCGACGATGCGTTTGAAGGCGCGGGCGAAGGCGGCTTGGGAGCCGAAGCCGAGGCGGCGGGCGGCGGTGTCGATCGACAGCTTGTCGCGGCGGAACCATTGTTCGGCAAGACGCATGCGCAAGACGAGGACATAGCGTTGCGGGGTGACGCCAGTGACCTCGACGAAGCGCTTTGCGAAGACCGAGCGGGAGCTGCCCATCTCGCGCGCCATCTCGGCGAGCGTCCAGCTGCGGCCGGGCTCGCGGTGGAGGGCGGCGATGACGCGGCCGAGGCGCGGATCGCGCAGCGCCTCGATCCAGCCGGTCGCATCGCCGCAGCCGCATTCCACCCAGCCGCGCACGATGGAGGCGGCGATGACGTCGGCAAGGCGCGCGAGGATGCCGGCCGAGCCGACGCGCTCCTCCGCCATTTCCCGCTCCATAGCGTCGAGCAGCGGCATCAGTTCCGGCTGGCGGCCGATCAGCGCGCCGACCGACATGACCTGCGGCATGAGGCCGACCAGCGGGTGCAGCGTGTCGAGCTCGAACTCCATGCGGCCGGTGAAGATCAGCGTGTCGTTCTCCCGGTTCGTCTCCTTGACGCAGGCCTCCACCGCCGCGACGTCCGAGCAGAGCGGCTTGCGCGTGTAGCTTTCATAGTCGCGCAGCGAAACGTTCGGGCCGGTGACGATCTCGTGCGGCTCGCCGCGCGGCAGGAGCACGGCATCGCCGCACCCGAGCTCACGCTGGGCTTCCCCCGGCGAGCGCAGCGTGACCTTGCCGCGTGCGACGAAATGGAAGCGGGCTTCCGGCCCCGCGGGAAAGCGGACGCCGAAGGGTGGGCTGAGCTGAAGGCGGCCGTAGCTCGCCCCGCGCAGGCGCATGCCCATCAGCAGTTCGCTGACGGCGTCATGGGCATTTTTGGAGGCGTCGGACGATGGATCAAACATTGCGGATAAAATGACATTGTGCGTCCTGCATTTCAACCCACCTGTTGGGGCACGCACTGCAACAGGAAAGGGATGGCAGATGACGGATGCAACAATCGTAGCGCCGGAGAGCGAGGCGGATGCCCGCCCGGCCTGGGGGGCGGTTCTGGCGATGACGCTCGGCGTGTTCGGGCTGGTGGGGGCGGAATTCCTGCCGGCCAGCCTCCTGACGCCGATGGCGGCGGATCTTCGGATTTCCGAAGGCATGGCCGGCCAGGCGGTGACGGCGACGGCCGCCGTGGCGCTGGTGACGAGCCTGGTGATCACCGTGATCACGCGAAATCTCGACCGGCGGCTCGTGCTGATCGGTCTTTCGGTGCTGCTGATCTTTTCCAACCTGCTCGTGGCCATGTCGTCTAACCTCGCCATGCTGCTCGTCGGCCGCGTGCTGCTCGGCATGGCGCTCGGCGGTTTCTGGACGCTGTCGGCGGCGACCATGATGCGGCTGGTGCCGGAAGCCTATGTGGCAAAGGCGCTGTCGGTGATGTTCCTCGGCGTCTCGGCGGCGACGGTCTTCGCGGCGCCGGTCGGAAGCTATGTCGGCGACATCGTCGGCTGGCGGAACGTCTTCCTCGGCGCCGCCGTGCTCGGGGCGATCGCCCTCGTCGTGCAGCTTGCGACGCTGCCCTCGCTGCCGCCGCGCGGCCATTCGCGCTTCGGCACATTGGTCGAGGTGCTGGCGCGGCCGGGTGTCGGCTTCGCCATGTTCGCGATCCTGCTCGTCTTCACCGGCCATTTCGCCTTCTTCACCTATATCAGGCCCTTCCTCGAAACGGTGACGGGGGTCGGCGTCGAGGGCGTGTCGGCCGTGCTGCTCGGCTTCGGCATCGCCACCTTCTTCGGCAATTATCTCGGCGCGGTGCTGCTGGAGCGCTCCATGCGCCTCACCCTGTCGATCATGCCGGTGGTGATGGGCGCGCTTGCGCTCTCGCTCTCGGCCTTCGGCGGCAGCCTTGCCGGCGATGCTGCCATGGTCGCGTTCTGGGGCCTTGCCTTCGGCGCCGTGCCGGTCGCCTGGTCGACCTGGATCACCCGCGCCGTGCCGGACGAGGCCGAAAGCGCCGGCGGCCTCTTTGTCGCGGCGATCAACTTCGCCATCGCGACGGGCGCCGCCGCCGGCGGCGCGCTGTTCGATGCGAACGGCGTGACCAGCGTCTTCGTCGCCAGCGGTGTCGTGCTGTTCCTCGCCGCGCTCACCATCGTCTCGGCGGTGCGCACGCGGCCGGCGTAAGGTCAGGGGGATGGCGGCGCGCCCGCCATCCCTTTCCGGTTTGCGCAAATCGTGCCTTCGCCCTGTTCGCTCCCCTCCTTTTCGGTCTAGAACTCCTGACGAGAAATTCGGGAGGAGCGGCGCGTGGCGGTGACGGCAGGAGATTTTTCGCGGGGAACCTATGTCGGCCGCGTCTGGCGGCCCGATGTACAGGGGCCGGCGGTCGTGGTGCTGCGGGAGGGCAGGCTTTGCGACATCACGTCGAGGGACGTGCCGACCATGCGCGATCTCCTGGAAAAGGACGATCCGGCCGCGGCTGCCCGCGCGACGGCGTGCGAATCCCTGGGCACGCTCGATGCCGTGCTGGAGGCCTCCATCGAAGGCGCCGGCAACTTTTCCCGCCTTCACCTGCTCGCGCCCTGCGATCTTCAGGCGGTGAAGGCGTGCGGCGTCACCTTCGCCCGCTCGATGATCGAACGGGTGATCGAGGAAAAGGCGGCGGGCGATCCGGCGCTGGCGGATAAGATGCGCGGTCGCGTCACGGCCATCATCGGCGACAGCCTGCGCGACTTGAAGGCCGGCTCGGAGGCTGCGGCGAAGGTCAAGGCGGCGCTGATCGAGGAGGGCGTCTGGTCGCAATATCTGGAGGTCGGCATCGGCCCGGATGCGGAGGTCTTCACCAAGGCGCCGGTGCTTGCCTCGGTCGGCTGGGGTGCTTCGGTCGGGCTGCATCCGGTCTCGCGGTGGAACAATCCCGAGCCGGAGATCGTGCTTGCGGTGGACAGCCAGGGCCGCGTGAAGGGTGCGACGCTCGGCAACGACGTGAACCTGCGCGACGTCGAGGGCCGCTCGGCGCTGCTGCTCGGCAAGGCGAAGGACAACAATGCCTCCGCCGCCATCGGTCCGTTCATCCGCCTGTTCGACGAGACCTATTCGATGGACGACGTGCGCACGGCCGATCTCGATCTTCTCATCGAAGGCGAGGACGGCTTCGTGCTAAAGGGCCGCAGCACGATGCGCGAGATCAGCCGCGATCCGCTCGACCTCGTTTCCCAGACCATCGGCAGGCACCATCAATATCCTGACGGTTTCATGCTGTTCATGGGCACGCTCTTTGCGCCCGTCGAGGACCGCGACGCGCCGGGGCAGGGGTTCACGCACAAGGAAGGCGACCGGGTCGCGATCTCGAATGCAGCGCTCGGCAGCCTGGTCAACACCGTGCGTCTTTCCACCGAAGCCCCACCCTGGACCTTCGGCATCGCCGCGCTGATGCGCAACCTTGCCTCACGCGGGCTGCTCTGAGATGGGCGATGGCACGCTGGACGAGACGAGCCGCAAGATCCTTCGGCTTCTGCAGACCGAGCCGGAACTGACGGTCGCCGAGATCGGCGAGCGCGTCGGGCTCAGCCATACGCCGTGCTGGCGGCGTATCAAGGAGATGGAAAAGCAGGGCATCATCCGCGGCCGCATCGTCACGATCGAGCCGAAGCTCGTCGGTTTCGAGGTTTCGGTCTTCTGCTTCGTGCGGCTGAAGCAGCACGACGAGGCGACGCTGCTGGAATTCGAGAAGGCGGTGAAGAACATGCCGGAGGTGGTGCAATGCTACTCGATGACCGGCGACCACGACTATGTGCTGCGCGTGCTGACGAGCAGCGTGCGCCAGTACGAGGAGATCCTGAAAAAGGCTTTGCTGCGCCTGCCCGGTGTCGGTTTCGTCAATTCCAGCTTCGCGCTCGACGAGTTGAAGAACACCCATCGGGTCCCGATCTGACGCGTCCTTAGGATGGCGTTGCGAAAAATGGCCCGCTTTGCGGATGCCATCCCTAAATCGTGATGCCGCAAGGATAAAATAAGGACACGCTCCTCCCAATCCTTGGCTAAGCTCCTACATATGGAGGATGGCTTTCGTGGAGGAGGGCCATCGAGGAGGAAGTCATGCTGAAGCAGAGCTTTTCTCTCGAGGACAAGTATACGGCGGAGGAGGGAAGGATCTTCCTTTCCGGCATCCAGGCGCTCGTGCGCCTGCCGATCGTTCAGATGCGGCGCGATCGCGCCGCGGGGCTGAACACCGCCGCATTCATCTCGGGTTATCGCGGATCGCCGCTCGGCGGCTATGACCAGCAGCTTGCGAAAGCCGGAAAGCACCTGGCGGCGCACGACGTCGTGTTCCGGCCCGGTGTGAACGAGGACCTGGCGGCGACCGCTGTCTGGGGCACGCAGCAACTGCACCTGTCGCCCGGCGCGCGCTACGATGGCGTTTCCGGCTACTGGTACGGCAAGGGGCCGGGCGTCGACCGCTGCGGCGACGTGCTGAAGCACGCCAATGCCGCGGGCACCGCGAAACATGGCGGCGTGCTCTGTTTTGCCGGCGACGACCATTCGGCAAAGTCGTCCTCGATCCCGCACCAGTCGGACCACGCCTTCATGTCGGCGCTGATCCCGGTGCTCTATCCGTCCTCGATCCACGAATTCGTCGAATACGGCCTGCTCGGCACGGCCATGTCGCGCTATTCCGGCTGCTGGGTCGGTATGAAGTTCATCTCCGATACCGTGGAGACGACGGCCTCGGTGGACCTTGCGGGCGAGCGCCGCCAGTTCGTGATCCCCGAAAATTTCGAGTTGCCGCCGGGCGGGCTCAACCTGCGCTGGCCCGATCCGCCGCTGCCGCAGGACGAGCGGCTGCAGACCTACAAGGGTTACGCCGCCATTGCGTTTGCCCGCGCCAACCGGGTTGACGAGGTGACGCATGACGTGCCGCGCGCCCGCTTCGGCATCATCGCCTCGGGCAAGGCCTATGAGGATGTGCTGCAGGCGCTGAAGGAGCTTTCGCTCGGACCGGCCGAGATGGCCGAGATCGGCATGCGCATCTACAAGGTCCGCATGCCCTGGCCGCTGGAGCCGGAGGGCGTGCGCGAATTCTCGCAGGGGCTCGAGGAGGTGCTGGTCGTCGAGGAACGCCGCGAGATCATCGAGAACCAGATCAAGCAGCAGCTCTTCAACTGGCATCCCGGCGAACGGCCGCGTATCATCGGCAAGTTCGACCATCAGGATCATGCGTTCCTGCCGCTTTCTCAGGCGCTGACGGTGGGCATGGTGGCGCGGGCGATCGCCGCGCGGCTCCTGCAATTCGAGTTCGACGCGGGCCTCAAGAAGGTGATCGCCGACGAGCTTGCCTATCTTCTGGAGCGCGAGAAGGTCCGCAAGACCCATGCCGCGCCCATCGAGCGCGTGCCCTATTTCTGCTCGGGCTGTCCGCACAATAGCTCGACGAAAGTGCCGGAAGGCAGCCGGGCGACGGCAGGTATCGGCTGTCACTACATGGTGCAGTGGATGGATCGCTCGACCGCCACCTTCACCCATATGGGCGCCGAGGGCGTGCCGTGGTCGGGCATCGCGCCGTTCACCGACGAGAAGCACATCTTCGTCAATCTCGGCGACGGCACCTACTACCATTCCGGCATCCTGGCGATCCGCCAGTCGGTCGCCGCCGGCGTCAACATCACCTACAAGGTGCTCTACAACGACGCGGTGGCGATGACCGGCGGGCAGGCCGTGGACGGGCCGATCAGCCCCGAGGCGGTGACACGCCAGCTCTTCGACGAGGGCGTCGCGCCGATCTATCTCGTCTCCGACCACCCGGAAGCCTATTCGCCCTCCCTCCTCGCGCCCGGCGTCATCGTGCGCCATCGCGACGAGATGGACCGGGTGATGCGCGACATCCGCGAGGCGCCCGGCTGCTCGGCCATCGTCTATGTACAGGCCTGCGCGGCGGAAAAGCGCCGCCGGCGTTCGCGCGGCCTGATGGAGGACCCGCCGGTCCGCCTGATGATCAACCCGGCCGTCTGCGAAGGCTGCGGCGACTGTTCCACCCAGTCGAACTGCGTCTCCGTCGAACCGCTCGACACGGAACTCGGCCGCAAGCGAAAGATCAACCAGTCGACCTGCAACAAGGACTATTCCTGCCTCAAGGGCTTCTGTCCGTCCTTCGTGACGGTGGAGGGCGGGCGGTTGCGCAAGGGCGCGCGCTCCAACCCTGATATGACCGGCGTTCCCGAGCCCGAGATCGTCCGCATCGGCGACCGTTCCTACAACATCGCCATCGCCGGCATCGGCGGCACGGGCATCCTGACCATCAGCGCCATCCTCGGCATGGCCGCCCATCTCGACGGCAAGTCGCCGATGATCCTGGACATGGCGGGCCTTGCCCAGAAGGGCGGGGCGGTGATGAGCCACCTGCGCATCGGCCTTCATGACCAGGACGTCTCCTCGCCGCGCATCATCACCGGCGGCGCCGACCTGCTGATCGCCGCCGACGACGTGGTGGCATCCTCCAAGGATGCGGTGACGCTCTGCGACCACCACCGCACGACGGGCGTCGTCAATACCCGGCTGACGCCGGTCGCCGATTTCGTGCGCAACCGCGACTTCGACTTCCGCCGCCGTGATGTGGAAGGCACTGTACGCGCGGCGCTGCGTGAGACCTCGCATCTCTTCGACTTCACGACGATCGCCGAGAAGGTCGCCGGCAATGCCATGGCGACGAACATCCTGATGACCGGCTTTGCCTGGCAGAAGGGGCTGATCCCGCTCACCCGCCAGTCCATCGAACAGGCGATCGTGTTGAACGGCGTCGCCGTGGATGCCACGCTCTCCGCCTTCGGCTGGGGGCGGCTGATCGCCGCCGACCCGGCCCGCGCCGAACGCCTCCTGCATACGGGCAAGCCCGCCGAGACGCTGGAGACCATGGCAACGGAAGACCTCATCGCCCATCGCATGAAGCACCTCACAGCCTACCAGAACGCCGCGCTCGCCAGCCGCTACAAGGCGCTGGTCGACCGGGTGCGTGCGGCGGAACGGGTGCTCGGGCCGGACGACCGGCTGACGCGCACTGTAGCGCATGTCTACGCCCAGCTCCTTGCCTACAAGGACGAATATGAGGTGGCGCGGCTCTTCAGCGATCCCTCCTTCAAGGCGGGTCTGGCCGAGCAGTTCGAGGGCCAGTACAAAATCGCCTTCAACCTCGCGCCGCCCTTCCTCAAGGGGGAGGACGCGAACGGGCGGCCGCGCAAGCGCCGCTTCGGCCGCTGGATGCTGCCGGCCTTCGGCCTTCTCGCCGGTCTCAAGGGTCTGCGCGGCACCGCCTTCGATCCGTTCGGCCGCACCGCCGAGCGCCGCATGGAGCGCCGGCTCATCGCCGACTACGAGGCGCAAGTGGCGCATGTGCTGCAGGCCCTTCGCCGCGAAACCCTCGACGCCGCCATTGCGCTTCTTTCGCTTTACGGCGAGATTCGCGGTTATGGTCCGGTGAAGGAGGCGGCGGCGGAGCGGGCGAAGGCGCGCGAGGCGGAAATGCGCAAGGCATTCGATATGGCAGGATAGGAAAAGGCAGTCGCCTGAACGACTGCGCGGGGAGGACGGATATGTATGACGCCGGCATGAGCTTCGGGCTCGGGGACGATATCGATGCGCTGCGCGAGAGCGTGCGGCGCTTTTCGGCCGATCGCATCGCGCCGCAGGCGGCGGAAATCGACCGCAGCAACAATTTTCCGATGCCGCTGTGGCGGGAGCTCGGCGATCTCGGCCTGCTCGGCATCACCGCGCCGGAAGGTTATGGCGGCTCCGGCATGGGCTATCTCGCCCATTGCGTGGCGATGGAGGAGATCAGCCGGGCCTCGGCTTCTGTCGGCCTCAGCTACGGCGCCCATTCCAACCTCTGCGTCAACCAGATCATCCGCAATGCCTCGCAGGCACAGCGCGAACGATACCTGCCGAAGCTGATCTCCGGCGAGCATGTCGGCGCGCTCGCCATGTCGGAGCCGGGCGCGGGCTCGGACGTCGTCTCCATGAAGCTGCGCGCGGAGAAGCGCGGCGACCGCTACGTGCTGAACGGCAACAAGATGTGGATCACCAACGGGCCGGATGCGGACGTGCTGGTGGTCTACGCCAAGACCGATCCCGAGGCCGGCTCGCGCGGCATCACCGCCTTCCTCATCGAGAAGGGCTTCAAGGGCTTTTCGACCGCCCAGAAGCTCGACAAGCTCGGCATGCGCGGCTCCAACACCTGCGAACTCGTCTTCACCGATTGCGAGGTGCCGGAGGAGAACGTGATGGGTACGGTGGGGCGCGGCGTCAACGTGCTGATGTCCGGCCTCGACTACGAGCGCGTCGTCCTGTCGGGCGGCCCGCTCGGCATCATGGCGGCGTGCCTCGACGTGGTGGTTCCCTATCTCCATGAGCGAAAGCAATTCGACCGGCCCATCGGCGAATTCCAGCTCATGCAGGGCAAGGTCGCCGACATGTATGTCGCGCTCAACGCCTGCCGCGCCTATGTCTATGCCGTGGCTGCCGCCTGCGACCGGGGCGAGACGACCCGCAAGGACGCTGCCGGCTGCATCCTCTATTCGGCCGAATGCGCGACGAAGCTGGCGCTGGAAGCTATCCAGGCGCTCGGCGGCAACGGCTATATCAACGACTACCCGACCGGCCGCTTGCTGCGCGACGCCAAGCTCTACGAGATCGGCGCCGGCACCTCTGAAATCCGCCGCATGCTGATCGGCCGCGAAATCTTTCAGGAGACGCTGTAATGCCGGTCATCCCCTCGGCCGTGAACACGCGCAGCGAGACTTTTGCAGCGAACCGCAAGGCGATGCTCGATGCGCTCGCGCTCGTCGAGGAAGCCGCGAGCCTTGCCATGGACGGCGGCGGTGCGAAGGCGCGGGATCGCCATGTCTCCCGCGGCAAGCTCCTGCCGCGCGACCGCGTGGCGCAATTGCTCGATCCCGGCTCGCCCTTCCTCGAAATCGGCCTCACCGCCGGCCACGGACTCTATGACGGTGCCTCGCCCTCCGGCGGCATGATATCGGGCATCGGCCGCGTGTCCGGTCGAGAATGCATGATCGTCTGCAACGATGCCACGGTGAAGGGCGGCACCTATTACCCGATCACCGTGAAGAAGCATCTGCGCGCGCAGGAGATCGCCGTGGAGAACCGGCTGCCCTGCATCTATCTCGTCGATTCCGGCGGCGCGAACCTGCCGAACCAGGACGAGGTGTTTCCCGACCGTGATCATTTCGGCCGAATCTTCTACAACCAGGCGCAGATGTCCGCGGCCGGCATTCCGCAGGTCGCCGTCGTCATGGGAAGCTGCACGGCGGGCGGCGCCTATGTGCCGGCGATGAGCGACGAGACCGTCATCGTCGAGAACCAGGGCACGATCTTCCTCGCCGGCCCGCCGCTGGTAAAGGCCGCGACGGGCGAGGTGGTGACGGCCGAAGACCTCGGTGGTGGCGACGTACACACCCGCCTTTCCGGCGTCGCGGATCATCTTGCGCGCGACGACCGTCATGCGCTGGAAATCGCCCGCCAGATCGCCGCCAACCTCAATACGCGTAAGCCGGAGGTTACGAAATCGGGCGACGGTGATGCGCCGCTCTACGACCCGGAAGAGCTGCTCGGCATCGTGCCGGCCGATACGCGCACGCCGTACGATGTGCGCGAGGTCATCGCCCGCGTTGTCGACGGCTCGCGCTTCGACGAGTTCAAGGCCCGCTTCGGCACGACGCTGGTCTGCGGTTTCGCCGCCCTGCATGGATTGCCTGTCGGCATCATCGCCAACAATGGCGTGCTCTTCTCCGAGGCGGCGCTGAAGGGCGCGCATTTCATCGAGCTCTGCGCCCAGCGCGGCATTCCGCTGCTCTTCCTGCAGAACATCACCGGCTTCATGGTCGGCCGCAAATACGAGGCGGAGGGTATCGCCAAGCATGGCGCCAAGCTCGTCACCGCCGTCGCGACGGCGAAAGTGCCGAAGCTCACCGTGCTGATCGGCGGTTCCTACGGCGCGGGAAACTACGGCATGTGCGGCCGGGCCTATTCGCCGCGTTTCCTCTGGACCTGGCCGAACAGCCGCATTTCGGTAATGGGCGGCGAGCAGGCGGCCGGCGTGCTGGCGACCGTCCGGCGCGAGGGCATCGAGCGCACCGGCGGAAGCTGGAGCGCCGAGGAGGAGGCCGCCTTCAAGCAGCCGACCATCGACATGTTCGCCCGCCAGAGCCACCCGCTCTATGCCTCGGCACGGCTTTGGGATGACGGCATCGTCGATCCGCGCAAGACGCGCGACGTGCTGGCGCTCTCGCTTTCGGCGGCGCTCAACGCGCCGGTCGAGCCCACCCGTTTCGGCGTCTTCAGGATGTAGAGGAGGCAATGTCATGAAACGCGAACTGATCAATGCCAAAAACGCCCCCGCCCCGCGCGGCGGCTATACGCAGGCCGTGAAGATCGAGGATTTCAAGACGCTGCTGTTCATCAGCGGCCAGATTCCGGTTTCGGACGACGACAAGGTGCCCGAGACGTTCGAAGATCAGGCGCGGCTCGTCTGGCGCAACATCGACGCGCAGTTGAAGGCCGCCGGCATGTCGAAGGCGGATCTCGTCAAGGTCACGACCTTCCTTGCCGACCGTCACCACGCGACTGCCAACCGCGAGATCCGCAGCGACTATCTCGGCGCGGTCGCCCCGGCGATGAGCGTCGTCATCGCATCGATCTTCGATGGGAAATGGCTGCTCGAAGTCGAAGCCATCGCCGCGCAATGACCGGAGGCCGGATGTTCAGGAAAATCCTCATCGCCAACCGCGGCGAAATCGCCTGCCGCATCATCCGCACCGCCCGGCGCATGGGCGTTGCGACGGTCGCCGTCCATTCCGATGCCGACCGGGCGGCGCTGCATGTCGAGATGGCCGACGAAGCCATCCGCATCGGCCCGGCGGAGGCGGCGAAAAGCTACCTGAACATTCCCGTCATCATCGAGGCCGCCAGGGCGAGCGGCGCGGAGGCGGTGCATCCGGGCTATGGGTTTTTGTCGGAGAACCCCGATTTCGTCGAGGCGGTGGAGGCGGCGGGTCTCGTTTTCATCGGCCCTTCGGCAGGCGCCATCCGCGCCATGGGCCTCAAGGACGCCGCCAAGGCGCTGATGGAGAAGGCCGGCGTTCCTGTCGTGCCCGGCTATCACGGCGAGGGGCAGGAAGCTGCCTTTCTCGCCGGCGAGGCGGAGGCCATCGGCTATCCGGTGCTGATCAAGGCGCGCGCCGGCGGCGGCGGCAAGGGCATGCGCCGGGTGGAACGTTCCGCCGATTTTGCCGCGGCGCTGGAAAGCGCACGGCGCGAGGCGGAAAGCGCCTTCGGCGACGGCCGCGTGCTGGTCGAGAAATACATGGCGAAACCCCGCCATATCGAGGTGCAGGTCTTTGGCGACAGGCACGGCAATGTCGTGCATCTCTTCGAGCGTGACTGCTCGCTCCAGCGCCGACACCAGAAGGTCATCGAGGAGGCGCCTGCGCCCGGCATGACCGAGGAGATGCGCGCGGCGATGGGTGCGGCCGCGGTGCGCGCGGCGGCGGCGATCGGCTATAGCGGCGCGGGCACGGTGGAGTTCATCGTCGACGTGTCCGAGGGCCTTCGGCAGGACCGCTTCTACTTCATGGAAATGAACACGCGCCTGCAGGTCGAGCATCCCGTGACGGAGGCGATCACCGGCCTCGACCTTGTGGAATGGCAACTCCGCGTCGCGGCCGGCGAACCCCTGCCGAAGCGGCAGGAGGAACTGGCGATCGACGGCTGGGCCTTCGAGGCGCGGCTCTACGCGGAAAATCCGGCGCGCGATTTCCTGCCGGCGACCGGCCGCCTTTCCGCCTTCGACATGCCGGACGTCCTCGATCAGGCAGGGGGGGCGCGCGTCGATTCCGGCGTGCGGGCCGGTGATCTCGTCACACCCTACTACGATCCGATGATCGCCAAGGTGATTACTCACGGCCGCACACGCGGGGAAGCGCTTGCGAAGCTGGAAACGGCACTCGAGCAATGCCGCGTCGGTGGCGTGACGATCAATGCCGGCTTCCTCGCCCGCCTATGCCGTCTGCCGGCCTTTGCCGACGGCGATGTCGATACCGGCCTTATCGGCCGCGCGGGCGAGGGGGTGCTGGCCGATCCCGAGCCCTCGGAAGAAGCCTTCGCGCTCGCCGCCCTCTGCGCGCTCGGTTTCCTCGCCGCGCCGGCCGATGCGGACCCATGGGGCCATATCCGCGGTTTCCGCTTGTGGGGCGATGCCACGCGGACGGTGTTTCTCGATCACGGCGGCACGGAGCATGCGCTGCGCGTGGCGACGTCGGGCATGGACCGCTTCCGCATCACGCATGATGGCGTGGCGACCGATATCCATGTGCAGTCGACGGACGGCCGCTCCGTTCGCGCGGATTTCGATGGGCACACGCTTCCGGCAAAGGTGCACCGCGACGGCGCCGACATCGTGGTCTTTTTCGGGGGGCACAGCCATGCCTTCGCGCTCGCCGAAGCGGCCGGCCATCATGGCGAGGCGGCGGCGGGTGGCGACCGGCTGACCGCTCCGATGCCGGGTCTCGTGCGCATCGTGTCGGCAGAGCCGGGCGCGCGGGTCGCCAAGGGCGATGCGCTCGTCACCATGGAGGCGATGAAGATGGAACTGGTGCTGGCCGCGCCGCGCGACGGCGTGGTGGCGGCGGTGCCGGTGGCAGTGGGCGACCAGGTGGCGGAAGGGGCGCTTCTCGTCTCGCTGGAACCCGAGGAGGCGGCATGACGCGGCCTATCGAAATCGTCGAGATGGCGGCCCGTGACGGGCTGCAGAACGAGAAGGCGATCATTCCCACCGCCGACAAGATCGCGCTGATCGACCTTTTGTCCGATTGCGGCTTCCGCCGCATCGAGGCAACGAGCTTCGTCAGCCCCAGATGGGTGCCGCAGCTTGCCGACGGCGCCGAGGTGATGGCCGGCATCCGGCGGCGACCCGGCATTTCCTACGCGGCGCTGGTGCCCAACATGAAGGGCTACGAGGCGGCGAAGGCGGCCGGCGTCGACGAGGTCGCGGTCTTCCTCTCGGCCTCAGAAGGGTTCTCGCGCGCCAACCTCAACTGCTCGATCGCCGAAAGCATCGAGCGTGCCCGGCCGGTCGCGGAAGCGGCCAGGACGGACGGCATCCCCCTGCGCGGCTATGTGAGCTGCGTCGTGCAATGTCCCTATGACGGGCCGGTGGAGCCCGGCGCGGTGGCGCGGGTGGCGGGCCAGCTCCTGCACCTCGGCTGCCATGAAGTGAGCCTTGGCGATACGATCGGCCGCGCGCGGCCCGCCGAGGTGGCGGCCATGCTGGATGTCGTGCTCGCCGCCGCCGCTCCGGAAAATCTCGCCGGCCACTTTCACGATACGAACGGACGGGCGCTCGACAATATCCGCGTTGCGCTCGATCGTGGGCTTTCCGTCTTCGATGCCTCGGTCGGCGGGCTCGGCGGCTGCCCCTATGCGCCGGGCGCGCGCGGCAATGTGGATACGCTTGCCGTCGCCGACATGCTGGCGGCGGAAGGCTACGGGACAGGGCTCGATCGGGAGAAGCTCGCGGCGGCCGCGGCCTTCGCCCGCCAGATCACCGGCAAGGGCTTGCCCTGAAAAACGGCATAGCGTCCAGAATTGCGTGAAAACAGAGAGATAGAGTGTTTTCGCGATTCGGAGAAAAGCGGAAATGCTCGATAGGAGGTGCAGCCATGAATTTCGAGACGATTTCCGTATCCGTCGACCGGCGCGGCGTCGCCGCGCTGACGCTCCGCCGCCATGCGCAGCACAATGCGCTCTCCGGCCTGATGATCCGCGAACTGACCGCTGTCGCCGGTCTTCTGAGCGAGGACAAGGCGGTGCGCGTCGTAGTGCTGACGGGCGAGGGCGAGAGCTTTTGCGCCGGCGGCGACCTCAACTGGATGAAGGAGCAGATCGCCGCGACCCGCGAAGAGCGCATCGCGGAGGCGCGCCGGCTTGCCCTGATGCTGAAGGCGCTGCGCGACCTGCCGAAGCCGCTGATCGCCCGCGTCAACGGCCAGGCCTATGGCGGCGGCGTCGGGCTCATCAGCGTCTGCGATGCGGCGATCGGCGTCGAGGGCGCGCGCTTCGGCCTGACGGAGACCCGCCTCGGCCTGATCCCGGCGACGATCAGCCCCTATGTCGCCGCCCGCATCGGCCCCGCCGCCTTCCTCCGCTTCGCCACGTCCGCGCGCTTGTTCGATGCGCAACTTGCCCGGGAGATCGGCTTGCTGAGCGGGGTCGTGGCGCCGGAAAGGCTCGATGAGGCGTTAGAGGCGGAGATCGCCCCCTGTTTCGCGGCCTCCCCGGAAGCGGTCGCAGCGGCGAAATCCCTTGCGCACGCGCTCGCCCCACCGATCGACGAAAAACTCATCGAGATGACGCTGATGCGGCTTGCCGACACCTGGGAAACGCCTGCAGCGGCTGAGGGCATCGCGGCCTTCCTGGAGAAGCGCAAGGCGAGCTGGGTGCTGGCGGATACGAAGAAGTGACGTTGGCGGGTGCGGCTTGCCCCTCACCCTAACCCTCTCCCCGTAAACGGGGAGAGGGGACTTACCCTGCGAGCGGTCATTGGCTGGGGAAACCGGCGCGACATATCCCTTCTCCCCGCTTGCGGGGAGAAGGTGCCGGCAGGCGGATGAGGGGCAATCCCTCCCCGCTACTCGATGAACACCCGGACGCTCGCCGCCCGTCCGGCCGCATCGATCACCGTCAGCGTGGAAAACCCGGCGCCCTCAGGCATCCATTGCGTCGTGCGCCGGCGCGAGGCTTCCGGCAGGACCTTGCCGTTGGCGAGCCAGCGGAAGGGCGCGCGGCCGCCCTGGAGCTTCAGGACGAGCGGGGAGACGTCTTCGCCCGTCGTCGCGCCGAGCTCGACATGGGCGCCCTCCGGCGGATAGACGATTTCCGGTGCCGGCTCGCGCGCCGCCGTCGCGACGAGGCCGCTTGCGGTGGTCGAGAAACGGCGAAGGCTCGCCGGCAGTTCGGATTGCGCGATGCGCACGGCGCCGGCCGGCGCGCGCGGAAGCGCCGTGATGGCGATGCCCGAGCGCGAGAAGGCCTCGAACAGGATGGGCGCGGCGGCGCCATAGCCGGTCAGGCCCGGCACGGCGCCGTTGTCGGCGCGGCCGACCCAGACGCCGAGCACATGGCGGCCGTCATAGCCGACAGACCAGGCATCGCGGTAGCCGTAGCTCGTGCCGGTCTTGTAGGCGATGCCGAGGCGGCGGCTGCCGGTGGGCGGCGTGACGGCGGAGAGCACGTCGGAGACCTGCCAGACGGCGACGGGATCGAGCAGCGGGTCGCCACCGATCACCTTGGCCTCGCCCGAAATACCGTCGCCGAGCTGCACCGGCATGCCGCGATTGGCAAGCGCCGCATAGAGCTGGGTAAGGTCGCGCAGCGTGATGCCGAGGCCGCCGAGGCCGATGGCAAGGCCGGGCGTCTCGCCCGGCGGCAGAACGGGCCGCACCTCGGCGCGGCGGAACCGCACCATCATGCGTGTCGGGCCGACGGCATCGAGCAGGCGCACCGCCGGCACGTTCAGCGACAGTTGCAGCGCCTTGCGCACGCTGACATCGCCCTGGTAGGTCATGTCGAAATTGCGCGGGCGATATCCGGAAAAGTCGGAGGGCCGATCCTCGACGATCGTCTCCTGCGCGACCAGCCCTTCCTCGAAGGCAAGCCCGTAGATGAAGGGTTTCAGCGCCGAGCCGGGCGAGCGGCGGATGCGCGTCATGTCGATCCAGCCGGCGCGACTGCCGTCGAAATAATCCGCCGAGCCGACCTCGCCGAGGATTTCGCCGGTGCGGGCATCGGCCATCACCATGGCAATGGAGATTTTCGGGCCAAGCCGTTCGGCCGCCTCGCGCGCGACGGTCTCAAGTCCGTCCTGCACGGTGCGGTCGAGCGTCGTGCTGTGCTCGGTCGCCTTCGGGTCCTTGCGCAGCGCCAGTTCCGAAAGATGTGCGGCATGGGAGGGAAGCTGGCGGCGGCGGTCGGGCACGGCCTCGTTGCTTGCGCGTTCGGCCTCGCCTTCGCCGATGACGTCGGAGACGGCCATGCGGGTGAGCACGCGTTCGCGCGCCTTTTCCGCAGCGTCGCGATGCCGGTCGGGCCGGCGCTTTTCGGGAAGCTGCGGCAGGGCGACGAGCAGGGCGGCCTCCGCAACCGAGAGACGCTTCGGCTCCTTGCCGAACCAGGCAAGGCTTGCCGCGCGCACGCCCTCCAGGTTGCCGCCATAGGGGGCGAGCGTCAGGTAGAGGTCGAGGATTTCGGCCTTCGAAAGCCGCCGTTCAAGCTGGACGGCGCGCGCCATCTGGCGCAGCTTGGCCAGCATCGAGCGGTTCTCGCGCGGCTCGATCAGCCGCGCGACCTGCATGGAAAGCGTGGAGGCGCCCGAGACGATGCGGCCGTTGGTGACGAACTGTCCGGCGGCGCGCAGCAGCGCCAGCGGGTCGATGCCCGCATGGTCGTGGAAGCGCCGGTCCTCATAGGCGACGAGCATGCGGATGAACTGCGGATCGACGTCCGCGGCCGTGGTTTTCAGCCGCCAATGGCCCTCGGGCGTTGCGAAGGCGCGCAACAGGCGGCCATCGCGGTCGAGCACTTCCTTCGAGACGGTCTCGGCGATCCCGACCGGCGGCGGATAGGCGCGGTCCGCATGGTCGAGCCCGAAGGCGAGGGCGGCGATCGCCGCCGCCCCGCCGAGGGAGCCGATCAGGAGCTTGCGCCAGAGCGCCATCGCCTTGCGTCCTATTCAGCCTTCACCACCTGCATACGGCCGGTCGCCGTGCGGGCGGAATATTGCGGACGGTACATGTCCTCCACCTGGGCGGCCGGCAGGTCGTAGGTGCCGGGGGTGACGGCTCGCACGACATAGGCGAGCATCACGTCTCGGTTGTCGCCGCCGCTGCGGTTGAAGGCCGCGACGAAACGGTCGTAGCGGAACTCCGTATGCGCCGCCTCGGTCTCGCCGAGCCAGTCGAAGTTGGAAAGCTTCGCGCTGTCGACGAGGCTCGGATTGTCGATCTCGAAGCCGGCCGGCAGGAGGTCGGTGATGATGATGCGCGACGGCCAGTCATTATGCTCCGTCACCTTCAGCACCACGACGTAGCGCTCGTTCTGCGTGGCCTCCGTGATGTTCGCCTCCTCGCCGTCGAGCGTGTAGTAGCTGCGCTCGATGGCAAAGCCGTCGCCGCCGGCCGGCAGCGGATCGGCGGGCGCGGCCACCGTCGTCAGCACGGCGGAGACCGGCTCGCCGGTACGGTTGGCGATGGTCAGCGGGTTTTCGAGCAGGGACTTGCCCGTCATCTGCGCGGCATAGCCGCCGGCGCGTTCAGCGCCGTTGATCTCGAGCTTCAGGTCCTTGTCGGCGTCTTTGACGGACCGCGCGGCGAGCAGCATCCAGGTCTGCTCCTGCGTGCTGGTCCAGCGCTTGGTCTCCCATTGCTTGGCCACGAGCTTGGTCAGCTCCGGAATGACGTCCGGAACCGGCCGGCTTTCGGCCGCCAGCGCCAGGATCGCCGCGCCGTCGCGCAGCGACGAACCATAGTCGGTGCGCGAGAGGCTGGCGGTCATGATGCTGTCGCGCGAAAGGCCGAGCGCATTGGAGAAGATCGTCATCGAGCGCTGGGCATCGCCGTAGAGGCCGAGCGCGCCCGCGATCTGCGCGCGGGCAAGCGGCGAGGAGAACTCCGAGAGCTTCGTGTCGGCATAGTAGCGCAGGTCGCTGATCGCGGCCTTGCGGTTGCGGGCGAGCACGTAGAGCGCATAGGCGATCTCGTTGCCCTGCGTCGAGACGTTGACGTCATAGGAGATCGAATTCTGCAGGTTGGAAAGCGCCTGCAGCATGGCCTGCTCCGGCACGTCGAACTTCTGTTCGCGGGCGCGGGTCAGGAAGTCGGTCACGAAAGAGTCGAGCCACAGGTCGCCGTAACCCGGAGACCAGAGGCCGAAGCTGCCGGAAGAGGACTGGTTGGCAAGAACGCGGTAGATCGCATCCTGCACGCGCTTTTGCGTCTCCGGGTCTTCCGGCAGGCCGGACTGCTTGGAGAGCTCGCTGAGATAGAGCAGCGGCAGCGCGCGGCTCGTCGTCTGCTCCGTGCAGCCATAGGGGTAGCGGTCGAGCGCCATCAGCAGCGCCGGGATGTCGAAGGCCGCGGCGCGCGAGACGCTGAGGCTGACGGAGGCGCCTGCAAGCTGGCTGTCGGCGAGCAACTGGTCATCGATGGTCAGGCTGCCGTTCGCCGCGATCTCGATCGGCCGGCGCGTGGTGATGGGCATGGCGGCCGGGCGCACCGGCACGTTCAGCGCCTGTTCCAGCGACATGCCGGAACCGTTCGAGAGCTTGACCGTGACGAGGCCGTCACCCGCCTCGCCGCCGATGAGCGGCAGGGTCAGCGCCGTCTTGCCGCCGGGCGTAAGCGTGATCGTCTGGCTCGCGCCGGTCTGCTCGACCATGACGGAGGCATTGTGGGTGATCTCGACCGTGTAGTCGCCGGCCGGGGCATCCGTGTTGGCGATGTCGAGCCTCAGGTCCGCGCGGTCTCCGGGGGCGAGGAACTTCGGCAGGCTAGCGGTCACGACGACGGGATCGCGGATGACGACATCTTTCGTCGCGCTGCCGATGCCCGTCTTGGTCCAGGCGACGGCCATGATGCGGGCCGTGCCATTGAACTGCGGGATATCGAAACTGACTTTGGCGTTGCCGTCCGCATCGAGCTTCACGGGACCTGCGAAGAAGGCGACGAGCTTTTCCTTCGGCGGGTTGCCTTGCAGGGCCCCTTCGCCGCCGTCGCCGCCGGTGCGCAGGCGCCCGGTGGCGCCGAGCGAGCCGTCGATCAGTCGGCCGTAGAGGTCGCGGATCTCCATGCCGAGCCGGCGCTGGCCGAAATACCAGCCGGCCGGGTCCGACGCTTCGTAACGCGTGAGGTTGAGGATGCCCACGTCTACGGCGGCGACCGTGATATAGGCCTCCTCGTTGGCGCCGGCGCCCGCGACCTTCAGCGAAATGTCGAGCGGCTGGCGCGGCAGGGTCTTTTCCGGCACGTCGAGCGCGACGTTCAACTTGCGTTCGGCCGGATCGACCTTCAGCCAGGTGATGCCGATGGCGCGCATCGGCATGCGGCTTTGCTGGTCGGAACCGGGGCGGAAGAGCGTCGCGGTGACGTAGGAGCCGGGGCCCCATGCCTCGGTGACCGGGATTTCCACCTCGCCGCCTTCTGCGCCAATCGCGGCGGTCTGGGTGGCGATCAGGCTTTCGGCGCCGACGGTGATCAGGAGCTGGCCGGCATGGCGCGGCGAGACCTTGAGCCTTGCCGTGTCGCCGACCGCGTAGTTCTCCTTGTCGAGCGAGATTTCCAGAGCGTCGGGCGTTTCCGTCGAGGTCGCCGCGACATACCAGCCGGCGTCGAATTCGATGCTGGTCGCCGGACCGTCCGGCTCGGGGCTCTCGACTTCCAGGCGGTAGCGGCCCCAGGTGACGGGCGCCGAGATGCCGCCGCCCTCGGCGGCGACGTCAAGCGTGCCGTTGGCGATCTGCTTCGTCGAGAGCACCGGCTCGTAGCGCCAGGAGCTTCCGTCGCGATACCATTGATAGTTCCGCTCGACGGCAAGCAGCTTCCAGGGCAGGCCCTGCATGGCCAGCCTGGAACCGTCCGCATTGACGGCGACGACATGGAAGTTGGCGACGCTGTTTTCCGAAAGGTCGCCCTTGAATTCCGGCTTGACGCCGATCATCGGGCCGGTCGCCTTGACCGGCAGGGTGAGGCTGCGCTCGACGGCGCGCCCGCCCGCCTCCATCATGCGCAGCGTCACGAGCGCTTCGAGGCGCTGGGTGGTGGAGGGAAGGTCGGTGACGGTGACGTCGAAGGTTGCCTTACCCTCGTCGTCGAGCACGTCGAGCCCTTCGAGCGGCGTCGTGCTCTCCTCGATCGCTTCCTCGTCCGTCAGGCCGAAGACATAGTCGGGATAGGCGGGATCGGCGCGCGTCGGCTTCAGCGCGACGTCGCCCTCGATCTCGAGGCCCGCGCCCGGCGCGCCGTAGAGATAGCGGCCGTCGACGGAGACGGAGGCAGGCACGCCGGATTCGATCACCTTCGCCTCGCTCGTCATGTCGAATTCGATGCGGTCGGGCACGAAATCGTCGACGAGGAACTGCTTTTCGGCGATGGCCGTGCCCTTCGGGTCGGTGAAGACCTGCATGGTCCAGGTGCCGCGCATGCTGTTGGCCTGCAGCGGTAGGTCGACGGCATGGCCGCCTAACGCGGCTCCGTCGGAGACCATGCGGCGGTCTTCCACGCCGTCCGGCCGGTTGAAGATGAAGGTCAGCGGCAGCTTCTCGACGGCGTTCGCCTCGATGTCGCGGGCCAGCGCCGAGGCATGCACCGTCTCGCCGGCGCGGTAGATGCCGCGCTCGGTCCAGGCGAGCACGTCGATGGCGCCCGGCGCCGGGCGGCCGGTAACGCCGCGGTCGGAAAGGTCGAAGCCGGCGCGCGTCATGTCGAGGAAGACGAAGTCGCCTTCACCCTTCCTGGCGAGAATGACGGCGGGCGTCATGGCCGCCGTGCCGCGGATAAGGCCGGCGGTAAAGGTCGCCCGGCCGTCCGCATCGGTCGTCGCGGTGCCGAGCACTTCGTTGTTCTTGGCGATCAGCTGCAGCTCGACGCCTTCCAGCGGACCGGCGCTGTCGAGCGAGCGGGCGAAGACGTTGAGTCCATCCGTGCCGGCATAGGTGGTGAGGCCGACATCCGAGACGACGAACCATTGCGTGGCCTTGGCGTCCCATTCGTTGCTGCGGCCGTTCGAGGCGGCGGCGGTCAGCACGTAGACGCCGGGCTTGCGCTCCGGCAGGGCCTCGTCGACCGGGAAGCTGGTGACGACGTCCTTGTTCAGCTCCGGCGAGATGTCGATCTTGCCTTGCCAGACGATCTCGCCGCTCTGGTTCTCGATATTGCTGGCGGAATAGCCGTCGAGCTGGGTGAGGAAGCGGCTTTCGGCGAGCAGGCCCGCGATGGCGCGGTCGCCGACACGGTAGAGCTTCAGGTCGGCGCTGTCGGTGTTGACCGAGACGATCGGGATGCCGCGGCGCACGCTGCCCGGCAGCACGAAGCCGTCGCCCGTGAAGCGCACCATGGCGGTGCGGTCCTGCACGTAGATGTCGAGATCGACCGGCGCGGCGAGCGCCTCGTCGACGGCGGACGGCAGGCCCGAGCGGAAGGCGATCTTGTAGCGCTGGCCGTGGGTCAGGCCCTCGACGCAGATCTGCCGGTCCTTGGCCTCGACGGCCTTCGGCGCGGCGCCGTCGAGCGTGACGAAGGAGGCGTAGTCCGCGCCGGACTTGACGAGCGGCTCGGAGAACTCGACGCAGGCGCGCGGGCTGGCGCTGTCGGAATCGATCGTGTGGTTCACGATACGGAAGCCCTGCCGGGCGACGAGGCCGAGATAGGCCGAGCGTACCGCGACGTCTTCCTTCAATTCGAGGCTCGCCTTGTAGGCATTGATGCCGGCGCGATAGCTGCCGGACTTGTCGAGCGTGTCGGCAAGCACGGCGAGCGCGCGGGCGCGGGTCTCGGTCGTGCGCGAGAGCTGGTAGGCATTGATCGCGGCAAGTGCGCCCTGGCCGGCAAGATAGCTGTTGTTGACGGCACGGCCCATGGAATCGGCCGTCTCGATCCAGAGATAGTAGTCATCGGGCGCAATCGAGAGCGCGCCCCTGTAGGCGGTGAGCGCATGGTCGAAGCGGCTCGACGCGCTCTCGATGCGGCCAAGCGAGGCAAGGCTCTCGGCGCCCTGGCCCTGCTGGTCGGCAGCGAGCGCGAGGTTGTCGCGGAAGGTGCGGGCGTCGCTCATCATATAGTCGCTGATGAAGGAAAGCGCCGGCGGCGCGCCGATATCGGCGGCATTGTCGGCCTTCAGCACCTTGCCGGCGATGGCGCCCTGGAAATGGTTGAGCTGGTTGAAGTCGCTCTTCAGGAAGCACCACTTCACCTTGGGATTATAGGTGAAGGCGCGGCAGGACATGTCGTCGATGCAGTCGCTCTTGCACTGGTCGAGCGTCACATCCTGCACGGTGCGCAGGTCGAAGCCGAAATAGTCGCCGTTCTCCGTCGTCACGACGGCGCGTGTTTCCTCGGCGCTTGCAGGGAGGGGAGGAGAGGCCACGGCGGAAAGAAGAAGTGCCGAGAAACCCAAGAATGCGCGCATAGACATCAAGTCCTCCTAACGCTGCCCGTCTCGTTGCCGCCGCCACTGTCCCGACCCCGCCCCGGCTTGTCAATCGAAAGACGCCGCTCGCCGGGAGGCCGCATGGGGATGGCGCATGGAACCAGGGGGAAGACGTTTGATCCTGCCGGTTCAATCGCCGGAAATGCGAAAAATTTTCAAAGCGTGCGGCGTTAACCTTTTGTTAACCATATGCGCGCAGACTCCGGATCATCGACGGGTGCCGTTCTGTCATACCGCTGTAACAGGTGGCCGGTAGAACCCTCGTCAGACACTAAAGTCGTGTTTCGGCAACGCAGTGACCACGGATGTACTGGCACCGCGCGAAACACTTCCCCGGCCGGGCCGGGATGAGGAAGCGGGGGGACAACCCTCGCTTTTTTCATTTCTTCTCGCGCGCTTGGCGCTGGACCCCTCCTTCCGATTGCCCTACCCATGACGCAGCAAGGCGACGCGTCTTGCCGTCATTTGTTCCTGCTTTCCGGACGGTTTCATGTCGGACGTCGCCCTCAATGTATTGCCTGTCTTCGCGCTGATCCTGATCGGCTGGCTGCTCGTGCGCACCCGCTATCTCAGGGAAGAACTGGGGGAGGGGCTGGGCGAATTCGTCTTTCGCGTGGCCGTGCCGCTGCTATTGTTCCGCACCATCGCAGAGGCCGATTTCGCCGGCGAAGCGCCTTGGCGGATCTGGGTCGCCTATTTCGGCGGCGTCGCCGTCACCTGGACGGTGGCGCATCTGGTGGCGACCCTCGTCTTTGGCCGGGACCAGCGCATCGGCGTCCTGGCCGGCGTGTCCTCCGCCTTCGCCAACACCGTCTTCATCGGCCTGCCGCTCGTCTCGCGCATCGTCGGCGACGAGGGGCTGGTGGCGATCTCGGTCCTGCTTTCCGTGCATCTGCCGGTCATGATGATCGCCGGCACCATCCTGATGGAGCGGGCCGAACGCAAGGAGGGCACGCGCGAGCCGCAGAGCTTCGCCGCCCTCCTCATGGGCATCGGCAGGAGCCTCGTGCGCAATCCGCTGGTGCTCGGCCTCGTGGCCGGCGCGCTGTTCCATGCGGGAGGCGTGCCGCTCGGCGGGCCGGTCAAGGCGGTGGTCGACCAGCTTGCCGCGACGGCCGCCCCCGCCGCACTCGTCTCCATCGGCATGGCGCTCAACAAGTACAAGGTCGGCGGCAATGCCGGCATCGCGCTTGCCATGACCAGCCTCAAGCTCGTGCTGCTGCCGGGCTGCGTCTATGTCGCCTGCCGGCTGCTCGGCCTCAGCCCGGAATGGACGGCGGCGATGGTGCTGACCTCCTCCGTGCCGACGGGCGTCAATGCCTGGCTGCTCGCCAACCATTTCGGCGTCGGCCACGCGCTCGCCTCCTCCACCATCACCATGACGACGGCGCTCGGCGTCTTCACCGTCTCCTTCTGGGCCTGGCTGCTGGGGTGAGGGCGTTTCGCCGCTGAAAACACCTCTCTCTCGCATGGTCGGGCTAGGCTGGACCTATCCGTCAAGCGGTAAGCGCAGGGCAGGGGAGGTCATCGGCAAAACAAAAAAACCCGGCGCGAGGGCCGGGTTTCGTTATTTGTCTGGCTGGCGCGCCTTACTGAGCGGCCGGCTGTTCGGTCGTGGTGCCCTGGGTCGTGCCGCCTTCGGCCGGGGCAGCGCCCTCGGTCGTGGTCGTCGCAGCGCCGCCTTCGGTTGCAGTTGCGCCATCGGCCGGGGTGGTCGCAGCGCCGCCCTCGGTTGCGGTCGCGCCGTCAGCCGGGGTCGTCGCGCCTTCGGTCGTCGTGGCAGCCGCGCCGCCGTCAGCGGGGGCCGCGCCTTCCGTCGAGGTTGCGCCGCCTTCGGGCGTTGCCGCTGCGCCACCGGCGTCGGCACCTTCGCTCGATGGGGTCGGCAGGGCTGCCGGATTGTCGGAGAGCGTGCGCAGATAGGCGATCAGGTTGGCGCGCTCGTCTTCCTTCTTGATGCCGGCGAAGCCCATGGCAGTGCCCGGGACGTGCTTCTTCGGCGCTTCGAGGAAGTAGTTCAGGTGATCGAAGTCCCAGACGATCTTGTGGCCTTCGGAAAAGGTGGTCATGCCGGCGGAGTAGCTGAAGCCCTCATGCGCGGCGATCGGGCGGTTCACGATGTCCCAGAGACCGGGTCCGACCTTGTTCGGTCCGCCCTTCTCCGAGGTGTGACAGCTCGCACATTTCTTGAAGACGGTTTCGCCTGCGGCCGCATCGGCGCTGGCCAGCAGGGTTGCGATCGGCGTACCCTTGGCTTCTTCCGCGCCGCCCGCTGCCTCGCCGCCCGTTTCCTCGGCAACGATCGCGAAACCTTCCTTCTCGGGATGGCCCGAATGGAAAATGCCTTCAGAAGCGATCGACACGGACATCAGTACGAATACGGTGCCCAGAAGGGCACCCACGCCCATGTTCACATAAGAGTTCATCCAAACGCTCCCCTAGCAACCGGCGGACATGACACCGGCCAGTCTTGAAATCGCGCGGAACCTATGTCTTTTGCTGCTTCGTTGCAACAGTGATTGTAGCCCCCGCACTGAGACCTTTTGACACTTTTCCCGGGGGTTTTGAAGGGCCTGAGATGAATCCCGCCAATTTTGCCAAGACCCTCGTGCTCATTCCCGCACGCATGGCCTCGACGCGGCTTCCGGGCAAGCCGCTCGCCGACATTGCCGGCCTGCCGATGATCGTGCAGGTTGCGCGCCGGGCGGCGGCGGCCGATGTCGGCCGGGTCGTCGTGGCGGTCGATCACAAGGACATTTTCGATGCCGTCGTGGCGGCGGGGTTCGAGGCCGTGATGACGCGCGTCGACCACCAGTCCGGCTCGGACCGCATCCACGAGGCGCTGTCGGCATGCGATGCGGGAGGCAGCGCCGAATTCGTCATCAACGTGCAGGGCGACCTGCCGACCATCGACCCTGAGACGATCCGCGCGGCGCTTCGCCCGCTGGAGAATGCCTCGACCGATATCGCGACGCTGACGACGGAAATCCGCGACGAGCACGAGAAGACCAATCCGAACGTGGTGAAGGTCGTCGGCTCGCCGCTGGGCGACAGCCGCCTGCGCGCGCTCTATTTCACGCGCGCGACGGCGCCGTACGGTGAAGGCCCGCTCTATCACCATATCGGCCTCTACGCCTATCGCCGGAAGGCATTGGAGACCTTCGTCACGCTGAAGCCCTCGACGCTGGAAAGACGGGAATCGCTGGAGCAGCTTCGGGCCCTCGAAGCCGGCATGCGCATCGATGCCGAGATCGTTGACACCGTTCCGCTCGGCGTCGATACTCCCGCCGACCTCGAAAAGGCCCGCGCGATGCTCGCGGCCCACCCCATCTGACACGGACCTCAGCCATGATCATGAAGACCAACAAGATCGCCTTCCAGGGCGAGTACGGCGCCAATTCCGACATGGCCAGCCGCGACATGTTCCCGACCATGGAGCCGCTGCCGTGCCAGACCTTCGAGGATGCCTTCCTTGCCGTCGAGAACGGTGATGCCGACCTCGCGATGATCCCGATCGAGAACACGATCGCCGGCCGCGTCGCCGACATCCACCACCTCCTGCCGGAATCGCGCCTTCACATCGTCGGCGAATATTTCATGCCGATCCGCTTCCAGCTCATGGTGCTGCCGGGCGTGACGCGCGACGAGATCCGCACGGTCCACAGCCATATCCACGCGCTCGGTCAGTGCCGCAAGATCGTTCGCCTCAACGGCTGGAAGCCGGTGATCGCCGGCGATACGGCGGGGGCTGCAAAGCTCGTCTCGGAGACCGGCGACCGCTCGATGGCGGCGCTCGCCCCGCGGCTTGCCGCCGATCTCTACGGCCTGTCGATCATCGCGGAAAATGTCGAGGATACGGAAAGCAACGTCACGCGCTTCGTCGTGCTGTCGCGCGAGGCGGTGCCGATCGCGCATGACGGCGAGGAGATCGTCGTCACCACCTTCGTCTTCAACGTGCGCAACATCCCGGCCGCGCTCTACAAGGCGCTCGGCGGCTTTGCCACCAACGGCATCAACATGACGAAGCTGGAAAGCTACCAGATCGGCGGCAAGTTCACCGCGACGCAGTTCTATGCCGATATCGAAGGCCATCCGGACGAGCCGCATGTCCGCCGCGCGCTTGAGGAGCTTCGCTTCTTCTCCGAGAAGGTCCGCATCCTCGGCACCTACCGTGCGCATCCCATGCGCAGCGCGTTCTGAAGACGGGGAATTGACGATCGTCAGGCGGCACGGAACCGTGCCGCCGTCCTGGCATTTTCCGCATGAAAGGAGATGCCCATGCGCACGATCACATATATCACGATCCTGGTGTCGATGATGGTGAATGCCGTCCTCTTCGGCGCCGGCACCATCGCCATCCTCACTGTTCCGGTGCTCAACGACCAGGCCAAATACCTGCTACCGGCCTGGATCGTCGTCACCTTCCTCGTCAGTCCGGTCATCGCCCGTTTCATGGCGCCGAGCCTCAGGCTGCGCGAACACCCCGGCGACCAGCCGCATTTCGGGCTGCGCTGATCAGCCCTTCCAGTCGAGCCAGTCGCGCATCAGCCGGTGCGCGATGGCACCCTTCGGCGGCGGGGTCGTGGCGCCGGGCGCGACGCCCGACATGGCGCTGCGCTCGATCATCGCCGCCGTCTCCTCGCGGGTGAACCAGCGGCAATCTTCCAGCTCCTGCTCGTCGCGGCGGATCTCGAAGGACATCGCCTCGCCGTAGCAGCCGATCATCAGCGAATGCGGCATCGGCCAGGGCTGCGAGGCGTGGTAGCGCACGCGGCCGACCCTGATGCCGGATTCCTCAAGGGTCTCGCGGCGCACGGTGTGCTCGATCGTCTCGCCCGGCTCCAGGAAGCCGGCAAGGCAGGAATACATGCCCTCGGGAAAATGCGGCGAGCGGCCGAGCAGGCACAGGTCCCGCTCGATGTCGATGATCAGCATGATCGCGACCGGATCGGTGCGCGGGAAGATCGTGTGGCTGCAAGCCTCGCAGACCCGGCGGTAGCCGCCGATCTCCGAGCGGGTCGGCGAGCCGCACTTGCCGCAGAAGCGGTTGTTGGCGTTCCAGGTCATCAGGCTGGAGGCCTGGGCGAACTGGCCGAGCAGATCATCGTCGAGCATCTGCTGGCGGTAGAGCGTGCGCCCGTCCGTCGCCTTCAGCGGCTCGTGCAGCGTGTCTGGATCGGCGCGCACGGGAATGGCCAGCCGCGGTTCGCCGTTCTTGAGGTAGCCGAGCAGGATGGCCTCTTCCGGCACCGGATCCAGCCCCGCCAGCTCGTAGGGGGCGAAGAGCGGATCGATGATCTTCTCGTCATGCTTGACGACCAGCTTGCCGCCGGCGATCGCGAAGGCGTGCACCGTTTCCGCCTTGAAGGCCTGTTCCAGGCAGTCCGGCGCGCGGTGCTCCGACTGGCGGTCGAGGCTGTTTTCCGCAAACGCCACCATGGTGCTGGGTTCGGGGTGCGGGCGGTAGAAATCGAAAAGCGATGGCTTCATGGTGCGAGCGCGTCCAGCAGCTTGGCCGCAAAGGCCTTGGTTTCCTCGGCCGAGCGCGGCTCGGCGGTGCCATAGCCCCAGATCGGGCCGGGCCAGTTCGGGTCGCCCTCGCTGCGCGCGACGACATGGACGTGGAGCTGGCGCACGATGTTGCCGAGCGCGCCGATATTGATCTTCGTTGCCCCCGTCACCGCCTTCAGCGTCTCGGCCACCAGCACCGTCTCGAAGGTCAGCATGGTCTGGTCGAGCGGCGTCAGGTCGAAGATTTCGGTGACATCCGGGCGCTGCGGCACGAGCACCAGCCATGGCCAGCGCGCATCCTTCATCAGGCGCAGTTCGCACAGGCCGATCTTCGTTACGAGATCGCTGTCGCGCGCCAGCCGTTCGTCGAGTTGAAAATCGCTCAAGGGGTTCTCCCGCATGCATCTTTCATAGAGTCATGCCACGCACCCGATTTCCCTCCAACAGTTTTTTGTCGCCCGCGCTTGCATTCGGATGGAATATTGCCGATATGGGGAGCGGGAGGTTGGTGGTGGACGAGCCACTCGCCAACCGGGTCAGGTCCGGAAGGAAGCAGCCCTAACGAGCCCCGGCACGGGTCATCGTGCCAGCCTCCCACCTTACCGTCCTGTCGGGACAGACGTTCGATTAACGGCAGGGTCGATGAACGACGTAACCACAAATCCGTCCAACGAAAAACCGGCCGCCTACCGCGTCCTTGCGCGAAAATACCGGCCGAAGGATTTTTCGGACCTGATGGTCGGCCAGGAGCCGATGGTCCGCACGCTGACCAACGCGTTCGAGACCGGCCGCATCGCGCAGGCCTACATGCTGACGGGCGTCCGCGGCGTCGGCAAGACGACGACCGCCCGCATCCTCGCCCGCGCGCTGAACTACAAGACAGCGGAGATCGACAAGCCGACGATCGATCTTCGTATTCCCGGCGAACATTGCCAGGCGATCATGGAAGGCCGGCATGTCGACGTCATCGAGATGGACGCGGCCTCCCATACCGGCATCGACCACATCAGAGAAATCATTGAGCAGGTGCGCTACCGCCCGGTCTCGGCGCGCTACAAGGTCTATATCATCGACGAGGTGCACATGCTCTCGACGCAGGCCTTCAACGGCCTGTTGAAGACGCTCGAGGAGCCGCCGGAGCACGTCAAGTTCATCTTCGCGACGACGGAAATCCGCAAGGTTCCGATCACCGTCCTGTCGCGCTGCCAGCGTTTCGACCTGCGCCGCATCGGCGCGTCAGACCTCGTCGGCCTCTTCACCACCATTCTCGGCAAGGAAGCCGTCGATTTCGAGCCGGATGCGCTCGCCATGGTCGCCCGCGCGGCCGAGGGTTCGGCGCGTGACGGCCTGTCGCTGCTCGACCAGGCGATCGCCCATGGCGCGGGCCGTGTCGAGGTCGATGCCGTTCGCTCCATGCTCGGCCTTGCCGACCGCGCCCGCATCGTCGACCTCTTCGAGCATATCGTGAAGGGCGATGCAGCCGCCGCGCTTGCCGAATTCGCCGCGCAGTACGAGGCGGGCGCCAGCCCGTCCGTCGTGCTGACGGACCTTGCCGATTTCACCCATCTCGTCACCCGCATGAAATACGTGCCCGATGCGGCCGGCGACCAGTCGCTGAGCGAGGTCGAGCGCGTGCGCGGCGTCGAGTTCGCCAACTCCATCGCCGTCACCGCGCTGTCGCGCATGTGGCAGATGCTGCTGAAGGGCATCCCGGAAACGGAGGCCTCCAGCCGCCCGGCCGGCGCCGCCGAGATGGTCATCATCCGTCTTGCGCATGCCGCCAATCTTCCCTCGCCGGAAGAGGCTGCGCGCCGCCTGGCCGAGCTTTCCAGCGGGGACGGCGGCGGCAACGGCGCCCGCGCGCCGCAATCCGGCGGCAATGGCGGCCAGCCGACGGCACAGTCCGCCGTTTCCGCCGTCGCGCGGCAGCCGGACGCGCCGGCCCAGCGCGCGCAGGCGGGCGGCGGGACGGTGGCCATGCTGCGCTCCGTGCCGCAGGCCGAGCCGGCAGTCCAGCCCGTCGGCCGCACCGAGGCCGCGCCGGCCGCGCAACCCGCGGCCGTGCCAAGCGTGCCGGTCAACTCGATTTCAGACGTGGCCGACCTTTGCACCAGGAATCGCGACATCCGCCTGCGCGCCCTCGTGCGCGCCTTCGTGCGGCCGGTGAAGGTCGAGGCGGGGCGGCTCGAGATCAGCCTGACGAACGATGCACCGAAAACGCTGGTCGCCGACCTCTCCAATCGGCTCCAGGAATGGACCGGCATCCGCTGGCTGGTAATCCTGTCGCGCGAGGCCGGCGGGCCGACCCTGGCCGAGGCCGAGGCGATGGCGCAGGAAGCGCGCGTTGCCGATGCGCGCCAGGACCCGGACGTCGCCGCCATCCTGCAACGCTTCCCCGGCGCCAAGATCACCGACGTGCGCATCAAGGTGCAGGAAACGGAAGACGAGGCCGAGACCGTCGAGGTGGCGGCCGTTGCGGAATCCGCCGAGGGCGACATCCTGCCCGGCGACGATATCGAACACTAGGATAAAAAGAGGAGAGGCCGATGCGTGACATCATGGGCATGATGGGCAAGGTCAAGGAAATGCAGGCCAAGATGGAGAAGATGCAGGAGGAGATCGCCGCGCTCGAAGTGAGCGGCTCCTCCGGCGGCGGGCTCGTCTCGGTCACGCTCGACGGCAAGGGCAACCTCAAGGGCCTGAAGATCGACCCTTCGCTCTTCAAGGAAGACGATGTCGAGATCCTCGAAGACCTGATCGTCGCCGCCCACAAGGACGCCAAGGACAAGGCCGAGGCCGAAGCCGCCGAAAAGACCAAGGCGCTGACCGCCGGCCTGCCGATCCCGCCCGGCTTCAAACTGCCGTTCTGATCCTGTAGGGTCGGGCTTTGCGAGGAGAGATCCGATGAGCCTGACGACCCTGCTTGTCTTTGCCGGCGCGCTGATGATGGCAGCCGGTTCGCCCGGCCCGAGTATCGCTGCGCTGGTCGCCCGGGTGCTCTCGCGCGGGCCGAGGGATGTGCTGCCCTTCCTCGCCGCCATGTGGATCGGCGAGGGTATCTGGCTCACCTGCGCCGTGCTGGGCCTCGCGGCTATCGCCGAAACCTTCCACGGCGCCTTCGTCGCCATCAAATGGCTCGGCGTCGCCTACCTGCTCTATCTCGCCTGGAAGATGTGGTTCGCCCCGACCGAGACGGGCGATGAGGCGCTGCCCGAGGCGCGCTCCGGATTGAAGCTGTTCTTCGCCGGGCTGACGGTGACGCTCGGCAATCCCAAGATCATGATGTTCTACGTCGCGCTGCTGCCGGCGATCATCGATCTTGGCGCCGTCACGCTGGTCGGCTGGGCGGAGCTGGTGGCGACCATGTTCGTCGTGCTCGTCGCCATCGACCTCGCCTGGGTGTTCCTCGCCGCGCGCGCCCGGATGTTCCTGAAGAGCCCGCGCGCCGTGCGCATCGCCAACCGCGTCAGCGCCGGCACCATGGCCGGCGCCGCGGCGGCCATTGCCGCCCGCTAGCCGGTCAGGGCGGCGCGCAGCTTGTCGTTGATCGGGGCGGCGAGGTAGCGGATGCGGTCTTCCTCGGAAATGTTCCTGCCATAGGTGCGCAACAGTTCCGGCATGGTGACCGGCTCGCCGTCGAACGGCGCATAGGTCACGGTATCGCCGGCCTGGATCACCCCGTCGCGCAGGACGCGGCAGTAGAAACCCGGCCGGCCGGCCTGCAGGAAGCGCCGCGCGAAGGCCGGATCGCCCATGCGCGCGGTGAGCGTATTGCAGGGAATGCGCGTCGAGGTCACTTCCAAGAGCACGCTTTCCGTCTCGAACCGGTCGCCGACCGAGACGCCGCGGCTGTCGATCCCTTCGATGATGAGGTTCTCGCCGAAGGTGCCGGGCTCGATGGTGCGGCCGAAGTCCTTCGTCCACCAGTCGAGGTCGATGGAGCCGAGGCCGTAGACCGCCTGCTCCGGCCCGCCGTGGTGCTTGTGGTTGCAGATTGCGTCGCCGAGCAGGCCTTCGCGGTCGACGACCACGGCCGCATCGGTCGGCGTCTTGAAAATGCCGGTCTTGTAGCTTTTGCCGGGAACCGGACGGGCAACGCCCGTGCATACGGCGAGAATTCTGATCAAGCGGCGGTCTCCCGAGATTCCGTTTCCCCTGGATATGGGGTAGATACCGGCAATGGCAAAACGAGTCACCGGCCCCGAAATCGAAAAACTCATCCAGCTCCTGGCGAAGGTGCCGGGCCTCGGGCCGCGCTCAGCGCGCCGCGCAGCGCTGCATCTCGTCAAGAAGAAGGACCAGTTGCTCGGGCCGCTGGCCGACGCGATGGGCGAGGCGCATCGCAAGGTGCGCATCTGCTCGTGCTGCGGCAATGTCGATACGAGCGACCCCTGCACGGTCTGCACCGACGGGCGGCGCGATCATTCGGTCATCATCGTCGTCGAGGACGTCTCCGACCTCTGGGCGCTGGAGCGGGCGGCCGCGATGAACGCCGCCTACCATGTGCTCGGCGGCACGCTCTCGCCGCTCGATGGCATCGGGCCCGACGACCTCAACATCCGCGGCCTCGTCGACCGGGTGGCCAAGGGCGGCGTGCGCGAGCTGATAATCGCCGTCAATGCCACCGTCGAGGGCCAGACGACGGCGCACTACATCACCGACCAGCTCTCCGGCCTGGACGTGAAGATCACCCGGCTTGCCCACGGCGTGCCTGTTGGCGGCGAGCTCGACTATCTCGACGAAGGAACACTGACGGCCGCGCTCAGGGCGCGCACGGCTATCTGAGGAAGGCTTATCATGCTTCAATGGCTGCGGCGCTTCACCCCCCTCTGCCCTGCCGGGCATCTCCCCCTCAAGGGGGGAGATCGACCCGCGGCAGCCTTTCGCCAATCGGCCATGTCGCGGATTGTGGGAAAGGGAGGCTTCTTGCCAATCTCCCCCCTTGAGGGGGAGATGCCCGGCAGGGCAGAGGGGGGTATCGCCGCCCGCCTCGCGCTCGTCATCGCCATGACGTTTGCAGCGTTCCCCGCCCATGCGGCCTCCAAGGCCGAGGTCGAAAGCATGTTCCGCGCCTGGATCGACAACGATCTCTGGCCGGCGGCGCAGAAGACCGGCGTCAGCGAAAAGACGTTTCGCGCGGCGATGGAAGGTGTGACGTTGAGCTGGGACCTGCCCGATCTCGTGCCGCCCGGCTTCAAGCCGAAGAAGGAGCAGGCGCAGAGCCAGGCGGAGTTCTCCTCGCCCGGCGCCTACTTCTCCGAAAAGCGCCTGCAGGGCCTTGCGGGAACGGGAAGTCGGCTGGCCAAGACCCATGCGGGCACGCTGCGCAAGATCGAGCAGCGTTTCGGCGTGCCGGGCGAGATCGTTGTCGCCGTCTGGGGTCGCGAGTCGGGCTTCGGCAGCGCGAAGATCCCCTATTCGGCGGTGGAGGTTCTGGCCACAAAGGCCTTCATGTCGACGCGCAAGGACATGTTCCGCAAGGAGCTGATCGCGGCGCTGCATATCGTCGACGGCGGCGACCGGACGGTCGCGCAGTTGAAGGGCTCGTGGGCCGGCGCGCTCGGCCAGCCGCAGTTCATGCCGACCAGCTTCCTGCAATATGCCGTCGATTTCGACGGCGACGGCGTGCGCGACATCTGGGGCTCGGTGCCGGACAGCCTCGCCTCGATCGCCAACTATCTGGCGAAGAAGGGCTGGCAGGCGGGCCGTGGCTGGGGCTACGAGGTAACGATCCCGGGCGGCGTCTCCTGCGCGCAGGAAGGGCCGGACCTTGCAAAGCCGATCTCGGCCTGGGCGTCGAGCGGTATCACGCGCATTTCCGGCAAGGCGTTTCCATCCGGCGAGGCGAAGGCATCGGGCATGATGCTGGTTCCCGCCGGCACGCATGGCCCGGAATTCATCGTCACGCCGAATTTCTACGTGCTCAAGGAATATAACAATTCCGACCTCTACGCCCTCTTCATCGGCAATCTCGCCGACCGCATCGCCTATGGCAGCGGGCCGTTCCGCGGTGCATGGGGCGACGTCGGCAAGATGCTGCGCTCGGATGTGCTCGCCATGCAGAAGGCGCTGGTCGCCAAGGGCTACGATGTCGGCAAGGTCGACGGTCTGCCCGGCTACAAGACGCGCCGCTCGCTCGGCGACTGGCAGGCCAAGAGCGGGCTTGCGCCGACGTGCTATCCGGATGCCTCGCTCAAGACGAAGCTGCGCTGATCAGTGAATCTCGACCTGCTGCTTGAAGCGCTCGTATTCGTTCGGGATGATCGTCTGCCGTTCGATCATGCGGTGGACACGCGGGTCCTCCGCGCCGCGGTGCAACTGGCGTAGCTTCTCGCCGTTGGCGGCATCGGCATGGGTGCGGCGCTGGTTGTGGCGCACATATTCCACCCAGGTCGGCACATGGTAGGTCTCGGTCCAGATCGTCGGGTTCTCGAGGTCGCGCATCAGCGCCCATTGCCCGGCGCCGTCGCGGATGCGGATGCGCCGCCGTTCGGTCATCGTCTCCAGGAACTCGCGGATGTCGCCTTCCGCGATCTCGTAGTCGATCAGCACGACGATCGGGCCGCTGCGGGGTTTTAGGTCGAGCGGCAGGTCCGGCTCGCTGAAGCGATTGAGCGGGTCGACATTGAGGCTCTGCAATTCGGGAAGGCCGAAGCGCAGGCCGATCGCCGCGCCGGCGATCATCGCGACGGCCGAGGCCAGCAGCGCGGCTTCCGCGCCGTGGGTATCGGCCGTCGTGCCCCAGATCCAGCTGCCGGCCGCGATGCCGCCGAAGGTCGTGGTCTGGTAGAGCGACAGGGCGCGGGCCACCACCCAGCGCGGCGTCGAGAGCTGGACCGTCGTGTTGAAGAGCGAGAGCGCCATGACCCAGGAGGCGCCGGCGACGAGCAGCACGGCGCCGGTCAGCAGCGCCGAGGCGCTGACCGCGCAGACGGAGGCGGCGACGGCAAAGCCCGTGAAGGCGAGGCGGGCGATGGTCTCGCTGGTGAAGCGCTCGCGCAGCCGGGCATTCATCAGGGCGCCGCCGATGGCGCCGAGCCCGAAACAGCCGAGCAGGATGCCGTAGGTCAGCGGGCCGCCGGCCACGAGGTCGCGCGCGATCAGCGGCAGCAGCGAAAGAATGGAGCTGGTGGCAAGGCCGAAGGCGAAGCCGCGTAGCAGCACCTTGCCGATGTTCGGCGACATGGAGACGTAACGCAGGCCCGCCGAGACGGCGCGGCCGAAATCCTCGCGCGGCAGGGTGCGTGGCGAGACGTTCGGCTTCCAGCGGAAGAGCACGAAGAGCAGGGCGAAGTAGCTGAGCGTGTTGGCGGCGAAGGCGGCGGCAGCACCCGCCGCCGCGACGATCGCGCCGCCGATGGCGGGGCCGACGCTGCGGGTCAGGTTGAAGCCCATGCTGTTGAGCGAGACGGCGGCCGGAAGGTCCTCGCGGGGCACCATGTCGCCGACCGAGGCCTGCCAGGCGGGATTGTTGAGCGCCGTGCCGCAGCCGATGAGGAAGGTGAAGGTCAGCAGCAGCCAGGGCGTGATGACCTCGTACCACGCACAGAGCGTCAGGGCGATCGCGACCGTCAGCATGAAACACTGGGCCGTCAACATCAGCTTGCGCCGGTCGAAATTGTCGGCGAGCGCACCGGCGGCGACGGAGAAGAGCATGATCGGCAGCGAGGTCGAGGCCTGCACCAGCGCCACCATGTTGGCGGAGGAGGAGATCGAGGCCATCATCCAGGCCGCGCCCACCGCCTGGATGAGCCCGCCGAAGTTGGACACCAGGCTTGCCGCCCAGATCAGCCGAAAGGTTTCGTTTCTGAAGGGGGCAAGGGGGGATGTCCGATCCGGCACGGTGGGGCACTCATTCTCGACGCAACGTTGTGAGCAATCTAGTCCATCGGCGGAATGCGGCAAGTCGGCGGCGACAAAAGACGGGGAAACATGTCGCCCACAGGCGGCTTTTCAGGCCGTCCTTGCAATTCCGGTGAACTGGGTTTATATCGGCATCAAATTCTTGATCGTCAGATGAAGAGTGGGCCCGCGAGGACCCGCTCTTTTTTATTGCCCCGATCAAGCGCATGATAACGACAGTCCAGGGGAGGGCATGTCATGACTGACACGACCCAGACAGAAACCGCCGCCATCGAGCCGCGGCTGATCGTCGAGACCGGTATCGACCGGCGCGTCGCCGAGATCATCGAGCCGACCATCGAGCAGATCGGTTACCGCCTCGTGCGCGTCCGGCTTTCGGCGCAGAACGGCGCGACGCTGCAGATCATGTGCGAGCGGCCGGACGGCACGATGACCGTCGAGGATTGCGAGCAGGTCTCCATGGCCGTCTCGCCGGTGCTCGACGTTGAGGATCCCATCGACAAGGCGTATCATCTCGAAGTGTCGTCGCCCGGCATGGACCGGCCGATGGTTCGCAAGTCGGACTTCAGCCGCTGGCTCGGCCACCTGCTGAAATGCGAGACGTCGATCCTCGTCGACTCGCGCAAGCGCTTCCGCGGCAAGATCGTCGCGACCGACGAGAACGGCTTCACGCTCGAGCGCGACCAGCCCGCTGCCGGCGAGGAGCCGACGGTCGTCATCCCGTTCACGGCGCTCGCCGAGGGCAAGCTGATCCTGACGGACGAGCTGATCCGCGACGCGCTGGCCGCCGACAAGAAGGCGAAGGCCGCGCAGGCCGCCAACCAGAACGACGAAGACGGCGACGACGAAGAATAAGTTTGTGAGTGCGCTCCGGCCGGAAACGGCGGAGCGGAGAGGACGGAACCGGAGCGGTGCGCCGCTCCAGACATGCCGGCGGCAAGACCCCGGCTCGACCATGGAGACCTGAGATAATGGCAGTCAGTGCGAACCGGCTTGAGCTTCTGCAGATCGCGGATGCCGTGGCCCGTGAAAAGGTCATCGACCGCGAGATCGTGCTTGCCGCGATGGCGGACGCCATCCAGAAGGCGGCCCGCTCGCGTTACGGCACGGAATCGAACATCCGCGCCGACATCAATTCCAAGACCGGCGAAATCCGCCTCCAGCGTCTGCTTGAGGTCGTCGAGCAGGCCGAGGACTATTCGACCCAGATCCCGCTGGAACTGGCGCGCGACCGCAACCCGGACGCCAAGCTCGGCGACTTCATCGCCGACCCGCTGCCGCCGATGGATTTCGGCCGCATCGCCGCCCAGTCGGCCAAGCAGGTCATCGTGCAGAAGGTGCGCGAAGCCGAGCGTGACCGGCAGTTCGACGAATACAAGGACCGCATCGGCGAGATCGTCAACGGCACGGTCAAGCGCGTCGAATACGGCAACGTCATCGTCGATCTCGGCCGTGGCGAAGGCATCATCCGCCGCGACGAGATGATCCCGCGCGAGAACATGCGCTACGGCGACCGCGTGCGCGCCTTCGTCTACGATGTGCGCCGCGAGCAGCGTGGTCCGCAGATATTCCTGTCGCGTACCCATCCGCAGTTCATGGTGAAGCTCTTCACCATGGAAGTGCCTGAGATCTACGACGGCATCATCCAGATCAAGTCCGTCGCCCGTGATCCGGGTTCGCGCGCCAAGATCGCCGTCATCTCGAACGACTCGTCGATCGATCCGGTCGGCGCCTGCGTCGGTATGCGCGGCTCGCGCGTCCAGGCCGTCGTCGGCGAACTGCAGGGCGAGAAGATCGACATCATTCCGTGGTCGCAGGATCCGGCGTCGTTCATCGTCAACGCCCTTCAGCCGGCGGAAGTCGCCAAGGTCGTTCTCGACGAGGATGCGGAACGCATCGAAGTGGTCGTTCCGGACGAGCAGCTTTCGCTCGCCATCGGCCGCCGCGGCCAGAACGTGCGCCTCGCCTCGCAGCTTACCGGCTGGGATATCGACATCCTGACGGAAGCCGAAGAGTCCGAGCGTCGCCAGAAGGAATTCAACGAGCGCACCAACCTCTTCATGGACTCGCTCGATGTCGACGAGATGGTCGGTCAGGTCCTGGCGTCCGAAGGCTTCGCGGCGGTGGAAGAACTGGCCTATGTCGATCTCGACGAAATCGCATCGATCGACGGGTTCGACGAAGACACTGCCCAGGAAATCCAGACCCGCGCCCGCGAATATCTCGACCGCATCGAGGCCGAGATGGACGCCAAGCGCAAGGAGCTCGGCGTTTCCGACGACCTGCGCCAGATCGACGGCATGACGGGCCAGATGCTCGTCGCGCTCGGCGAGGATGGCATCAAGACGATGGAAGACTTCGCGGGCTGCGCCGCCGACGACCTCGTCGGCTGGTCGGAGCGCAAGGACGGCGAGACGAAGAAGTTCGAGGGCTTGTTCTCGAAGTTCGAGGTTTCCCGCGCCGAGGCCGAGGCCATGGTCGTGCAGGCCCGTCTTGCGGTCGGCTGGATCACGGAAGAGGACCTTGCCGTCGAGGAGCCGGCGGTCGAAGGCGGCGAAGAGGACGCCTGATCGGGCGTCCCCAGGGTTTGACATGCCGACTGCCTTTCTGCGCAGCGGTTTGCGTCCGGAAGAACGGAAACCTATATGAGCAAGAAGGACGACGGCGTGAACGACCGCATGTGCATCGTGACGCGCGAAAGCGGCGAGGCGGATGATCTCATCCGTTTCGTCGCGGGGCCGGACGGCAACGTCGTGCCGGACCTCAAGCGTCAGCTTCCCGGACGTGGATGCTGGGTGAAGGCCGAACGGGCGATCGTCGACAAAGCGGTCGCCAAGAAGCTTTTTGCGCGCGCGCTGAAGGCGGACGCCAAGGCGGGTCCGGATCTCGGCGTCGAGGTGGACCGGCTTCTCGCGGCCCAGCTCGGCGGCATGATGAACATGGCGCGCAAGGCGGGCCAGTTCATCACGGGCTCTTCGAAGGTCGACCAGGCGGTGCGTGCATTGGCCGCTCTCGCGGTCTTCCATGCGACGGACGCGGCTGCCGACGGCGTCAGAAAGATAGACCAGGCGCGCAAGGCGGCGAGCTTCCTGCGCGACGACGAGACGGAAATACCCTCCTTCAAGCTCTTCTCCGAGGGCGAATTGGAGGGCCTTTTGGGCCAGAATGCTTTTATCCATGCCGCAGCGCTTGCAGGGCAGGCGGGTGAGGGTGTAGTGAAGCGCGCAATCATGCTCGAAAAATACCGGGGCGGCGACCGGTTGAGAGCACATGGCGGCGCTGGCCAGCCAAACCAATGACGCGGTCACCGGCTTTTCGCCGGCAGGAACCGCATTGGATGAACACAATTGAACGACAGGGCCTGGTGATACGCATCCGGCTCTGATCTTAGGAACGGAACGGAATGACCGACAACAACGACGACAAGACGATCAGCGTGGCAGGCAAGAAGACCCTGACCCTGAAACCCTCGGGGGTTCAGCAGGGGACCGTGCGCCAGGACATGGGTCGTGGCCGCACCAAGGCCGTCGTGGTCGAGACCCGCAAGCGCCGCATCAACCGCCCGGAAGACGAACGTCCGGTGACGCCCGTCACCCCCGTGCAGCGTGCGCCCGAGCCGCAGCAGACGCGTCCCGCGCCGCAGCCCTCCCGCCCGGCGCCGCAGCCTCAGCAGCGTGCCGAGCAGAGCCGTCCGCGCGTCGGTGTCGTGCTGAACCAGCTTTCCCCCGATGAGGTCGAGGCCCGTCGCCGTGCGCTTGCCGAAGCGCAGGTCCGCGACGCCGCCGAAGCGCGCCAGCGCGCCGAGGACGAGGCCCGCCGCAAGGTGGAAGAGGAAGCCCGCCGCAAGGTCGAGGAAGAACAGCGCCTGGTGCGCGAGAAGGAAGAGGCCGAGCGCCGCGCCGTCGAGGCTGCCGCTCCTGCCCCTGCCGTGGAAGAGGCTGTCGCGCAGCCGGTGGCAAAGCCTGCCGCCGCTGTACCTGCCGCCGAAGCGCGTCCCCAGCCGGGCCGCACGCCGGTCGCCACGCCCTCCGTCGTTCCCGGCCGTGGCCGTCGTGAAAACGATGAGGACGACGACAAGCGTCCGCGCGGCGGTGCCCTCGCGAACCGCGGCGCCGTCAAGCGTCCGGAGCCCGCGAAGGTTCCGGCCCGTCCGAAGGCCGACGACGGCCGTCGCCAGGGCAAGCTGACGCTGACGACCGCCTCGACCGACGAGGACGGCGCACAGCGCGGTCGTTCGCTCTCGGCCATGCGTCGTCGCCAGGAAAAGTTCAAGCGCTCCATGATGCAGGAGACGCGCGAGAAGGTCATGCGCGAAGTCATTCTGCCGGAAACCATCACCATTCAGGAACTGTCGCAGCGCATGTCCGAACGCGCCGTCGACGTCATCAAGTACCTGATGAAGGAAGGCCAGATGATGAAGCCCGGCGATCTGATCGACGCCGACCTGGCCGAGCTCATCGCCGGCGAATTCGGCCACACGGTCAAGCGCGTTTCGGAATCCGACGTCGAGGAAGGCATCTTCAACGTTACCGACGAGGAAGGCGACCTGGAATCGCGTCCGCCGATCGTGACCATCATGGGCCACGTCGACCACGGCAAGACCTCGCTGCTCGATGCCATCAGGCATGCGAACACGGTTGCCGGTGAAGCCGGCGGCATCACGCAGCACATCGGCGCCTACCAGGTCGAGCACAACGGCCACAAGATCACCTTCATCGACACCCCCGGCCACGCGGCGTTCACCGCCATGCGTGCCCGCGGTGCGCAGGCGACCGACATCGCGATCCTCGTGGTCGCGGCCGACGACAGCGTCATGCCGCAGACGATCGAGTCCATCAACCACGCCAAGGCGGCGGGTGTTCCGATCATCGTGGCGATCAACAAGATCGACAAGCACGAAGCCGACCCGCAGAAGGTGCGCAACCAGCTCCTCCAGCACGAAGTCTTCGTCGAATCCATGGGCGGTGAAACGCTCGACGTCGAAGTGTCGGCCAAGAACCGCCTGAACCTCGACAAGCTGCTCGAAGCCGTCCTGCTGCAGGCCGAAATCCTCGACCTCAAGGCGAACCCGAACCGCACGGCGGAGGGCGTCGTCGTCGAAGCCCAGCTCGATCGCGGCCGCGGTTCCGTCGCGACCGTCCTGGTGCAGACCGGCACGCTGAAGCCCGGCCAGATTCTCGTGGCCGGCGACCAGTGGGGCCGCGTGCGCGCGCTCGTCAACGACAAGGGCGAACACGTCAAGGAAGCCGGCCCGTCCATGCCGGTCGAGGTGCTCGGACTCTCGGGCACCCCGGCTGCCGGCGACAAGTTCGCCGTGGTCGAGAACGAAAGCCGCGCCCGCGAGATCTCCGAATACCGCCAGCGCCTCGCCCGCGAAAAGCAGGTGGCGCGCCAGTCGGGTTCGCGCGGCTCGCTCGAGCAGATGATGAGCCAGTTGCAGAATACGGGCCTCAAGGAGTTCCCGCTGCTCATCAAGGGCGACGTGCAGGGTTCGATCGAAGCCATTGCCGGCGCACTAGAAAAGCTCGGCACCGACGAAGTGCGGGTGCGCATCGTGCATTCCGGCGCCGGCGCCATCACCGAGTCGGACATTTCGCTCGCCGAAGCGTCCAACGCGGCGATCATCGGCTTCAACGTCCGTGCCAACGCGCAGGCCCGTACCGCTGCCGAACGCGGCGGCCTCGAAATCCGCTACTACAACATCATCTACGATCTGGTGGATGACGTGAAGGCGGCCATGTCCGGCCTGCTCTCGCCGGAGCGCCGCGAAACCTTCCTCGGCAATGCCGAAATCCTCGAGGTGTTCAACATCACGAAGGTCGGCAAGGTCGCGGGTTGCCGCGTCATCGAAGGCAAGGTCGAGCGTGGTGCGGGCGTCCGTCTCGTGCGCGACAACGTCGTCATCCACGAAGGCAAGCTCAAGACGCTCAAGCGCTTCAAGGACGAAGTCGCCGAAGTGCCGATGGGTCAGGAATGCGGTATGGCCTTCGAGAACTACGAAGACATCCGCGCCGGCGACACGATCGAATGCTTCCGCGTGGAGCACATCACCCGTACGCTGTAAGCGTCCGGCGATCCAAACATCGTGCGAGCGCCGGACCATTTCGGCGCTCGCATTTTTTTGAAGGTGACGACCATGACAAGAGCAACATCCTCGGCGCCGTCGCAACGCATGCTGCGCGTGGGCGAGCAGGTGCGCGCGGCGATCACCCAGGTTCTCCAGCGCGGCGACGTGCGCGACCCGCTGATCGAGAAGACCGTGATTTCCATCTCGGAAGTGCGCATGTCGCCCGATCTCAAGCACGCCACGGCCTATGTGACGCCGCTCGGCGTCAAGGACCATGACGTGGTGATCGAGGCGCTCAACCGCAATTCGAAATTCATTCGCGGCCGCCTCGGCCCGCACCTGCGCCAGATGAAGTACATGCCGGACGTGCGCTTCCGCGACGATACGAGCTTCGACAATTACAAGAAGATCGACGATCTCCTGCGCTCGCCGGAAGTCGCGCGCGATCTTTCCGCCGAAGACGGCGAAGACGACAACTAGAGTTTTCACGCAATTCCGGACGCAAAACCGCTTCGCACTTTTGCTGGAATTGCTCTAATCCAGGATACAGATGTCCAGACCCCGCAAACCCAAGGGCCGGCCGGTTTCCGGCTGGCTTATCCTCGACAAGCCTTTCGATTTCGGCTCGACCGAGGCCGTCTCGAAGATCAAGTGGCTCTTCAAGGCGCAGAAGGCCGGCCATGCCGGCACGCTCGATCCGCTCGCCTCCGGCATGTTGCCGATCGCGCTCGGCGACGCCACCAAGACCGTGCCCTATGTCATGGACGGCCGGAAGATATACGAGTTCACGGTCACCTGGGGCGAGGAGCGCACGACGGACGACCTCGAAGGTGAGGTGGTGCGAAGCGCCGACAAGCGTCCCACCGCCGACGAGATCCAGGCGATCCTCGGCGAGTATACCGGCGTCATCCAGCAGATCCCGCCGCAGTTCTCCGCCATCAAGATCGACGGCGAGCGGGCCTACGACCTTGCCCGTGAGGGTGAGACGGTCGAGATCCCCTCGCGCGAGGTGGAAATCCACCGCCTGACGCTGATCGGTTGCCCGGACGAGAACACGGCGGCCTTCGAGGTCGAATGCGGCAAGGGCACCTATGTGCGCGCGCTCGCCCGCGATTTCGGCCGCCAGCTCGGCTGTTTCGGCCATATTTCGGCGCTCCGCCGCACCTTCGTCGCGCCCTTCGGCGAGGATGACATGGTGCCGCTCACCGACCTCGTCGCGCTGGAAAAGATAGAGGACGAGGCCGAACGGCTGGCCGCGCTCGATGCGTTACTGATCGATACGGGCGAAGCTCTCTCCAGCCTGCCGCAGATCGTCATCAACGACGACCAGGCGCACCGGCTGCGCATGGGCAATCCGATCATCCTGCGTGGCCGCGATGCGCCGGTTTCGGCGGACGAAGCCTATGCCACGGCACGCGGGAAGCTGGTCGCGATCGGCGAGATCGGCGGCGGCGAATTCCGCCCGAAGCGCGTCTTCGCCGGCTGAGGCGAAGAACGCCTACGGCCTGTTTCCGCGTTTCGAAGAAGGGCGGAACACCTTAAAATTTGCGGGTCGGAACCAACGGCTGCCGACTTGATTTCACCACAAGCTACAGGCTTTATGGGCCGGCGAGGTTCGTTCGAGGATGGGCCGGGCGGCGCATGCCGTCACGGCCGGCCAAGGGCGAAGGGTGAAAGGGCTGGCCGTTGACGATTGCGCCGACTGACAGGACGGTGTCCGCCGAGGATGCGGGCAAGGGCGCCGCCGTCCCAAGCCGCCGGCGCATGCATCGTCCGGTGGTCTTCTATCTCGTCTGCCTCATCCTCGTCGTCGTCATTCCGGCCTTCCTGTTCTCGATCGTCGTGCTGAAGCGCACCAACGAGGCGCAGGAGCGCATCTTCGAATCGCTGCTGCGCACCTCCACGGGCGCCGTGAACCGGGCCGTCGAGCGCGAAATCTCCGGCATGTTCTCCACGCTCAACTTCCTGTCCACTTCCGACAGCCTGCAGAACGGCGACTATGCGGCGCTGCATGGACAGGCCACGAAGGCGCTGGAAGGCACGGACATCTATTTCCTCGTCATCGACCAGACGATGCGCCAGCTTCTCAACACGCGCGTACCCTACGGCACGCCGCTGAACCCCGCCTCGGAGCCGATCTCGGCCGGCCTGGCGCTGGCGCGCGGCGAACGCATGGTCTCCGATATCTTCTTCGGCAAGACCGCCCAGCAATGGGTGTTCAACGTCTATCTGCCGATGCGCCTGCAAAACGGCCGGCACGAGCTTTTGACGCTGACGAAGAACGCCGAGGCGCTGCGGCGCGCGATCAATCCCGACATCCTGTCGCCGGGCTGGAACGCGGCGGTGCTCGATACACGCGGCACGGTCATCGTATCCACGGACGAAAACCAGAAGACGGGCACGCCATTCTTCCTGCGCGTCGTTCCCTCGCTGCGCCTCGGCGTCAGCACGATGCGGGAGGGCGGCGTCAATTATCAGGTCGTCACGGAATTCTCCTCGCTCGCCGGCTGGCGCATGATCGCCTGGGCGAAGTCGTCCGACGTGCAGGCGCCGGCCGTCTCCTCCTTCCTGTGGTTGACGATCGGCGGATCGATCTTCGCGCTTCTGGCGGCCGTGAGCGCGGCCGGCATTGCCCGCGTGCTCTCGCGCGACGTCCGTCTGCTGGCGCAGGACGCGCGCCGGCTCGGCCGCGGCGAGCGGGTCGCGGCGCGGCGCTATGCCATTTCCGAACTGGAGACCGTCTCGCGCGCGCTGGCGGAAGCCGCCGATGCGCGCGTGAAATCGGAAAACGAGGTGCGTTTCCTGATGCGCGAGGTGGCGCACCGCTCGAAGAACCAGCTCACGGTCATCCAGGCCATGCTGAACCAGTCGGCCGCAGGCGCGGAAAACGCCAGCGATTTCGCCGAGACCTTCCGCAAGCGCGTGGCGGGCCTCGCCCGCTCGACGGACCTGATGATCGCCAATGCGACGCAGGGCGTGAACCTTGCGGAACTCGCCAGGAACCAGTTGAAGCCTTTCACGCCCGACGATGCAGCGCGCGTGCGCATATCCGGTCCTGCCGTTCTGCTCGATCCGCAGGCGTCGCAGACGCTCGGCATGGCGCTGCACGAGCTGTCGACCAATGCCACCAAATACGGCGCGCTCGCCAACGAGGCTGGTATCGTCTCGTTGAGCTGGGTGGCGCAGGGCGAGGACCTCAACCTCGTCTGGCGCGAAAGCCGGGTGGCGATCGACAAGGAGGCCATCGCCGCAAGCCGCAAGGGTTTCGGCAGCGTGGTGCTGGAGCGCATGCTCGGCATGGCGCTCGACGCCAAGCTGGAATTCATCGTGCACGACGACGGCATCGAATGGCGGGTGACGATCCCGCTCGCTCGTCTGCGCGACGAGGAAGCCCACCAGCCGGGAGCCGGTGAATGACGGCGCCGGCTTTCCATCCCCGCAGGTCCATGCCATGAAATCCTTCCTGTCCAGAATGCTGATGGCCGCCGTTCTTTCGAGTGTCGCCGCGCCCGCCATTGCCGCCGGCGAATGCGTGGTCGACGATCCCACGGGCACGCCGCTCAACGTGCGCTCCGCGCCGAACGGAACGATCCTGACCACCATTTCGAACGGCACCCGCGTCGAGGTGGTCGAGGAGATGAGGATCGGCTCGAAGCGCTGGCTTTTCGTCTCGCGGCAGGGCGAGCGGCTGGGCTGGATATTCGGCGCCTATGTGGTCTGTCCCAAGGGCAGCGACGTGCGCGAAGCCGCGCCGAGCCAGCCGGCGGACAGGCGCTAGCCCGGTGCATTGGCCGTTGACGACGGCCCCTTCCATTTCAGCAGGGAATGGTTTATAGGCACCGCCAGCAATGCGGGCCTGCCCGCTTGCCTTCACGGCCATTGCTGGACGACATCCCGGCTTTTGGCGACCTTAAGTTCTCCATTCATGAAAGGACATACGATGTCGATCACTGCTGAGCGCAAGGCTGCGCTGATCAAGGAATACGCAACCGTCGAAGGCGATACCGGTTCTCCGGAAGTCCAGGTTGCGATCCTGACGGAGCGCATCAACAACCTGACCGGCCACTTCAAGGACCACAAGAAGGACAACCATTCCCGCCGTGGTCTGCTGACGATGGTTTCCAGCCGCCGCTCGCTTCTTGACTACCTCAAGAAGAAGGACGAAGCCCGTTACAGCAAGCTGATTGCTGCCCTGGGCATTCGCCGCTAAACAGTTCCGGCGGGCGCTCGTTTCGAGCGCCCGCCGCTTTTTTTCGCGGAAGGCAATTCCGCCATACCGTTTCGCCTGTGTCGGTTGCGACCGCCTCGTGAAACGGGTTTTCCAGCAGGCCGGATGGGCCGGCCCTGCGGAACCAACCGATGACCTGTCATGGGGCAGGATTGCAGGATGCTTCGGTCCGTGCCTTTGCGCGGGTCGCCTTTCGGAAGCCTCCCGTTGTCTTGCCCATGATGCGTCATGAAAGCGGATAGACCACCTGCGCCTTTTGGCGGCGGTGCGCGTATCTGCCTTAGAAGGACAAGACATGTTCGATACCCATACGGTTGAAATCGAATGGGCGGGCCGTCCGCTCAAGCTGGAAACGGGCAAGATCGCCCGCCAGGCTGACGGCGCCGTTCTCGCGACTTATGGCGAAACCGTCGTTCTCGCCACCGTCGTTTCCGCCAAGGCGCCGAAGCCGGGCCAGGATTTCTTCCCGCTGACCGTCAACTACCAGGAAAAGACCTACGCCGCCGGCAAGATCCCGGGTGGCTATTTCAAGCGCGAAGGCCGCCCGTCGGAAAAGGAAACGCTGGTTTCCCGCCTGATCGACCGTCCGATCCGCCCGCTCTTCCCGGAAGGCTACAAGAACGACACGCAGGTCGTCGTCACGGTCGTCCAGCATGACCTCGAAAACGATCCCGACGTCCTGTCGATGGTTGCCGCTTCCGCGGCCCTGACGATCTCGGGCGTTCCCTTCATGGGCCCGGTCGGCGCAGCGCGCGTCGGCTACATCAACGGCGAATACGTTCTCAACCCGCATCTCGACGAGATGGACGAGTCGGTTCTCGACCTCGTCGTCGCCGGCACGCAGGACGCCGTTCTGATGGTCGAGTCGGAAGCCAAGGAACTGAACGAAGACGTCATGCTCGGCGCCGTCATGTTCGGCCACAAGGGTTTCCAGCCGGTCATCGACGCGATCATCAAGCTCGCGGAAGTCGCTGCCAAGGAGCCGCGCGACTTTACCCCGGAAGATCATTCCGAACTCGAAGCCGAAATGCTCGGCCTTGCCGAAACGGAACTGCGCGCCGCCTACAAGATCACCCAGAAGGCCGATCGCTACGCCGCCGTCGACGCCGTCAAGGCCAAGGTGAAGGCACATTTCCTGCCCGAGGGCGTTGAGCCGAAGTACACCGCCGAAGTCATCGGCGCCGTCTTCAAGCACCTTCAGGCCAAGATCGTTCGCTGGAACATCCTCGACACCAAGAGCCGCATCGACGGCCGCGATCTCGAAACCGTCCGCGCCATCGTCTCGGAAGTCGGCATCCTGCCGCGCACCCACGGCTCGGCCCTGTTCACCCGCGGCGAAACCCAGGCGGTGGTCGTTGCCACGCTCGGCACCGGCGAAGACGAGCAGTATGTCGACAGCCTGACCGGCATGTATAAGGAACGCTTCCTGCTGCACTACAACTTCCCGCCCTATTCGGTCGGTGAGACGGGCCGCATGGGCTCCCCGGGCCGCCGCGAAATCGGCCACGGCAAGCTTGCCTGGCGCGCGATCCGCCCGATGCTGCCGACGGCGGAACAGTTCCCCTACACGCTGCGTGTCGTGTCCGAGATCACCGAGTCCAACGGCTCGTCCTCGATGGCAACGGTCTGCGGCACCTCGCTCGCGCTGATGGACGCCGGCGTTCCGCTGGCCAAGCCGGTTGCCGGCATCGCCATGGGCCTGATCCTTGAAGGCGAGCGCTTCGCGGTTCTCTCCGACATCCTCGGCGACGAAGACCATCTCGGCGACATGGACTTCAAGGTTGCCGGCACCGCTGACGGCATCACCTCGCTGCAGATGGACATCAAGATCGCCGGTATCACCGAGGAGATCATGAAGGTCGCGCTCAGCCAGGCGCAGGGCGGCCGCAAGCACATCCTCGGCGAGATGGCCAATGCCATCTCCGAAGGCCGCAGCCAGCTCGGCGAATTCGCACCGCGCATCGAAGTCATGAACATCCCGGTCGACAAGATCCGTGAAGTCATCGGCACGGGCGGCAAGGTCATCCGCGAGATCGTCGAAAAGACCGGCGCCAAGATCAACATCGAAGACGACGGCACGATCAAGATCGCGTCCTCGTCCGGCAAGGAGATCGAAGCGGCCCGCAAGTGGATCCACTCCATCGTCGCTGAACCGGAAGTCGGCATGATCTACGAAGGCACGGTCGTCAAGACCGCAGACTTCGGCGCCTTCGTCAACTTCTTCGGCCCGCGTGACGGCCTCGTGCACATCTCGCAGCTCGCCCAGGAGCGCGTTGCCAAGACCTCCGACGTCGTCAAGGAAGGCGACAAGGTCTGGGTCAAGCTGATGGGCTTCGACGAGCGCGGCAAGGTTCGCCTTTCCATGAAGGTCGTCGACCAGGCCACCGGCAAGGAAGTCGTTGCCGACAAGAAGGGCGACGGCGAAGCCGCCGAATAATCGGACCCTTACCGATCGAGGGGGCGCGGAGCGGCACGTTCCGCGCCCTTTTCTTTGACTGATCTTTTTCCTCCGCCGAAAGCCGACCATGACCCGCGACGCCCTGAAAACCCTGTTCCATCCCTTTGCCGCCGGCACGCTTGCCATGCCGGGCGAGGACGAGCGCTACCTTTTCCTCGGCGCGGAGGCCGGGCAGCGCCCGCCGGAAGGTTTCGGCGCGACGCTCGACGCGGTGCAGCCGCTGCGTTCGCTCTATCGCGGGCTCGAAGCCGTGCGCGTGCCGGTCAAGCCGGCCGTCGAGGGCGACGACTATGACGGCGCCCTCATCCTGATCAACAAGCACAAGGGCGAGAACGAGAACCGGATCGCCGAGGCGCTGCGCCGCGTGCGCACCGGCGGCCTGATCGTCGTTGCCGGCGGCAAGGAGGACGGCATCCAGTCCATGCGCAAGCGCCTGGACCAGCTCGGCCTGACCGGCGACTACACGCCGAAGTACCACGGCCTCGCCATCTGGTTCGCCCGGCCGGAAGACCCGGCCGACGCGATCGCCAAGCTGGCTGCAAAGCCGGTGCGCATCGCCGGCCGCTTCACGGCGGCGCCCGGCATGTTCTCGCATGACCGGATCGACGAGGGCTCCGAGCTACTGGCCACCCGCATTCCCGAGGACTTCCACGGTCACGCCGCCGATTTCGGCGCGGGCTGGGGCTACCTCTCGGTCATGCTCGGCGGCCGCGCGCCGCAGGTCAAGGGCATCGACGTGTTCGAGGCGCACCACGACGCGCTGGAAGCTGCCAGGGAAAACATGGCGGAGAATTGCCCGAACATTCCGGCGCGCTACTACTGGTTCGACCTCACCGCCGAGACGCCGCGCGACCACTACGACCTCATCGTCATGAACCCGCCCTTCCACGAGGGCCATGCAGCCGACCATTCGCTCGGCGCCGGCATGATCCGCATGGCGGCGAAGTCGCTGAAGGCCGGCGGACGCCTGCTGATGGTCGCCAACCGCGGCCTGCCCTACGAGCCGGTGCTGAAGGAAGCCTTCAAGGAAAGCGGCGAAGTCTGCCGCAACGCCCGCTTCAAGGTGCTGTGGGGCCGGCGCTGAGGCGTCGGCCTATAGCGGCAGGGCGAAGGTCTGCTTGATCGTCTCGCTCGGCACGTCCGTCTTGACGGTCTGGATGCCGTTCCGGCGCGTCAGATGCGTCGACTGGAAGCGGCGATAATCCTCGAGATCGGCGACGACGACGCGCAGCAGCGCGTCGCTCTCGCCAAGCATGATGTAGCACTCCACCACCTCCGGCAGCCGCTTCATCGCCGCGATGAAGTGGTCGATCGTCTCGGCGTCCTGCGCGGTGAGCGAAATGCGCGCGAACATGGAAAGCTGCAGGCCGACTTTCGCCTGGTCGATCACCGCGACATAGCGGCTGATCACGCCCGCCTCCTCCAGAAGCTTCACCCGGCGCAGGCAGGGCGAGGGTGACAGCCCGACGCGTCTCGCCAACTCGACGTTCTGCAGCCGGCCGTCCTGTTGCAGTTCGCGCAGGATGCGGCGATCGATGTCGTCAAGCTGCATTGGAATCCTCGCAAGCGTTCGAGCCAATCTCTGGCGTCTTATATCAACATCTTCCTAAATCTTGGCATTTTGGCAACCCGATTGCGCGCGAAGGCGTCTAGGCTGCCGCTGTTTCGGTGGGGAGGACATCATGGATTGGGCGTGGTTTCTGGCGACGTCGGGTTTCGCTTTCGCCATGGCGGGCACGCCGGGGCCGAACAACACGATGGTGACGGCCTCGGGCGCCAATTACGGTTTCCGCCGCACGCTTCCGGTGGCCCTCGGCATGGGCGTCGGGGTCGCCGTCATCATCTTCGCCGTGGCGGCGGCGGGCGGTTCCATCGTCTCCGAGCCAAGCGTGCATCTTGCTCTGAAATGGCTGGGCATCGCCTACCTTCTCTGGCTCGCCTGGCGCATTGCCACGGCGCCGGTGGGTATGGGCGCCGAGAACCACAGGCAGAGGCCGTTCACCTTCATCGAGGGTACGCTGTTGCAGGCGGTGAATCCGAAGCTCTGGGTGATGGTGGCGGGCGCCGTCGTCGCTTATGGCGGCGGTGCGGCCGGAGACCTTTCCGTTCCCGCGGCCTTTGCCGCCATCTTCGGCGGCGCGACGCTTGCGAGCACCATCGCCTGGACATGCGTCGGTGTCGGTGCGGCGCGGTTCATCACGCGAGAGCGCAGCCTGAAACTGTTCAACCGCGCCATGGCGCTGCTGCTGGTGCTTTCGCTCCTGCCCGTCGTGCTGGAATAGGCCGGTTGCCAATTTCCGGAAAGAGGTCCACCATCCCCGGATCGTTCTCGTTCAGGAGACCCGCAATGGCTTTTGGACCTGCAAGACCGCCCATGATGGAAGATGTGGCGGAAGTCATCGCCAAGGATGTGAAGGAAGGGGAGGGGCATACGCCGACCTCCGAGGTGCCGCTCGCCTTTTTGCGGCGCGGTGCGGACGGCAAGCCGCTCGAAATGAACGGCCGCGTGCGCATGCTGCTGCTCGGCGTCCTGGCGGCGGTGATCCTGCTCGTCGTGGTGCTGATGGCACTATGACCGGGAGGAGACGGCGCGAAGGCAAGCTTCGCGCCGCGATTTGTTATTCGCTGTCGGCCTTGGCGAGGCGTTCCAGCGTCGGCATGGAGGTGATGTTGTAGCCGGCATCCACATAGTGGATTTCGCCGGTGACGCCGCTCGACAGGTCGGAAAGCAGGTAGAGTGCCGAATTGCCGACATCCTCGATGGTGACGGTGCGGCGCAGCGGCGCGTTCTTCTGCTGCCAGGAGAGCATCGCGCGCGCATCCGAAATGCCGGCGCCGGCGAGCGTGCGGATCGGGCCGGCCGAGATCGCGTTGACGCGGATGCCCCGCGGGCCGTAGTCACCGGCGAGATAGCGCACGGAGGCTTCCAGCGCGGCCTTGGCGACGCCCATCACGTTGTAGTTCGGCATGAGGCGCACCGAGCCGCCATAGGTCAGCGTCAGCATCGAGCCGCCGTCGGTCATCAGGCCGGCCGCGCGCTTGGCGATTTCCGTGAAGGAGAAGCAGGAGATCACCATCGTGCGCGAGAAGTTGTCGCGCGAGGTGTCGGCATAGAGGCCCTTCAGCTCGTTCTTGTCGGAAAAGCCGATGGCGTGCACGACGAAGTCGAGCTTGCCCCACCTCTCCTTGATCGCATCGATCGTCGAATCGACCGAGGCGATGTCCTCGACGTCGCAGGGAATGACGAAATCGGAGCCGAGTTCGGCGGCGAGCGGCTTCACGCGTTTGCCGAGCGCCTCGCCCTGGTAGGTGAAGGCGAGTTCCGCGCCCTGTCCGGCGAGTTTCTGTGCGATGCCCCAGGCGATGGAGTGGTTGTTCGCGACCCCCATGATGAGGCCGCGCTTGCCTTTCATGATTCCCGTCATTGACGTCATCCGTTGTGGCGCTGGAAGACCAGCGTGGCGTTCGTGCCGCCGAAGCCGAAGGAATTGGAAAGAACCGTGTCGATCTTGGCATTGTCGATGCGCTTGCGCACAATCGGCACGCCGTCGAATTCCGGGTCGAGCTCGGTGATATGGGCGCTTTCGCCGATGAAACCGGCCTGCATCATCAGGAGGCCGTAGATCGATTCCTGCACGCCCGCCGCACCCAGCGAATGGCCGGTCAGCGACTTGGTCGACTGGATGTGCGGGATCCTGTCGCCGAACACTTCGCGGATCGCGCCGATCTCCTTGCTGTCGCCGACGGGCGTCGAGGTGCCGTGCGTGTTGATGTAGTCGACGTCGCCCTTCACGGTGGCAAGCGCCTGGCGCATGCAGCGGATCGCGCCTTCGCCGGACGGGGCCACCATGTCGTAGCCGTCCGAGGTCGCGCCATAGCCGACGATCTCGGCATAGATCTTCGCGCCGCGGGCCTTGGCGTGTTCCAGCTCTTCGAGAACCAGGACGCCGGCGCCGCCGGCGATGACGAAGCCGTCGCGGCTGATGTCATAGGCGCGCGAGGCCGTGGCGGGCGTGTCGTTGTACTTGGAGGACATGGCGCCCATGGCGTCGAAGAGGTTCGACATGGTCCAGTCGAGGTCCTCGTGGCCGCCGGCGAACATGATGTCCTGCTTGCCCCACTGGATCATCTCCGCGGCATTGCCGATGCAGTGCGCCGAGGTCGAGCAGGCGGACGAGATCGAATAGTTGACGCCGTGGATCTTGAACCAGGTGGCAAGCGTCGCCGAAGCCGTAGACGACATCGCCTTCGGCACGGCGAACGGGCCGATGCGCTTGGGCGAGTTGTTCTTGAGGGTGATCTCGGCCGCCTCGATCAGCGTGCGGGTGGAGGGGCCGCCCGAACCCATGATGATGCCGGCGCGCGGATTGGCCGAATATTCGGCCTCCTCGAGGCCGGAATCGGCGATCGCCTGCTTCATGGCGACGTGGTTCCACGCGCCGCCCTGCGAGAGAAAGCGGGCCGCGCGGCGATCGACGAGCTCGGTCGTGTCGATGTTGGGCGAGCCCCAGACCTGGCACTTGAAGCCGTGGTCGGCGAAATCCTGGCTGAAGCTGATGCCGGAGCGTGCATCGCGCAGCGACGCCGTGACTTCGTCAGCATTGTTCCCGATGGAGGATACGACCCCCAGGCCCGTGACAACAACCCGTCTCATGATTTCTGACCTTTTCTGAACTGCGTCTCGTGGTGAAGACGGCGATGGCCGCCCTCAGGCTTCCGGCGGCCGGCGCCGCCTCAGGCTTCCTTGTCCTTCGACAGGCCGACGCGCAGGTCGGACGCCTGGTAGATGGTCTCGCCGTCGGCCTTCAGCCAGCCGTCCGCCGTGCCGAGCACGAGCCGGCCGCGCATGACGCGCTTGAAGTCGATGCCGTATTCGAGCAGCTTCGTTTCCGGGCGCACCATGCCCTTGAACTTCACTTCGCCCGTGGAAAGCGCCATGCCGCGGCCGGGCTCGCCGAGCCAGCCGAGGAAGAAGCCGGTGAGCTGCCACATGCCGTCGAGGCCGAGGCAGCCCGGCATGATCGGGTTGCCCTGGAAGTGACAGGGGAAGTACCAGTCGTCGGGCTTCACGTCGTATTCGGCGCGGATGTAGCCCTTGTCGAAGGCGCCGCCCGTTTCGGAAATGTCGGTGATGCGGTGGACCATCAGCATGGGCGGCAGAGGAAGCTGGGCATTGCCGGGGCCGAAAAGCTCGCCGCGGCCGCAGGCCAGAATTTCCTCGTAGTTGTAGCTGGATTGCCTGGTCGTCATCGAATGTCTCATCCCGGTCTTGAACAACGCTTGGTATGCGTTCGTTTTAGAGGAGGCTGCGTGCGAATTGAAGCACCTCGACCCCTCCCTTTTTGTCGCCGCACCCTGCATGGGCAAGACGTTATTTCAGCAGTCCGCATACATGATGCTCGCCTTGACAGCCAGCGCAAATTGCCGTGACCGGGGTGAAGGCCCCGGTTTTTCCGCACGTTGCGCGCGCTTTGACGGCCGCAATCCTATTGAATCCCGGCACTGCTAAAGTTATATCGAAAGTTCAAGATTGTTGTTCAAGGCCCAGACAAGCGGACCCGTCGCCCATGACGCATGCACACGAGTTGCCCATCGAAGAGCGCCTGCGCCATTCCGGCCTGCGCCCGACGCGCCAGCGCGTGGCCCTCGCCGACCTGTTGTTCGCCAAGGGCGACCGGCACCTGACGGTGGAGGAACTGCACGAGGAGGCCGTCACCGCCGGCGTCCCGGTTTCGCTCGCGACCGTCTACAACACGCTGCACCAGTTCACCGAGGCCGGCCTCATCCGCGTCCTGGCGGTTGAAAGCGCGAAGACCTACTTCGACACCAACGTCTCCGACCACCACCACTTCTTCGTGGAGGGCGAGAACCATGTGCTCGACATTCCCGTGAGCAATATAGCGATCGGTAACCTGCCGGAGCCGCCGGAAGGCATGGAGATCGCGCATGTCGACGTGATCATCCGCCTGCGTCCGCGCAAGGGCTGACCGTCCGCCTCACATCACATCGTCAGGATGGCGGCCCGGCCGCGGCTTGTAGATCGGAAAACGCCAGCCGAATCGCAAGGCTCCGCCGCGCACCACGAAGGCCGCGCCGATGCCGATGGCCGACGCCAGCCAGAGCGGCGCCCCGGCAACCGTCGCGGCAGTGAAGGCGGCCGAGCCGATGAGCGCAGCCGTGACATAGACCTCGGGCCGCAGCAGCACGGAGGGCTCGTTTGCAAGAAGATCGCGGATGATGCCGCCGAAGCTCGCCGTCAGCACGCCGGTCGTGATCGCCACCGTCGGCGAACCGGTCGCGGCAAAGCCCTTGGCCGCGCCCATCACGCAATAGGCCGAGACGCCCATGGCATCGAGCCAGAGCAGCAGGCGATAGCGCGACTCGATGCGGTGCGCGAGCACGAAGACGACGAGCGCGACGACGACGCAGACGATGAGATAGGTCGGGTTCACCACCCAGAAGACCGGCGTCGCGCCCAGGATCACATCGCGGAAGGTTCCGCCGCCGATGCCGGTCGCGGCCGCCAAAAACAGGAAGCCGATGATGTCGAGCTGCTTGCGGGAGGCCGAAAGCGCGCCGGTCGCGGCAAAGACCGCGACGCCCGTATAGTCGAGCAGTTCCAGGATCGACACGTCTTTCCCCCTCTTCGTGCGGCGCGCCCACAGGCCAAGCCTCGCGACAGCTTTGCCGCGGTAGAGTGCGCGCGCCGGCAGAATCACGCCGCGCGCGGCCCCGGCTGCATAATGACCGAATCGCTTGCCATGGAAAGGTTCGAGAGATGGCCATCCGCATGAAGTTCCTTGCGCTGCTCTGCGCCGCCCTGGTTTCGGCCGCCATGCCGGTCCGCGCCGCCGAGATCGTGCCGGATGCGCTGGCCACCGTTCAGGCGGAGGTCGCCAAGCGCTGCAAGACGGCCGTCTATGGCGAGGATTTCGCCGACAATGTCGATTTCAACAACGACCGCCTCGTCGATGCGATCTTCAACCTCGGCGCGGTCAACTGCGACGGTGTGCCGGGCGGCCTGTGCGGCGATGTCGGCTGCCCGCACGAATTCTATATCCAGGTCGCCGAAGGCGGCTATTTCCTCGCCGCCAATGCCGATCTTTACGGCTACGGCATGAAGAAGCGCTTCGGCAATATGGTGCTGGAGCTCAAGGCAAACGCCGCAAGCTGCGGACGCGACGACGACCAATACTGCACCATGACCATCCGCGTGCGGAACGCCCGCTTCGAGACGATTTCGAAGAAGTGAGAACGGCGGCTATTGCGGGAAGAAGGCGTGCGTCCGGCCCGCGAGGTAATAGAACAAGAGACCCGTCCATTCGCGCAGCGCCGTCGTCATCAACTGGCTGTTCGTCGAGGGCTGGGTGAGGTCGAGCGCGAGGCGCGCCGTACCGGTCGTGCGATAGTCCGTCGGCCATGGCAGCACCTCGAGACCGAGCTTGCGGAAGAGTCCGACCGAGCGCGGCATGTGGAAGGCCGAGGTCACCAGCAGGCAGCGTTCGAGGCCGTTTTCCTTGAGAAGCCCCTCCGTGTTCCCCGCATTTTCGAATGTGTCGCGCGATTGCGTCTCGCGGATCACCCGCGCGGCTGGCACGCCGAAAGCCTCGAAGAACCGCGTTCCCACCACCGCGTCGCCTTCATAGGCACCGCTCAGAGAGCCGTCGCCGCCCGAAATCAGGAGGCGCGCTTCGGGAAATTGCATAGCAAGCCGCAAGGTCTCGACGAAACGGTCCCCGGCCTGGGTCATCTCGAAGCCGCCGCGTGCCGCGATGACCTCCGATTCGAAGCCGCCGCCGAGCGTGATGATGCAGGCCGGCCCGCCGGCCGGCAGCTCGGCGCGGGCGATGCGGTCCTCCAGGGATTGCAGGAGCACCGCACCGGTCGAGGTGAAGAGCGTGAGGAACAGCACGAGCGCTGCCGCCACGCTGGCAAGCGCCTTGATGCGGTTCCACTTCAGCAAACCGGCGATGAGGCCGGCAAGGAGCAAGAGCAGGGCGAGCGAGAGCGGCTGGGCAACCAGCCAGAAGGTCTTCGAAATATAGAAGGTCACGCGTCGCTCATCCCGCCTTTGTCGTCATGCCCCGGCGGGAACGGGTGTTGCTGCCGCCTTGCCGCGCCGCAGATAGAGGATGCCTGCCGCAAGCGCAATGCCGATGGCCAGAACCGCGATGGCGATGAGCGGGCGATAGGCGATCCAGGCGATGGCGATGATGGCCGGCCCGATCAGCAGGGTGAAGATGAGCGCGATCGCCGTCGTGCCGAAGCGCACGATCGAGCCGATGAAGGGCACGACGTCGGCGATCACGCCGAGAATGGAGAGGATAGAGGCGAAGCCGACGAAGATGCCGACCAGCCCGCCGATGCGCAGCGCCCAGGTGATGATGGTGTTCTCGCTCTGCGCGGCGTCGAACATGGCAGCGGCATCGACGAGACCGGCATCGCTGAGGAAGAGATCGCGGCCGTTCGTCGTCTTGTAGGGCGTCAGGCCAGTGCCGCGCTGCGCGCCGACGAAGCTCGCCTCTGCAATGTCCGAGCGCTCGAAGCGGATGCGGATATCGCCGACCTGAAGGTTCTGCGGATCGAACGAGAAGACGGCCTGTCCGGCGATCGTCGAGACGGGCTTGCCGAGTGTGACGGCCTCGCCGAGCCGGTTCGCCTCGATGGCCGTCAGCGGCACGGGGCGCTCCTCGCCGAGCCGGGCGACGGCGCGGCCGTCGACGCTGAAGGCGCCGATCGTCGCCGACGGCACGGCGAAGCTCGCATCGTCGATCGGCTTTTGCGGATTGTCGTGGCCCGACTGGCGGAAGCTGCCGGAGCTGACTTCGTTTCGCTTCCATTCCTTGTGGTAGGAATAGGTGGTGACAGTCTCCTCGCTGCCGCCAAGCTGCTTGCGCGTCTCCGATTTCGAGGTCTCGACCCACTGGTACATCTCGACGATGCGCTCGAGGCCCGCAGCGCCGTCGGCAGAGATGCCGAGCACATCGTCCTCCGGCATGCCGACGGGCTTCACCGGCCCGGAAACGTGCACGAGCTTGCCGTCGTTGGCGGGGTCGACGCTGCCGTTGTCGACCGAAACGACGAGGCCGGCGCCCTCGACGAGTGCGCGGTAGGTCTTCACGGAACGCCCCTCGTTCCAGAAGAGCAGCCAGATGCAGGCGAAGAGCAGGATGAAGCCGACCAC